>MGOK01000106.1:20117-47909 GCA_001795335.1 Chloroflexi bacterium RBG_19FT_COMBO_55_16
GTCATGGATGCCAGCAAAGCTATCGCCATCCTGACAGCCAATGAGGGGGATATTTACGATTACCTGGAGGTGATTGGGCGAGGAAAAACCTTCTCCAAACCCTCGCTACCATTGATCACCATCCCAACTACGGCTGGAACTGGAGCTGAAGTCACGCGCAACGCAGTGATCGGAGCGCCAGAACAGCGGGTTAAAGTCAGCCTGCGAAGCAATTACATCCTCGCCCGCGCCGCCCTGGTGGACCCTGAATTGACCTATGGCATGCCGCCGCATGTCACGGCGAGCACCGGGATGGACGCCCTGACGCAGCTGATCGAACCGTACGTATCAAACAAAGCCAATCCCCTGACCGACACGCTCTGCCTGGACGGAATAACCAGGGCCGCCCGCTCATTGTTACGCGCCTATCAAAACGGCGAAGACCCTGCAGCGCGCCAGGATATGGCGCTGGCCAGTCTCTTCAGCGGTTTGGCCCTGGCGAATGCCAAATTGGGCGCAGTGCACGGCGTTGCCAGTGTATTGGGTGGGATGTATGATGGTCCGCATGGGGCGATCTGCGCGCGCCTCTTGCCGCCGGTAATGGCGATCAACGTGCGCGCTTTAAAGGAGCGAGGGACTGACAAGCGGACTCTCCAGAAGTATGAGAGGCTGGCAAGCGTCTTGACCGGGCGGGAAGGCGCCGCTGCAGAAGCTGGTGTGGCGTGGGTCCAGGAATTGGGAGAGGCGTTGCACATCCCGCCTCTTTCTACATACGGGGTAACTCCAAACGACTTCTCGGAGATTGTAGCAAAATCCGCCGTCGCCAGCAGCACGAAGGGCAATCCGATCGAACTCACCCCCGCAGAGATGGAGGAAGTGTTGAGCAGGGCATTGTGAGCGCTTCTGGCGTCAGTTTGTTTCCGGCCTGAATTGTGTTTCGTACAGCTGGGCGTATAAGCCGCCCTGGCTGAGGAGTTCGGCATGCGTGCCTTGTTCGGCAAGCTGGCCCTGGTCGAGGACGATGATTTTATCCGCCGCCAATATTGTGGAGAGGCGGTGAGCGATAACAAAACTCGTCCGGCCAGTGAATAACGGCCCAAGAGCCGCCTGGATCAAAGCTTCGTTTTGCGAGTCAAGATGAGAAGTAGCCTCGTCCAGGATTAATATGCGCGGGTCCTTGAGGATGACACGGGCGATCGCCAGGCGTTGTTTCTCTCCACCGCTCAAGCGATAGCCACGTTCACCGACAACCGTCTCGTACCCGTTCGACAGGTTGGCAATGAAGTCATGAATGTAAGCTGCCCGGCAGGCTGTCTCCAATTCGGATTGAGCGGCGTCTGGACGGGCATAGAGCAGGTTTGCGCGCACCGTGTCATGGAATAAATAACTCTCCTGCGTGACTACCCCGATTTGCTGCTGCAAGGATTCAAGAGTCACTCCCCGTAAATCGATCCCATCCAGAGTGATGTTGCCTTCGGTAGGGTCATATAACCGCGGTAGTAAGTAGGTTACGGTAGTCTTACCCGCTCCAGATTGACCGACCAGGGCAACCAGCTGACCAGGCTCGACCTCGAACGACAGGTCACGCAGCGCCCAGCGACGGGTGGGAATAGGGGGGTGGTTTTCATCTTTTTCGAATTCAGATTCGGTTGCTTTACGACCATTGTTATCCAGGATATTTGGCTGGTCATGGGTCAGGTAGCTGAAGGATACGTTCTCGAAACATACACGTCCAGCTACTTGTTTCAATTCATAAGCGCCTGGGTGATCGTGAATCTCTAACGGCAAGTCCAGGTATTCGAAAACGCGTTCAAAGCTTACCATCGAGGTGGCAAATTCCACCTGCACGTTGGTCAGCGATGAGATTGGGCCATACAACCGCACCAGATAAGCGGCGAAGGCGACGATGGTGCCCACGCTGATGGCATCCTTGAGTACCAAAAAACCTCCTGCCCAGTAGATCAGGGCGGTGCCAATCGCTCCAGATATACCCAGGCCCAGGAAGAACCAGCGGCCGACCAATGCCCGGCGCACTCCGATATCGCGCACCTTGCCATTAATTTCCTGAAAGCGCGCCGTCTCTTGCCGTTGGCGGCCAAAGGTTTTCACCAGCAACGCTCCGTTGATGCTGAGCGTCTCGTTGATCAGGCTGCTCAGATCGGCATTGTATTCCATCGCCCGGCGGCGGATGGCGCGCAAGACATGAGCTACCCGCCGGGCTGGGAGCAAGAAGAGGGGGAGGACTGCGATGGACAAGATCGCCAGACGCCATTCAATGGAAATCATCACTACCAAAGTTGATACCAGGGTGACGAGGTTGGTTACAATGTCCGGTAAGGTGCCAGTGATGGCGTTTTGCGCGCCGACCACGTCGTTGTTAAAGCGCGAAATGATCTCTCCCGAGCGCGTATTGGTAAAGAATCGAAGCGACATACGCTGTAGATGGATGTACATTTCCTGGCGCAAATCAAAGATAATCCCCTCGCCCGCACGCGCGCTAAAATAACGCTCTGCAACGCCGATTAAGCCACTCAACAACGGGATACCGATCATCCCGAGCGCTAGCAGATTTAACCGGCTAAAATTGCGTGTTGGGATAACATTATCGATCAAGTCCCGGTAAAGGAGAGGTGGGATCAGTTCGATCAGGGAGGTGATCACGATCACCACCAGGACGATTAGAACCAGGAGCCAGTAGGGTCGTGCGTAAGCTAATACGCGTATTAGAAGCTGCCGGTCGACCTGGGCTTTCCCCTTCGACTCGTCTGCGCTCAGTAATGACCACCAACCACCACCATGTAACATAAATTACTCCTTATTTATGGGACGCTGCTGCCGCTTTGCTTACCCGCTGATGTACGTTGAGCGTATAGTCCTTCCCATGTTTTGCTTGGCCTACGAATTACAACCAGTTTTTGAAAGGGAGATTATACTTCGTTCGCAGGGAAAAAGATTGCTTCGTCGGGCAAAAAGCGGTCTGCTTGCAATGCCAATTCTCAATCTTGAGAAAGCCATTCTGGCTCGAAAAATCCCCCTTGACAAAATAGAACAATTGTTCTATATTATATCCGGCAGTAGAATCGATTCTGGCTGAAATCCTTTTTAATGTGTTAGAGGAGGCCGAAGATGTTCGCTAATGTGATAGACATTTTCCTACAACGGATCAACTTACGTCGTGGGCTGATGTTTGGTTTGATGATCATTGCGGCGCTACTGGCTTTTGAAGCCTTTAATTACACGACTACTGATTATGCCCTGCGCGATCTTCTAGGAGATCTCGATTTTCTTGGAATTCACTGGGCGACGATCCTGGCGATCGCCTTTTGTGGGATCGACTTTGCTGGAATTGCACGCCTTTTTACCCCAGAGCAGGGCTCCGATGAACCAGCGGAAGTATGGTATTTGTTCGGAGCCTGGTTACTCGCCGCGACGATGAACGCCATGCTAACCTGGTGGGGGGTTTCCCTGGCTGTGTTGAATCATGAGACATTAGGAAATGCCATCGTCGAACGAGAAACTATGTTGCGCGTGGTGCCAATCTTCGTTGCGATCATGGTGTGGCTGATCCGGGTGCTGACCATTGGCACATTTTCTTTAGCCGGTGAAAGGCTGTTTACGCAGGCCAACGCAGGACAACCATCACTGCCGGTACGCTCAGACAGACGGTGGGTCAATCCTCCTGTTCTGAATAATCCTCGTCCATCCCGGGCTGTACCGCTAAACTCGAACGTTCAATCATCATTCAATCCAGCCCCAAAGCCTGGAGCATCGAATCGCCCAGAACCTACATATCACTTCACGCAGCAACGTTAAAGATCCAGCAGACTAACTCCAGCGAAATTCACCAGCAAATCGCATTTTATAATTTATGTTGAGTGTAGTGTGAATAATGAGATCTCTGGTGGACAGTTGTACCGGAATCGGAGCCAGGTAGTTCCTAAGCCGCGATTGGTGTAGAGGATCATCTCGTTGATAAGATAGCGCCCCGAGGGATACTTTTGCCCTCGTGAGGGCAGGATCAGTCTGCCTAAAAATGGTAAAACAATCTGCCCACCATGTGTATGACCTGATAGTTGTAAGTCAAACCGACGGCTGGCTGCACTGACATCTGCAAAATCTGGTTCATGAGCTAATAAGATCGCCGCTCCATCATCCGGCAATTGGTCGAGTACCCTTCCCAACTTGTCGAGATTAATCAAAAAATCATCGATGCCGACGAGATGAAGGCATGCTTCTTGACGTAGGATAGAAAACACGGTGTTGCTCAGGTCGGTTATTGTGCTTTTGTTTAATACCCAACGGATGATGTTTGGATTGGTCCAATAATCGTGATTTCCTAAAATAGCGACACAAGCGTCCTTCGGGGTTAACCTGCGCAAAGATCCGATCAGATCATTTGCAAAATCTTCGACGGCGAAGCTGACAAAATCACCGGTGATGGCAACCAGATCTGGCGTTAGCTGGTTGACTTTATCTACAACAATGTCTAAACTGGCTTTATTCATCCAGGTCCCGAGATGGATGTCGCTGATTTGGACCAGTCGATACCCTTCGAACTCTGGGGCGAGCCTAGGCAAGTGCAGGTGTACATCGGATATTTCGATGCTATCTACATCCGGTTGCCAATGGCCTACATGTTTATCATATTTGTCGATTAAGATGCCTATCAATTTACCAAGGGCTACCTTAAGTGAAAGTCGTCGGGGGGAGTCTATTCCCATATTGAGGGTCCTATAGACCTGCTCACCTGAGCCCAATCAGAGATTGCTTGCCAAGGACGCCTATTTAAGTTGAGCAAGCGCGTCAGCAATGGGACGCAAACTCAACCACCACAAATCCTTGGGCCGCTGGTTCGACTCATCGGACATACGGATGAATTCTTCCAGGTCGTGGAAACTTGTCTCTTTTCCCTGTAATCCAACGAATGCACCTTTATTTGAATTAAGACTGGCCTGCTGAATGAGATAATCGATGCATTTTGTCGCCAGGCGAGTGGCGAAACTCCGGTCAAATGGTGAGGGGTTTCCACCTTGCTGCAGATGACCCAATATTGCCTGACGGACATCGAAGAGCCCACCCCCTTCGACTTCAAAGAGGGATCGAATGAAAGCGGTTGTATAGATTGGATGAGCATTTTCATTGCGTATGATCAGACCCAAGCGTTTGCCCTGCTTAAACCCAGCGATCAGATTTTTCAGGTCGACTTGCAGATTGGACAATGAAATGCCTTCTTCGTGCAAGTATACCCGCTCGGCTCCAGTCGCCAGACCGCTCATTAACGCGAGATACCCGCAGTATCGTCCCATCACCTCGACAATAAAGCACCGCTCCTGAGCGACCGCCGACTGCTTGATCTTGTCTACGGCTGAAACAATATTGTTTAAGGCTGTGTCTGCGCCTACACTCAGTTCAGTGCCTGGCAGGTTATTGTCAATGGAGGCCGGAAGACATACGATTGGAATATTGAAAGCCGGGAAGTGTGGTCGTTCGGATAACAAGCGGTACGCCGCAGAATATGCGTCCCAGCCTCCAATGATAAGGAGGCCATCGATCTGATGTTCTTCGATGTTGCGCGCCAAGGAGTACAAGTCGCTATCGCCAGGGACCGTCCGATTGGTGCCTAATTCTGCTCCTCCACGCGGTGCCCAACCGTTGACAGTCATCCAGTTCATCTCTTCAATTTCCCCCAGGGCAAATCCCAGGAATCCATTGCGAACCCCCAGCAGAATATGGCCGCGATCAAGACCATATCTCACAGCAACCCGAACCGCGGTGTTCATCCCAGGAGAGAGTGCCCCAGCGTGCATGACCGCCAGGCGAAATCGTTTTTGACCAGGTTCGGGGGGATGTGGTAGGGCGCGCAGCAGAGTGCGGATAGTACGAAAAGCTTCCTGGAAATGAATGCCCCGCAAGGTCATAGCCTGGCTGTAATCATGAACGGTAACCGCTTCGGAGACGGCACGGGTTTTTTCGAGGCATTCCGCCAGAGGGGTGTGCGTGATCCGGTTTCCGCGCAATCCAATCAACTGAGGTTCCTTAGTAGCTTCCGCTGATAAGAATTGTTCAACTGCGGTATGACCAAGGAGTGTCGCAAGATTGCGATCGAAGGCGCTCGGTGCACCTCCCCTTTGGACGTGGCCGAGAATGGTTATGCGTACCTCTTCTTCTAATTTCTCCTTTAATACATTTCTGACGTAATCGCTGGTAATAGGATTGCCATGTCGATCCTGTGCGCCTTCTGCGACAACTACAAAGGTATCCCGCCTTCCGGCCTTTCGACCAGCCTTCAGATATTTACACATGGTATCTTCCCAATTTTCTATATTGGGCGGGTTTTCAGGGATTAACACCCAATCTGCACCTGTAGCAATAGCGCTCATTAAGGCCAAATACCCGCAGCGCCGACCCATGGTTTCGACGACAAATGTGCGTTGGTGACTAGCTGCGGTGCTATTGATGGCATCGATGGCTTCTGTGATGCGGTGGAGCGCAGTGTCGGTGCCGATGGACATATCCGTTCCAATTAAATCATTGTCTATTGAACCGGGAAGCCCAACAATGGTGAGTTTAGGGTGTTGTTCCGCCAGTCCGGGATTGATAAGATTCTGATCGACCAACTCTTCTACTAGCCCAGGCCATTCCTGATAGAAGATGTACGCACCGGTCAAGCTGCCATCACCCCCGATAACCACCAGGTTGTCAATTCCATGGTCAAGAAGATTCTTCGCAGCTTTTAATCGCCCGGCGCGAGTGCGGAATTCTTCGGAACGGGAGGTACCTAGCACAGTGCCCCCCAGGTGGAGAATCCCACCAACAGAGTCCCAGTCCATTCGACGGATGTTGGCTCCACCATCCACCATTCCCTGGTAACCTTCGAAGATGGCATAAACTTCGAGGCCCCGACCTAAGGCGGTGCGAACCACTGAACGCAGCGCAGCATTCATGCCTGGGGCATCCCCTCCGCTCGTCAGTACTCCAAGATTTTTCAAAGAACTCATCATATCTGTTATGCAACCTTGACCGGTTATTTTATCAACCTGCGAATGTCCCGTCAATCAAGATAGTTCTTAATATTTTCCAAGTTTGAACAGAGCAAATCTAATCAACCTTATTGTAGCACTGGTCAGGAGGGCACCCTCAAAACTGATGTGGGTTGCCAGCACGTTGCCAAATCGCATCGATCTGGACATTAACAAAGTTTTTCCATTGTTGGGGCGGGGAGTCAGGAGGCGCGAAGGACCAGGGAATTCGTCTCAAGATGTTTCAACCTGAGGGCACGCGGCCTGGTTACTTGCCAGAGATTAAGGGGTTTATTTTCCTTAGTAAGCGTTGTTGCCGGTGTTCCAATTCCGGTCGCAAGGTCTGGTAATCTATGCTAAGAATTTCGGGAGAATTGATCACCTCGAGCGCGGCCTGCGTCCATAGGAGCGCTTGATGGTAATCTCGCACGCGATGTTCGTATAATTTTGCGAGTTCTATATGGGCATAAATTTCTTGTCGTCCGGCCGCAGCGAGCCACATCTCCACCGCCGCTGATAGGTTTTGGCGGCGTTTTTCCAAGAATGACCAACGCTGCACAGCTTCGGCGCGCGTGTGCTCTGGTATATCACATGCCAATCCGTGAGCATAGCATTGCACGGCAGTGTCCAGGTCACCCAATTCCTCGAACAGCTTACCGATGGCAATTAAATCAACTCCGTGAGATACATTATCTGGATGTGGGTTAGAGAGGGAGTTCGCAATGTGATTTAACAGGGCTGCCATCGAGAGGACATCCATGGCGTTATGGTAAAAGACATTTTTTAAAGGTCGGGCATCTCCAGTTCGTAAATAATCGAAATAAAGGGTCGGAATTAACCAACCGGGTATGTCCTCAAGCGTCCGCCGTGCTCCCAGGATGTTTTCTTCGAGAGAGCCGAGCGTACGGCTGGGAAGGCGATCCCGCCAGAGACGGCGAGCTAACGGTAGTAAATCAATATGGACAGCAGAAAAAAAGGGGGGAACTTCACCATTGGAGATAAAGCGCGCGTTCAACAAGGGAATATCAAACGCTTTTCCATTGAAAGTTACCAGACCTTCGAAGTTTCCCAGAAAACCCAATAGTGCAGTGAGATGAGAAAGTTCTTCGATTGGGTCACGCATGAAGTATTGCGCCAGGTAAAAGCCATCGGCTTGAAAGCGGCCTACGCCGATTAAAAAGGTATAGGTTCCCGATCCTCCAGCTAACCCAGATGTCTCGGTATCCAGAAAAATGATGGTTTGGAGACTCATGTTAACCAGACGAGGATCGCCAATCCAGGCTGCGATGGTTTGCAAAGGCGCAGATAAATATAGCGGTGTTTGCCCTTGAAGATAATCTTGCTTAAAGATGCTCTCGACAACAAAGGATTGGCCGTATGGGGTCTCTATGAAGCGACCATCCATTACCTGTTCAATCAGGTATCTGTTCCTTTCTTTCCTGGGTGGGATGTCTTTGGCACCGGTCTGAACACCCAGGGATTTGAGTTTATCGGAAAGAGAAGTCATTAAAGATTCCTGCAGATTATTGGTTTGTGACGAAAGACGGAAGACCAAGAGAATTGATTATCATTCCTTGGTCAACCTGAGAGATAATTATAAGGTTAAACCATTTCGGTCAATAGCGCCAGAGTCTCAATTTTCCCGCCGATCCCGTTCTCGCCTGCCGGGCCTACACAGGAGGGACAGCCATCTGCGCACTCACAGGCTTTGACCAACTCATCGGCGCGTGTAAACAGCTCGTCATGCAGCTCATATAAGCGCTCGCTGAAGCCAATCCCATCTGGAACTTTATCATACAAGACGACTGTTGGATTCCCGTCGGCAAGAATCGATTGGGGATCAGAATGGATCCCCAAATCGCGAATGTCACACATCAGGTACAACGGCGCCAGGTTTCCCAAGACAAAAGCCAAGCCTGCCAAGCCACTGCGCATTCGGACCGCGCTCTCAACTCGATGATGGCACGCTTGGCAGAGGGTGACGAGATGGTTGAGTTGGTTAGCTTCTTCGGTTGTTGAGAATGTACGGAATGGAATTTTGTGATGAACATCGTGTGCTCGTCCTTGTTCAGCGGCACCACATACCTGGCAGCGATACCCGTCGCGGGCGCGAGCACGGTCACGTTGTATTGCCCAAGTTGGGCCATACTGGTTGGGATCGTTTTTCCACAGCCCCTTAGCGCGTAACCGATCGATAGTTTCCTCACCTATAGTAAGCCAGTATGCGGTGGTCTGGAGCTGAGCCGGTGGGAGGGTTAGTTCTCCCATCCCTAGTTGCTCATGGGTGAGAAATTTGACTTTCCGAAATCCGGTTACTTGGGTTGTGACCAAAATCTCTCCATGCTGTTTTATCCCCCCTTTTGTCTGGGATTGATCTTGTAATTCTATGAGTTGCACCGAGGTATCAGTTCTTGGCTCGGTATAGTAATCAACTTCAGCAAGGTGTAGATGTGCGACCTTGTGATCAAGGTCTAAGTCATCTACCAGATATGTTTGCGCTTCATGGAGGTAAACAGCCTGGGGGTGGACCATCCAGGCGGCACTGGCAAGGTCCACTTCGCCAATAGTCAACCAAACATTTTGTTGAGCGAGCTGGAGCAGGATTCGTTCCGGTGATGCGCTGCGTAAGGAGACGCCTTCAGACGGATAGCGATCGGCCATCCAAAAATACTTCTCTCCTGAGTGATGGAGCAAACCCTCGGAACTTAAATGATCGAGAATCTGCTCGACCGTTTCACTTGCCACTCTACCGAAGTTTTCCCCTTTTCGGAAAGGTAGCTCGAATGTTGCGCAGCGCAGATGAGCCAGCAGGATCAATAGATTGTCCGGGTTAATCAGGGCTTGTTCGGGCGACCGTTCAAAGAAGTATTGCGGATGGTGAGCGAGGAACTGATCTAGCGGGCTGGCTGACGTTACCAGAATCGACAACGAGGTATCGTTACCGCGACCTGCGCGTCCGGCTTGCTGCCACGTCGAAGCGATTGTGCCTGGATAACCGACCAGCACAGAAGCCACGATCCCGCCTATGTCGATGCCCAGTTCCAGAGCGTTGGTCGCGATCACCGTACGTACTTTTCCTTGCCGGAGGCCACGTTCTATCTCCCGACGTTGTCCTGGCAAGTACCCGCTGCGATATCCCCTTACAATCTCGTTGTTCTGATTATTCTTTTGCACTCCCCCTTTCCTTTTCGCATCTGATAGAGTATTCTTGATCAAGGATGAAGATTGTTGCCTTAATAACATTAAGATCAGCTCGACCGTGCGGCGTGCTCTCCCAAAAACGATAGTCTGGAGGTCATAATTCAGCAGGTCGTCCACCAAGCGCACGCTTTCCATCATAGAACTACGCCGGAGTCCGAGTTCGCGATCGACAATCGGTGGATTATAGATCAAGAAGTGACGCGAACCACGGGCTGAGGCGTCCTCGTCGATCAGGATAACCGATTCTTCGATCAGTCTTTCAGCGAGCTCGACCGGATTGGCGATTGTGGCTGAAGTCAGGATGAACTGTGGTTTAGCGCCATAAAAGGCAGCAACCCGCTTTAACCGGCGAATTACATTGGAAACATGCGAGCCAAAAACACCGCGATATGTGTGCATTTCATCGATCACCACGAATTGAAGATTCTTGAGAAAATCTACCCAAAGGGTATGATGAGGTAATACACCAGTGTGCAGCATGTCTGGATTAGTGATGATCAACCTGGCATTGGCGCGGATGGTTGGGCGCGCGCGGGTGGGAGTATCACCATCGTATACCGACGGGGAAATTGGGGAGAGGGGATATGGTCCTGGGGATGGAGAAATGCGATCCTTTTGCCCATAGTCTTCCACACTGATCCCAGAAAGGATATCCTGGATTTCTTCCACCTGATCTTGCGCTAGGGCTTTTGTAGGGAAAAGGTAGAGAGCCCTGGCGTCCGGATAACTCAACATACGATCGAGAACCGGAAGGTTATAGCACAAAGTTTTACCACTGGCGGTGCCCGTCACGACCACTAAATTCCGGCGAGCCTGAACTTGTTCCCAGGCAGTGGCTTGATGTGCGTAAAGATGAGAGAAGCCCCGCAAGCGGAGAGCAGCGACAATTGCTGGATGGATTCCTGGCGAGTAAGGAACAAAGCTCGCCGATCGAGCCGGAAAAGACTGCCAGGCGACGATGTTCTCGGAAATGGTCGCTTCGGAACGCCAATGGCTCAAAAGAGATTGAATCGTCATGTCAAAACACAGTTAAGAGAATAACTCTCCTGCCAAAGTCTCACATAATTCTCAACTTCTTGCTCCCAGCGGAGCTCATTCCAGCCCAACTCACGCTGGGCGATGCGGCGGACGGATTCCAGGCAAGGAAGCCCTCCTTGTGGGAGCAGCAATCCAAGCCTTACTCGGCGCAATAATAAGTCATCTAAATGGATGACACCCTCCGCCCGGGCGGCCCAGCGGAGTTCCGCCCATAAGGCTGGGGAAGAGGCAATCGCTTGAAGTTCCCCGGGCTCGGCAGCGGCAATCAACTCAGGTGCGTCAGCTCCGTACCGACCAAGTAGCCGGAGACGCGCCGCGGCATCTAACGAGGCGCTTTCAAGGATACCAGCTGGGGGAGTCTCAAGCACTCTGAAATGAGGGTCGAAGACCGGCTGACCGGGGAGCATCGCGCGCGCAGCTCTTAAAGTATCGTGAGCCATTAACCGAAAAGTGGTGAGCTTGCCTCCGGTCACGGTTAACATCCCGTTTTCTTTCCATAAAACATGCTCGCGCGATTCTTTGGATGGGTCAGCTTTCCCTGTGTCGAGTACGGCCCGGATTCCTGAATAAGTCCCCTGGACATCGTCAAGAGTCAGATTCAAGCCAGGAAATGCGTAGGTGACGACTGCTAATAAGTACTCCGCCTCCGGCAGGCTGATTTTCGGATCGGTCTGAACTACGCGTCCGTGGTCGACATCGGTAGTGCCAATGATGGTCACACCCTCCCAGGGGAAGGCAAATACGGGTCGCCCATCGGCTGGATGCCAGAGACAAACAGCCCGGTTTAAAGGAAGCTTTGACTCGGGAAAGATCAGGTGACTACCACGTAAATGTCGGAGCCTTGGAGAAAGCTGGACACCTGGGGGATTATCTTTATGCATAGCAACAAGCTCTCGGAGTTCATTTGCCCAGGCGCCCGTAGCGTTAACCACTACACCAGATACAACCTCCGCTGTCCTTCCAGCCGCGTCAGGATCCATGTCTCTCAATTGAACGCCACAAACTCGACCAGATGGCGAATGGATCAGACCTTCCACGCGTGCGTAATTCAGCGCCAAACCTCCCTGACGGACAGCTTCTCGGATCACGCGCAATACCAACCGTGCGTCGTCGGTTTCCGCGTCGAAATAGCGGTAGCCTCCTAATAATCCTTGGTCGTTGAGTTGTGGACAGAGCTCCTGAATACCGGATGAATCATAATAGCGATGACCCCCCTTGAGTGCCAGCATGTCGTAGACTGTCAACCCGACTCCGAACAGCCAGGGAGGCAGGCGGTCGGTTTTAAAGTTAGCCATCAAGAAGCCAAGCGGGATGACCAGACCGCGTCCTTCGCGCAACAAGCGCTCTCGTTCGCGCACTGAGATGAGCGTTAACTTGATCTGGCCGCTCTTTAGGTATCGGAAACCTCCGTGTACCAATTTGGAAGAGCGACTGGAGGTGCCGGAGGAGAAATCGTTCCCTTCAACTAACAAGGTCTTAATTCCAGCCCGAGTTGCTTCCCGCAGGATTCCTGCGCCAGTTATGCCGCCCCCGATCACAATTAAGTCCCACTTTTGATCGAGCTGGTCCCATATTTGATCACGCCAGCCTGGCTGCCACATGAAACACCTCAATTGTTCGACGAATGACGAAGCGCGTACGACGAGGTTTTTAAATTCCGTCCTTGGTCATTTGGCGTTGGTCTGATGCAAACAATGCTCCCGGGTTTAGCATCCCACTCGGGTCGCAGGTTTTTCCAATTGATTCAAGGATCGCCATTCCAAGGCGACCTTTCTCCGATTCCAGATAAGGAAGGTGATCTCGGCCGACTCCATGTTGGTGGCTGATGGTACCGCCTTGAGCGATAATCGCGTGGCTTGCGGCGCTTTTCATAACCTGCCAGCGATGGAGCGTTTCCTCGGGATCAGCCTGACGGCTGAATAGATAGGTAACATAGATACTTGCACCATCACGGTAAATGCTCGAGATATGTGAAAATACCAACACCTCTTTACCCAATGGCGCGCTGGCCGCTACGATCGCTTCCTTTATACGTGAAGCTGTCTCGGAAATAGAGCACCAAGCTACAGCTGTTTCTAAGGTATCCAGCGCATAGCCTTGTTCCCAGAGCGTATTCCGCAAGTAAGGAGTTAGAAACCTGGATTTACGCCACTGTTCACCGATCAGCTTGCCCACTGGCAGGCCTCCGTGGCTGCGAGCGATGGTATGAGTATTGTTGCGTAATCGGTGAATTGTCCTCTTTTTTCCGGTAACACCAAACAGTAATAAACATCGCCCTGAGCCGAAGCCTAACCTGGTCAAGAGGCGACCACCCCAGCTTACCATATCTGGTTTGCCTGCCAGTGCCAGGGTTGTCTCGGTTTCTATGGCATCGCTCAGGCGGACCATCGAGATCGGCAGATCTGCCTGAACGATTTCTTTTATTGCGTTGAGACCGCTTTCCATATCATGGAAGAACACGGCGAAGAATGCTTCAGCCTCGGGAAGCGGGCGGATGCGGATCGTGGCGCGCGTCAATACCCCGAAACGTCCTTCTGAACCCAATATCAGCTCGCGGAGGTCGGGTCCGGCTGCGCTAGCTGGGAAAACGGAAATATCGAGGTGGGTATCAGGCATCTCCAAATGGCCACCAGCGAAAAGATCCTCGATCCGCCCATAATAGTAAGATTGTTGACCACAGGATCGGGTGGCGATCCAGCCTCCGAGGGTGGAGAATTCAAACGATTGGGGAAAGTGCCCGAGAGTATAGCCTCGCGCCTGCAGCTGAGCTTCGAGGCTGGGGCCGCGTACTCCAGCCTCGAAAGTTGCCAGGCGGCTCGTCTCGTCCAGATAAACCAGGCGGTTCAAGTTGGAAAGGTCCATCGTAAGGCAGGGGACTTCACCTGCGGGTGGGTTGATGTGTCCAACGACACTGGTGCCGCCGCCATAGGGGATCACCCGCATGCGGTTCGATCGGGCATAATTTAGGATGGTATGCACCTCCTGCTCCGTCCTTGGGTAGGCGACTCCATCTGGGAAAACCCCGATCTGACCGGAGCGTAAAGCAACCCAATCGGGAAGACTCTGACCACGCGCGTGGCGAAGGCGATCTTCTTTGTCGATCGAAACTAGCGGGTGAGACAGCAGGCGCGAGGCAGGTATATTATCCAGCACATTCTCTCTGGGTATATCCTGAGAAGGTACTCCCGTTCCGACGATGGCTTCTAGATAGCGAGCTGCCGAGGGAGGTAGAGGGTATGTAATTTCTTCTTCACCCCAACCATTCCAACGTTTCATTGAACTATTGCCAGAGTCCTTTTGCTCTAATCGCGAGAGAGGCGGCTAATAACTCAATTGGGTGGACGGCCGGAATACCTGTGCCATGGGTGATCTGCCAGCGGCAGGTTTCACTGTCACAGATGACAAGCGGCCCGCCCACCTGGCGCACAAAATTAAAGAGTGGGCTGCCAATATCCATGGCTATCTGGTATTTCTCCTTCTTGTAACCATAAGTTCCGGCGATCCCGCAGCAATCGAACTGGCTTTCAATGATCTTTAACTCCGGGATCAAGTGAAGAACCTCCACTGCGGGGTTTCCCAAGCGGTGAGCGCGATATTGACATGGGGCATGGTAAGCCAGGGTGAAAGGGATCGGTTCAAGAGGCTGCTTCAACAACTCACTTCGATGATGGGATAAGATGAACTCGTTGATATCGAAAGTCTTCCGGGCGACCAGTTGTGCATCTCCATCAACAAAGTCGAGTAACTCAATCGCTTCTTCTTTTAGAGTCAGTGTACAACTGGTTGAGGTACCGACGATAGGAATGCCTTGCTTGGCGAATTCGATTAAGTGGCGAAGGTTGCTGGCATGATAGCGCCGGGCTGCGGGAAATTCGCCGTTGGAAAGCAATGGCAAGCCACAGCAGTTTTGGGAGGGGACAATGACTTCGAAGCCCAATGCTTCCAAGACTTGCACAGCAGCCTGCCCGACGCGAGGCTCGTAATATTCCGTCGAACATCCGTGAAAATAAACTACCTTATTTTCAGATAAATAGGTGTGAGCACGCCGGTGGAACCAGATCGAGAAGCGCTGATCCGCAAAGGGGGGTAAAGGCGCTTCTTGATGGATCCCTAAGGCAGCTTCAATTCCCCGGCGGAGGAAACGATTCGAAAGCAAGGCATTGGCCAAGGGAGACAGCGGTTGGCCAAGCTTGCCGAGTAATTCAGACCGGGCGATCATGTTATTTCTCAAGCGGGTGCGAAAATTAAATTTCCCTTGTTCAACCATGCGAGCGCGGGAACGGGCATTGATCTCGGCGATCTTTACTCCTGTCGGACATGCCAGATTGCAGACTCGACACCCGCTACAATAATCCACCGATTTATCAGGCGAGGGACCAGCAGGCATGCGGAACCGGCCAGCTTGAGGACCTTCATATTTAGGTCCGGGGAAAAGATCGGTAACCCCCGTGACCGGGCATTTCGTCATGCAAATATTACATTTAATGCACTGATCGAGAGTCAGCTCGACCGGATGCTGGTGAAAGCTGGCGGAGATATCCTTGTTATTCAATCATCTCTCCAACTTTGAAACCAGTCGTCAAGGCTATTCCCTCAAGGGAGCGTTCGCGCAGAAAGTCTCCACCAGCGAGGGCAGTTCCAGCTGCGAAAAGGTTGGTGAATACGACCTGGCCCCTGTTATTTAAGGGTTGCAACATTGAATTAACGGGGATACCCGACTGATAGATGGGGTGACCTAACGGGTCGAAAAAATGTGGTTTAAACCAGTCGTGATGCTCGATTGGGCTAGTGAGGGGTAAATTTAACACCATTTCGTGTACATTTCCATCTGGATTTCCAGTGATTCCGCCGCCCAGAATGCCGCCTGTGGCAAGGATAAAGTTCTTGGCGGGATGGTATTTTCGCCGGGAGGCAGCCTCGCTCCAGACTCCATTAATGCGGCTGTTTTCAGATTCATACGCCGTTGCTTGCATACCGTTGTAGACGGTTCCACCATTTTTTTGGATAACCTTCAATAAAAGATTATGCAATCGAATCCCAGGGATCGAGGGAGGCAAGGTGGGAATTTCAAATATCGGACAGTTCAATCGCATTTCCAGGTCTTGCCTCGCCTCCTTTGACCGTTCCAGTCCCAAGATTGCGGGGAAACCTATTCTGTCACACTCCCCTAACTTTGGTTTTAGAGCGGCAATGACTTCGGCTCGGAACTCTTCAGTATCGAAGAGGCGGGCGAGGATTAAAGGCAGGACAAAGCGGCGGTTGCGCAGGCTGGGAAGATCTAAAACAATCTCGTTGGCAGGAATGTCCTGACCCTTCAGGTTTTCGACGATCAATCCGGGGTAAAAATCTGGAAATCCATCAAAGCCGACAATTAGCATTGGATCATGCCGCCGAAGATCGCCGGCGATCATCGTTTCAGGGATCAGACAAGAAGGACGGAAGGCACCCACTGCGGATGGCAGCAGCCAATTGTGTTCCAATGTACCATGTAAAGGATAGTCGTTATCTGCGCATAGCCATTTGAAGGAAGCAATCGCTTCATTCAAGGTTTCTAAACCTGTTTTCGAGTAAGGATGGTCAGGGTGTTCTCGAAGAAATATCTCCAGGGCTTCTATTGGGGATTGGACCGGCTCTTGGTTTCCGTTGGGGAGGTAACCAATCACATCGATACACCCGGAGTGCCAGTGCGTGGCTCCCCATCCCTGAGTGATAAGAATAGTGCTGCGACCGCGCGCACTCGCTTGCCAAGCAGCGACCAAACCAGAGAGGCCAGCTCCGATGACGAGAACGTCAGAATGCGATTGACCAGCGATGGAGGGTAAATGCTCGATCTCATTCATCCGTTCTTCGGATTTTGTCCTTTGTTTTGGTTCCCCTGGTATGCGTCCAGATCCTTCTGGGATTGCATAAACCTCCGCTGCAAGCCGAGAGGATCGCGAGGCAGGGAGATGATCGACGTTCAGTACATTTAAGTAAATTAGCTCATCTAAACGTTCCTGGCGTAATTGCTGTCCCCAAAGGATAGATAGCAGCCCTTTCCATCGTTCCTGGAGAAAATCGCGCAAGGCGAGGTTGATTTCTTCAACCGGCGGGTGGCGGATTGCCTGTAATATTCCAGCACTCCGGTAAGTGCAGAACCCACCCTGGCATGGACCCATCCCTAGGCGAGCATCGCGGCGGATATCGTCCAGGGTTTTAGCTTCCTTATCCACGATGGCGGTGATGATATCCGCTTGTGTCGCCAGTTCACATTCGCAAACCAGGGTATTAAAGGCCGCGTCTTTTTCGATCTGCGCCAACCGTGCGCCTAAGTGATGATAATAACCTTTTTCAGCCCCAGGCAATGCTTCTGAGTGTGTGCGACAACTACGCTGGACACCTAATTTCTTACCAACCAGGTCGACCGTAGCTTCTGCCATCAAACGATATGTCGTCCATTTTCCGCTCGTTATGGTGATCAAACCCGAGAGGCCATCGCGTTCCTCATGGTCAAGAAGAACATATGCCCGTGAGATCTCGCGTGTGGTAGATGGTTTTGTTTCATTGTAGAGCGGTCGTACGCCTGCCCAGGCGCGCAGCATGCGCATATTCTTCAGGCCTGGGATGAGTTTCTCCCCCTCCTCAAGCATCAGGCTAACTTCCCAGGGCTCGATCAATAGATTCTCGGGGTCAGCGACAGGTTCGTCAGTGGTTCCGATAATAGCGACCGTATGGATCGGGACGATAATATCGCCATCTGCTGGCATCTTACAGCGGTTGACAACAGTGTTCAGGACACGATGATTAATAGCCACCATTGTCCCTTTGCCGGGAATGATTTGAATATGTATACCGGCAGTGCCGGCGATTTTCCCTGCCCACGCCCCAGCGGCGTTTACCACCAGATCAGCATCGATTTCGACAGCCTCATCTTTAACCAGGTCGTAACATCGGACTCCTACGACGCGGTTCCCCACTCGTTTCAATTCCTGGACTTCAAGGTAGTTAAAAACCTGCGCACCATAAGCGCGAGCTGAGGCGACATTGGCCTCCGTTGCCAGAAAAGAGTCTGCCGCAGCATCTGGGACGTGAAAACAGCGCAAAATGGCGGTGTTTAGCAATGGTTCTGCGCGCAGCATCTGTTTGATCGCTATTTCATTGACTGGAATCCCAGCCCTCCAGCAACCTTCAAGAAAAGCGGGGACATAATTGGGATCATCCCAAGGTGTGAGTACGAAATAACCGCCGGTATCTTCGATGCAATGAGGCATAATCCGGCGCAGGATTTGGTTTTCGGCGATGCATTCGGCTGCTGCTAATGGGTCTTTGACCACGTAGCGTCCACCGCTGTGGAGCAAACCATGGTAACGACCTGTGGTACCATGACTGAAATCGCGTTTTTCTACTAAAATAGCTTTATATCCGCGCATCGCCAGATCGCGGATCGTGCCGGTCCCGGTCGCTCCCCCACCGATTACAAGGATTTCAGTCTCGATCTTTCTCATCTAGTCAATCCACCCCAAGGTTTTATCGACTGCCTTTAGCCAGCACTGATACAACCTTTCTCGCGTGTCGACGCGCATTTGGGGTTGCCAGGTCTTGTCCATTTGCCAATTGTTCCGCAGTTCATCCAGGTTCTTCCAGAATCCGACTGCCAATCCGGCCGCGTAAGCTGCACCTAAGGCAGTTGTTTCGGCGACTACCGGCCTGACAACGGGCACGCCGAGCATGTCAGCCTGAAACTGCATCAGCAATTCATTATATACCATCCCCCCATCCACTTTGAGCGCTTTTAATGCAACCCCCGAGTCATTTTGCATGGCATCTAATACCTCTCGAGTCTGGTAGGCAGTGGCTTCCAGCGTAGCCCGGGCGAAGTGTCCTTTGTTGGCGAAGCGCGTCAGCCCGGCAATCACGCCGCGCGCGTCGGAACGCCAGCGGGGCGCGAACAAGCCCGAAAAAGCCGGAACGAAATAAATGCCCCCATTGTCCTCCACGGTGCGGGCAAGCTCCTCGACTTCTGCGGAAGTGTGGATCAAACCCAGGTTATCCCGCAGCCATTGGACAAGCGCTCCGGTGATGGCGATCGATCCTTCCAGGGCGTAAATGGCGGGGGAATCGCCGATCTTATAAGCCAGCGTGGTCAACAGGCCACTCTTGGAAGGTACGATCTCAGGCCCGGTATTCAATAACATGAAGCACCCGGTGCCATAGGTGTTTTTCCCTTCACCGGGAGAAAAACAAGCCTGGCCGACTAGAGCAGCCTGCTGGTCACCGAGGTCACCGCAGACCGGGATATTTGCATTAAAGGGACCTTCGACTAATGTCAATCCCCAAACCGCAGGATCGCTGGAAGGCACGATGTGCGGCAGAATCTGGCGCGGGATGCCGAGGATTCGGATTATTTCTGCATCCCAATCCAATGTCTCCAGGTTCATCAGCATGGTGCGGCTGGCGTTGGTGACATCGGTAACATGGGCACCACCATCTGGGCCGCCTGTCAACCACCATATCACCCAGGTGTCGATATTGCCGAAAAGGGCGTCGCCGCTCTCGGCAGCTTTCCGGGCTGTGGGGATATTCTCGAGCATCCATTTTATTTTCGGACCAGAGAAGTACGTCGCCAGGGGTAAGCCCACTTGGCTACGGAAACGGTCGATCCCACCCTCGTGGGCCAGGGCGTCGCAGACACCCTTGGTACGTGTATCTTGCCAGACAATGGCGTTTGTGAATGGCCGGCCAGTGGACTTATCCCAAATGATTGTTGTTTCTCGCTGATTTGTAACACCGACAGCAGAGATGTCTCCTGGCTGGATGTTAGCCTGGGTAACAGCTTCCTGAACGACTTCCATTGTACGCTGCCAGATTTCCAATGGGTCATGCTCCACCCACCCAGGTTGGGGGTATATCTGTTGGTGTTCTTTCTGGGAAAAGCCAGCAACAAGACCTTTCTTATTAAAGAGCATGCAACGGGTGCTGGTCGTGCCCTGGTCGATGGCGGCGATGTAATTCGGCATGGAGGAACCCTTTCGCTGAAGATTTACACTAATAGATTCTATCAGCATTCGCAATCGGGGTAAAATATCCCCAATATCCTTTGAACAAGGTGGGCGTGTGAAACTCTATAATACTCTTTCCCGCACCGTCGAGATATTTGAATCTATTGGAGATGAAGTAAATGTCTATGCCTGTGGCATCACCCCCTACGACACCACACATCTGGGACACGCTTTCACCTATACTTCGGTTGATATCTTAATCCGTTACCTTGAGTTGCGTGGCTTGACTGTGCGCTACGTCCAGAATGTCACTGACATCGATGATGATATTCTACGCAAAGCCAGGGAAGTCGGCGAGGACTGGCTTGAATTGGGAAACCGCTGGACAGCGCATTTCATCCAGGATATGCAATCTCTCAACGTGCGAGCCCCCGATTACTATCCGCGCGCAACAGATGTGATCCCAGAAATTGTGGCTGGGGTGGAAAGGCTCCTTAAGGCTGGAGTGGCATACGAATCCGGTGGAAGTGTTTATTTTGATATCCATGCCTGGCCAGAGTTCGGAAAATTGAGCGCACTTTCCTGGGACGAGATGCTGCCACTCGCCAACGAACGCGGCAATAAACCAGATGATCCTCGCAAACGAAACCCGCTCGACTTCGTGCTGTGGCAGGCACAATCCTCCGGGGAACCAGCCTGGGACAGTCCGTGGGGGTCTGGCCGGCCGGGTTGGCATATCGAATGTTCAACCATGTCCACCCAGATCCTGGGCCCGATCATCGACGTGCATAGCGGTGGAGCCGACCTGTGTTTCCCTCATCATGAATGCGAGATCGCCCAGGTAGAGCCTATTTCAGGGAAAAAGCCTTTTGTGCGCTATTGGATGCACGCGGCAATGGTTTACCATGATGGCTCTAAAATGAGTAAATCGCTGGGGAACCTCGTGATGGTGCGCGATCTGCTGAATACCTACACGCCCGACACGCTGCGGCTTTACCTGGGTGGGCATCATTACCGGCAGACTTGGAGTCATGACATGGGTGAGTTGACCCAGGCTGAGCAGATCGCGCAAACCCTCAAAGAAGCGGTGACAACAGGGGGGGGTGACGGCAGACCGCTCGATGCCAGTCCGGCCTGGGCGGCTTTTAGCGCGGCATTGGACGATGATCTGGACACGCTCAAAGCCCGACAGGTGTTATATGACCTGGCTCAGATGATTCTGGAGACCTCCAACCTTAGCCGAAAGGTCGAAGGTGCGCAAGATGCGCTAAGAAAAATGGGCCGGGTTTTTGGTCTTAGATTGGATAGAGAGGAACCCGAGTTGCGGGTCATCAAGGTTTGGGATAATCATTTAAGCCGGTTCTTATTTTTCAAGAGAATGAGCTAATGGAACCCAACGTAATAGCCAGGCGCTCAATAACAGGCACAGTGCTCCCCAAACAAAAAGCATGGTATATCCCAAATTCGCACCTGGCTGGGAGTTGTTGAAAAAATCGATCAGCGGCCCGGCCAGCCTGCCCAAGGCGCCAGCCCCGGCAGTTGCCAGGTTAGTCAGGCCCAGGAACTGTCCCGCTTTAGCGACGGGGGCAAGCGCATTGGCTAAAGCCCAATTGGTCGTGATGAACAGGCCGGTCCCAGCTCCAAGCACGCTCCCAAAAGCCAGGAGGGTCATAGGAGTACGTGCCCAAAGTAAAAGCACACAACCCAAAGCGCCGATAGCGCTGGCGAGGATCAGCACACGTTTGTGCCCGACCCGATCCCCCAACCAGCCACCGATTACCGCAAAGGCAATCAATGATAGGGCGATTACCGCCATTAGATCTCCGGTTAATTTCACTGGATTCGGAGGCGAGAGGACATCCCGGACGTAATATTGTGCAAAAGCCTGTATATCGTATACACCGATGAGAAAAGCGAAGCGTGAGGCGATTAACCAAGCATAACGCCGTTTCTCTTTGGGATTTATTGGTTCAGGGGAAGATTGCGGAGTAGCCACGATTTCGGTCGACCGAATAGTGGAAGGATGTTCCCGAACGCCCAAGAGAGTAACCAGCGCGCAAATCCCCAATACAAGACCAATGAGTGCAATGGTCGTTACTGGCTGGCTTTCGTCTAGGCTGAGTAATCTACCAATGACTAATGAGGCGATCACCAATCCAGACATATCCATCAGGTTCTTAAGCCCACTTGCTTGCCCCAGCTGATCTTTGGGCACTCGGTCGGGAAGCAAGCCTTGCAGTGGGCCATGGGCGAGGTTGGAGCTCAATTGTAGGCCGAGATATCCCAAAGTAAGCCAACCTAACCCACCAGCCCAGCCAAGCAGCGCCAGGAATATGTAATCGAAGGCAGTGCCGATCAAGATCAAGGGCCGGCGACGGCCCCATTTGGAATGCCAGCGGTCACTCAATGCTCCAGAGATCGGTTGCATTATAGTGGCGATGACGAGCCCTATAAAAGTAAGTAACCCCAAGTATGTATTTTTCTGTGTCTCTGGTACCAGGTGTAGCAAAACTGCTGGTAAGATTAGTTGATGCAGGCCGTTCCACATGAAAGATAAACCAACCCAATAGGAGTTCATGTAAATAAGCTCACGGAGAGATGTTCGGGTCATGGGACGTTTCCTGGAATTAACTGAATACTCCTCTTAAAGATCTGGGCAGCAAGGCCGCGATATGGTGCATCACTTCTTCGATAGCGTAACAATCGCGCTGGTCTGGGGAAACCCCTTCTTGGATATCCAATCGATAAGGCTCACCAAATCTCAAACACAGAGAGGTTTCACTTTCATATACGCCGATCGGGAAAATCTCCAGCCCATATCGTGACAGGTGGTAGATAAACCTTCCAACACCACTGGGAGGCCACATTAACCCCCCCGCAAGGTTATCATATCCTTCCGGTGCCAGGCCTAGAAGGGGATTGGGAGTCTTCCGAATGTATGCCAGTATTTGGCGAACAGCCTGAGCTCGGTCAGAGACTTGCTCGGGATCTGGAGGCATGGCTGGCATTGGCGAGAAATCGTAAACCCAAGCGATTTTCGCCAGGATTCGTCGCGAAACCCAGGTACGCAAACTGGCATAAGGTTGGCCCGGAAAGGTCAAAGCGGCAGTCATTACCCAGTGCACCTTGGAAGGCACCAGGGAGCTGACAGCTAATGGCAACCACCATGCGTGGAAACCAAGGCGATAATAATGGTTTATCGTCAACAAACCCGGTCCACTCGAGGGGATATGCTCTTGACCGAAGACTTGTAGCTGAGCTGGTAGCTTCTCAATGCAGGTATGCGCATCCTCTTGAAATGAGCGCGTCTCCCTTACCAATATCGAGCCAACTATACGAAAAGCCAATCCCCAAGGAATCGGGTAGTGAAGCATCTATGAGGGTGAGGCGATGTGTGTGAATAGTTACAGAGTGCGATGGTACAAGCGATGTAGTTTGTAAAAATCGATGCTGAGATCGCGTAGCTCACGCTGCATGCGATCATTTTCTAATCCAATTTGGACGATGTCGGCGTGCTCAAACCTGCTTTCAGTGACCGTTTTGAATAGTTCAGTGAACAACAAGGCTGTTCCACCCAGGCCACGATATTTCTCTATTATGCCTGCTCCGTTGATGTTGAGCCATTTGGTGCGTTCTAATTCTTGCCATACTATTAGCCAACCGAAGGGAAACAATCGCCCGCCCGTCTTTTGAACTGCTGCTGAAATATCCGGATAGGCGAATAAGAAACCTACAGGCTGGTCATCCTTCATGATAATTTTGATCAGGCCAGGATCAGCAAACCACAACATCTGGTTGGCGATGGTTTGCACTTCCTCGTCGGTTAGCGGGACATTGCCCATTGTTCCACCGAGGGATGCATTGTAAAGTTCCTTCAATTGCGGGACCAGCCCGCGGAGATCCCGGCGAGTTTTAAAACGCGCTACGTGCAACCCACGCCTTTCCTTAATGAGATCGGCAATTTGAAGGATTTTTTCAGGTAGCTGATAATTCTCTCGCTGTAAGTAACCGGATACCAAATCCCCATCGGGTTCAAACCCCGCGGTTTTTATCATTTTGACATAGTATGGTGGGTTATACGGGATACCGAAGGCTGGACGGTACTCGAATCCCTTAATTAACAACCCCATCCCATCCAGGGCCGAAAAGCCCTTAGGTCCTCTAATTTCCCTCAATTTCCGGGCGCGAGCCCACTCAAAGGCTGTGTTGAATAAACCTTGAGCGATCTCAGGGTTATCCTGGCATTCGAAGAGGTAGAAGAAAGCAGTAGCGCTTTGGTTGAAAGCATTGTAATTGCGGTTGTTCAGGATCGCTAGGCGGCCAACTACCTGCCTGGTTTTATCCAGAGCCATAAAAAAAGCCGCTTCAGAGTGTCGATAATAAGGATGACGATGCTGATTTAGCATGCGTGCAGCATCTCCGGCGAGTGGAGGTACCCACTGGGGGATTTCACGATAGATGCGAAAGGGAAGATTGAGAAATTGTTTGACTTGCCGGCGATCGGATGTGTCGATCTGGATGATTGAGGTTTCAGACATGCTCTTCCATGCCAGCGGTAAAATAGATTTCAAATCGCTTTCTGGTAGCGTTCAGTTGGTTGTGGGGATCTGTGCAGCCTCAGCACGCTGGTGCTCGATTTCGGCACGTTCCTGCATCTGCCTGCGCAGAGTGCGGATGTCGGTCGGAACCAGGTAAGCGGTAAGACCCAGGAAAACCGAGCCTAAGATCCAGGCCGAGACACAAATGATCAAGATTGCTGCGTGTAAAGAGGCCTTCATGGCGATGATGCCAGCCATCAATGGGGCCAGGGCTGCACCACCGTTCTCAATAAAATACTGAATCGCCAAAGCTGTGCTACGCACTTCTGGCAATGTGATGTCATAAACCGTAGATACGACATTCGCTGAGGCGAAAGGGATAAACAAGGCAGTGAGGATCAGCAAGCCCATGAAGAGTCCTTGGTTTTCAAGGGGAACGTTCATGGTGAGCGTGAGTAGGATGGCACCCATCAATACGCCAACCGTGGCGACCAGGACACGACCGCGCGGTGTCCGTTTAAAAAAATAGTCTCCGACTGCACCTCCAATGAAATAACCCAGGGCTAATACCAACACAGCGGGTGCCATTGTGGTCAAGATCGAATCCTGACTATAATTGCGTTCTGTTTCTAAATAGCGGAAGAACCAATAGGTGATCACATTCCACGGGAAAACACCGACAAAACCTTGCAGGAAGAGCAGGATCAAGCTGCGTTTGCGAAATAAGTCCAGGGCAATTTTCTTATCGAAGCGGTAGATGCCAATATTTTCTAAATGAGCCATTTCAGGCTCGCTTCGACCACGGGCAGCTTCTTGGATGCCAAAGAAGATTACCAAAGCGACCACCAGTCCCAGAGATCCGGTGATATAGTACACAGCTCGCCACCCCAGCGTCCCGCTCAGCAAGGTTGCCACAATCAGGCCGGCCATATAACCCAAGGGTTGCGTTAGTTGTAGCAACCCGTATATCTTTCCCCTTGCCTGCGGGCCGAAATAGTCTGAAATCAGGCTATATAATCCCGGGTAACTGGAATCATCTATGCCGGTCGTAGCGCGAGTGACTAGAAAAAATCGATAGCTTGGCGCAATAGCGCTGAGCCAGGTGGTCGAACCCCAGATGAATGAAGCCAAAGCTAATAATTTCGATCGAGCGTAGCGATCATATAGATACCCCCAGATTGGATATAGAATGGCTGAAACAAGTAATGCGCCCGAAAATACATAGCCCATCTGCACCTCATTAATTCCATAAGTTTCCATAATGGGTGTGGTCAATGGACCGATCAGCAACCTGTCGGACTGGTGGAGGAGCATGAAGATGAAGAAAACGGCAACTACAAACACGCGGTAGTTTGATCTTGGTTTCATTGTTTTCCCTATCGTTGTTACAACCCTAATTCCGCTGTTGCTCCTAACTTAACCAAGAGATATAGCAGGGCGATCTTGGCGCTGTTATTGATGGCATGTACCAGAATGGAGGTCCATAGAGATTGGCTGTATTCGAAGACTAGAGCCAGGATGATTCCTAGCAGGAACGCAGTCAGGCCGACGGCGAGATCCCCGTGGATGATGCCGAAGATCAGGGAACTGACCAGCACACCGGGCCAGACTCCCCACCTGTCGCGGAGCAAAGGATAAAAGACACCGCGGAATAATAACTCTTCGCCGAACGGAGCTACAACGCCTGCCAGCAACAACATTCCCAAGGCGCCGAGCTGTGTGATACCCTCTGGCAACAAGAATTCTAGTTGCGGGTTTACCAAGGGAAATTTGAACGCGAGAAATAAAATGATGGTGAAAATACTGATGAAGGGAATAGCGATCAGGGTAATAATTGTAGCAATCAATAACCAATGTCTTTTTGCAGGTCTTAAACCAACCGCTTCCCAGCTTTGCTTACGCCTCCGGATACCCAGAAGATAAACTCCTCCAATCAGAGCGATAGCTTCCAAGGCTGCCAATACCATGCTCAATTCTATTGTGGGTTGGAATAATCCTTGGGGGTTAAATCCTCCCCCCCCTAAAAAGGCAATGTATAAAAATAACCCCAGAATAAAGATCGCGCCCGATCCTAGCAGAATCCAGAATAAATCCACCCATTTCCAAGTAAATTCTCGAGGTTGTGTCGGTGTATCAAATTCTGTAGTATTCATTTAGGATTGGATAATTCCTGATATAAGAACCATCCCCCTTTGCGGTGGTCGGCGTCTTGCGGAGCCCGATCGAAGTAAATATCGAAGATTCGTCCATATTCTGTCCGCACGCGATAATAATCCTGACCTACTCCCCAAGATCCGCGTCGCTCGGCAGTCTCAGCATGTTTTGGCATCATGTTGCGTGCCATGCGGTAACGCCGGCGATAATCATGCCATTCACTTAACATTTCAACAACCCGGAATACCTCCCCACGCCATATAAATCCATCTGGGCACCCTGGCTTTTTTTCCAATGCGGGGGATTGATCAAAACTAACTTCGATAGATTCAGAGATAAAGTGAATCGGTTGAGCATCCATTTGCTGAAGGTTTGCGTCTACTCGATTACCACGCTGTCCAGGTTCTCCTCGGGTTCTGGATACTTCATATCCAATCCTTTGAGAGTATCTACCAGGATTGTTCCAATTACCCAATTACGGTACCACTTGCGATTTGCGGGAACGATATACCAGTGCGCCCAATCTGTGCTGGTCTTGTCGAGCGCATCTTCGAAGGCTTTCTTATATTCTGGCCATAGCTGGCGCTCCTTTAAGTCCCCAATGTTAAACTTCCACTGCTTGGTTGGATCGTCCAGCCGGGCTTGTAAGCGTTCTTTCTGTTCTTCTAAGTCAATGTGTAAGAAGAACTTAAGGATTGTGGTACCCTCGTTTGCTAATAAACGCTCGAAATTGTTAATCTGGTCATAGCGACGTGACCAGACCTTCTTCGGGACCAACTCGTGGACACGGACTACCAATACGTCTTCATAATGACTACGGTTGAAAATGACAATTTCCCCTTTGGCGGGGGTTTGCTTGTGGATTCGCCACAGGTAATCGTGGTC
>MGOK01000106.1:47916-48058 GCA_001795335.1 Chloroflexi bacterium RBG_19FT_COMBO_55_16
TCCTGAGTGGGTACTTTAAAGTTGGCAACGCGCACGCCTTGCGGATTTATACCGTGGAAGACATGCTCGATCGCCCCATCTTTCCCGCTGGTGTCTATGCCCTGTAAAACGATGAGGACCTTATGCTTATGCTCAGCATAAA
>MGOK01000107.1:0-147 GCA_001795335.1 Chloroflexi bacterium RBG_19FT_COMBO_55_16
ACTACTTAAGGTTTCTAAAGTTTAGGAGCAATATAATGGTTATTATTTCTTCTTTATTTTACCCCAGGAAGGTAGAATAGAATCTATTCTATATGTATTGAGGTAAACTTTTTCTGCTCCCATACGGGCTGCTCTATGGAATCGCGT
>MGOK01000107.1:381-552 GCA_001795335.1 Chloroflexi bacterium RBG_19FT_COMBO_55_16
CCTAATTGCGGCCCACCCAAAAAGAAAACCTGGTTGACGCTGGTCATACGTCCGCGGATGTAATCGGGGGTCTGCAGCTGGCGGATGGTGTTGCGGATGATGGTGCTGACCGAGTCGGAAGCGCCGACGAAGACTAAAGCCAGCATCGCCAGCGAGAAGGCGCGCGATAAA
>MGOK01000107.1:604-1348 GCA_001795335.1 Chloroflexi bacterium RBG_19FT_COMBO_55_16
AATGATCGCCGCGGCGATGGTCGCTCCGATCGCCTGGGCGGCCGACAACCAACCGTACTCAACCGCGCCAACGTGCAGGACATCACGGGCGAAGATCGGCATCAGTGTGTTAGCCGATGAGAAGAATGTGGCGAAGAAATCCAGCACCATGCTGGACAGGATGATCGGTTGCGCCAGGATAAAACGCACGCCCTCGCGGATAGCCGAGAAACTTATCGCAGCCTTGCCAGGGGCTTGCTTCTGCTGAGCGACTGGCCCGATGGAAACCAGGGCAATGATCACAGCCCCAAAAGAAACAGCATTTATTAAATAAGTATAGGATTGTCCCCAATAGGCGATCACCAGGCCGCTAAGCGCCGGGCCGAGGATCGACCCGACCTGGAAGGCGATCGATTGTAAGCTGAAGGCGTTTGGCAGGTCCTTGGGAGGCACCAGGTTCGGCACCAGCGCCTGGCGCGCTGGCAGATCAAAGGCCACCGCCACGGCCTGGATGGCAGTCAATGCATAGATGTGCCACAGGGCGATCTGGCCTTGAAAGGTGAGCCAGGCCAGGACCAGAGCCGTCAGCGCCATCACGCCCTGAGTGATGAACAGCACCTGTCGCCGGTTGACCGAGTCGGCAAGTGCGCCTCCCACGAGCGAGAAGGCCAGGATGGGCAGGATGCGCGCCAGCCCAATCCCCCCCAGGGCAATCGGTTGATCGGTCAGTTCGCGGATGTGCCAGAGTAAGGCCCAGACCTGCAT
>MGOK01000107.1:1386-1798 GCA_001795335.1 Chloroflexi bacterium RBG_19FT_COMBO_55_16
GCAGGCGAAACCGCCGGTGGCGCAGGGCAGGAGGGATGTGGAGAGACATGCAAAGACCTTGTGGAATTGGTATGCTTCACGTTTCACACCTCACGCACTCACGTGATTCGTGAAGCGTGATGCGTGAATTACGTCCCCCAATCGCGCAGGTAGAGGAAATCGTAGCCGACGGTGCGATTGCTCAGTTTGGCGATCGGCGGCAAGATGCGCTTGAAATGGTTCTGGCGCACCCGATTTGCAACCGCCTTGACAAAAGCTTCCGAAAAGTCAGCCTCCACGCAATCAGCTGGACTGTAGCGTTGGTCTACAAGCAGGTAGAGTAACCGGTCAACCTCTGCGTAGGTGAAGCCCAACTCCCCCTCGTCAGTCTGGCCGATCCAAAGATCGGCAGAGGGCGGCTTTTGAACGATCG
>MGOK01000107.1:1827-7515 GCA_001795335.1 Chloroflexi bacterium RBG_19FT_COMBO_55_16
TGCCGTACCTGGGTCTTATACAGATCGCCCAGCGGGTTGATGGCGTTTGCCGAGTCCCCATACAGCGTGGTGTATCCCAGCAGAATCTCGGTTTTGTTGCTGGTTCCCACGACAAGGCCCTTGAACGCTTCCGACTGGTCGTAAAGCACGATCATGCGGGCGCGTGCCATGACGTTTCCCCGGCGCACCTGGTCAGCGTCCGGGAAGCGCTCGAAGAGCGGGTCAACCATATCGGTGATGGGAATAGTGAGGGATTCCACTCCCAGGGTGTCGATCACCTGTTGGGCGTGTTCCAGCGAATCTGGGGAGGAAGTCTGATACGGCATGCACACTGCCAGAATGTTCTTCGGCCCGAGCGCCTCGACTGCCAGATAGCAAGACAGGCTCGAATCAAGCCCGCCGGAAAGGCCGATCACCGCGCGTGAGAAGCCGGCGCGGGTGATCTCGGTGTGGATGAAACCGGTGAGGATCTTACGGGCCAGGTCGGTGTTGATTGTTAGATCGATCATAATCTACCTCACGGACAGGAGGGTTCTGCAGCCTCTATCGGCCAAGTTCCAGCCATGAACTGGCTTACATAGTCGCGAATAAGATTGAAATCGGCCTCCCAGATGAAAGTTGTGGCTTTTTGCTGGGGACTGTAGATGCGACCTTGAGACAGGATCTCTTCAGGAAGCCCGGTGAGCAACAGGTTTTCACGTTTGAGTTGAGGCACCAGGCAAGCCAGCTGGGAGAGCTGTTCCGGGCTGAGGTCGGTCAGAACCGAGTCCTGAAATGCGGCGATGATCTGGGGGATCTTTGGCAGCACCGCTTGGCTGGTGATTTTCTCTTTGAGGGCGCAGATCACCATGTTCTGGTTGTCCATGCGGGTCAACTCACTGTATCTTTTGCGGATGCGCGAGAAGCGCAGCGCCAGATCCCCGGTAAAGTGATGGTGCCCGGCAGTGAAATAGCCCATGTCTTCAGTCTTATCGTCGACAGGCGTCCCGTCGACATCGGTAGGCAGGTAGATGTCGATCCCACCTACTGCGTCGACAACCTTGACGAAGGTCTGCATGTTAACTGCACCGTAGTGGTCGACGCGCAGGCCGAAATTCAAGTCAAGTGTGCGCGCCAGCAGGCCGGCGCCGGCGCCAGGACCTTTATAATAACCCATCCCCGGGGTGCCATAAAAGTAGGCCTGGTTGAGCTTGCCATGGGTGATATTATAGGAGTTTTCAATTTCGGGAATCTCGACCCACAGGTCGCGCGGTAATGAGAGCACAGTCACTTTCGGGGTAACAAAGTCTACCCGCACGACGCGGATCACATCGGATAGGCCATAGCGATAGTCAAAGCTGCCGTCGATGCCCAGGGCAAGCACTGTCATGAGTTCTGGCCCGCCGCATAGCGGTTGCGCGGCAGTACTGGGAGAGAGGGCGGCTGTGGGTGGGATGGTAGTCCCTGGATTGGTAAGCGGTTGGGTGTTGGGGAGTTCCGCCTGGCTCGAGGCATTGCTGGCTTGAACGACTGAAGTCGCCGGGACTTGATTGTCTGCCGATCGAATCGAGGTAGCTGTCAGCGTCGGCAGATCCAACCCCGGGCCGAGGGGCGTTGTCCAACGCTGTTTCAATTGTGGGTAGGTGACCAGGCTGATGACGATCAGCGCAGCGATGACCCCTCCTAATACGTAAAAAAATTTTCGCTTGGCTCGTTGCATGGTTATAACGTTAGTTTACTGATCGACCGTATTTCGCAAGGGCAAGCGGAGATTATATCATAGCTGATTTTTGGAGTCCTTTCCAGTTGCATCTACGACTTAACACTTTTATGCAGGTAGTGGAGGGCGACCAGGGCCAGGAGGTTGAAAACCACTGCTGTCAGAGCGCTCGGTAGAAGGTCGATCCCTCCCTGCAACCTCACGCCAAGGAAATAGAGCGGAGAGGCGATCAACGCGCCCAAAGCACGTCCCAAGGACAGGCCAGCGACGTTGGTGGACATGAGGGTGGCTCGAGCAGAGGGCATGACTTCGGTCATCAAGGGAATGCAGCTCACCAACGCAAATTCGAAGGTAATATAAAACAGGAATAAGCCTACGACTGCCCCGGCCAGTTCCCTTCCCAGGAAAGGTAAAGCCAGGGCGGCTAAACTATTCAGTAACAAACCAGACCCCACCGCGCGGGTTTTTCCCAGCCGGTCAGTCAGGCCGGCCGCCAGGGATTCTCCACCTAACTCGGAAAAGCCGATCACGGCGGAGGCGGCTCCGAGGGCAGCGACTTTCAATCCAAATGAATTCTCCATCCACACGCCGAAGACCAGGTTGATCACCTCATTGGCTGTGCTCAGCGAGAGACCCATCGCCAGCCCAGCCAGCGCGGGCGGATAAGTTAACACTTTCCGCAGATTCTCCCACAGGCTTAGCCGGTCCTCTGCTGGGGAAGGATCACGCGGGACCAACCAGCTCAGCAAAGCGAGGGCAAAAAGTCCCATGAGAGCTAACAATGGGAAGGGAGCAGTCCACCCGCGCCGCGCGATCAGAAGACCCATCACCGGCACGCCGACGATGAAACTGAGCGACCAACCCAATTCGGTGACCGCCAGCACCAGCCCGCGCCGCTGGTAAGTGATGCGATCGCCCAGGTAGGCCTGCATGGAGGGATCGAAGGTGTACTTGCCCAGCATGGCGAGGATCATTGCCACGAGAAAGGCCGGGTAAGAAGGCCAAAGAGCGACCAATCCCACTCCGAGGGTGAAGAGCGATAGGCCTAACAACATCCCGGTTTTCCGCCCCCGGCTGTCGGCGACCGAAGCCAGGAAGGGGCCACCGGCCCCGGCCAGCGAACGCAGGGTCAGAGCCAGGGAAAGCGCGGCCAGGTCTACGCCCAGGCCGCGCCCGAGGGCAGGCAGGAATGGATAGACCATGCGGTGCATTGTGTTGAGCACCGTACGTGTGGCAGTGAAGGCGAGGATCTGGAGGCGGAGGGGGCGGCGCAAGAGTGTTTTTGATTAAGCTGTGGTGAATTTGCGATTCCGCTGTTACTACGGAGCCGAATCGTCGAATCGTTGAATCACCTATCCATCTGACGCCCCCAACGGGCGAGCTGCCAGGCCGCCAGCAAGGAGAGAGCGAGCAGCCCGATAAAGAACATCTGGATCCGCCAGGCGTCAGAAGTGAAAATCGGTGAAGAGGGATGCATCACCTGATCGGTTGAGCCCAGGGCGAAGAGCAAGATACTGGTATAAACCAGATTGGAGACAGAGGCCAAGACCGGGCTATCAAGCAAGGAGAGGCCAATTTGCAGCAGCAGGCCCCCGATGGCAAAGATCAACCCTAACCTCCAGCGCGGCTCTGCCAGGAATAAGCCGTTCCAGTTAGTCTGCATCGCCCACAGCGAAATGGGCAAATAGGAGACCCAGAAGAACAGGCCGACCCGCCCCAGGGCTCGCGACCAGTAATGCAGCGCAGGGCGGCGGGTGAGCAGCCCCACCAGGCCGGTGCCGGCCGCCGTCACGAAACAAGCCAGCGCAGTCCACACCCAGGCCCCGTGCAGGTAAACCACGCGCACATTCGCGCCGAGAGTCTTCTCGGCGGGACCCAGGGTAGTGAATACAGAAATTGAGAGCAGGAGGATAAGAAACCAGAGCAGGGGAGAGGCGCGCATCGCCCCATTTTACCTTATATCATCGGCATCTTAATCCCATGCTGCTTTGCGGCGGCGATGGCCTCGGGATAACCCGCGTCGGCGTGACGCACGATGCCCATACCGGGGTCTGTGGTGAGGACGCGCTCCAGGCGGCGGGCGGCCTCGGGCGTGCCGTCGGCGACGATCACCTGCCCGGCATGCTGGCTGAAGCCGATCCCCACCCCGCCGCCGTGATGGAACGACACCCAGGTGGCACCGCCCACGGCGTTGATCAGGGCATTGAGGATCGCCCAGTCGCTGACCGCGTCCGAGCCATCGCGCATCCCTTCGGTCTCGCGGTTGGGAGAGGCTACCGAGCCGGCGTCCAGATGGTCGCGGCCGATCACGATCGGAGCTTTGACGAGGCCTTCCGCCACCAGGTTATTGAAGGCCAGGCCGGCTTCGGCGCGCTCCCCATAGCCCAACCAGCAGATCCGGGCGGGCAAACCCTGGAAAGGCACCTTGGCGCGCGCCAGCCTGAGCCAGCGGTGCAGGTGTTCGTCCTCTGGGAAAAGCTCCATCACCGCTTCGTCCGTGGCATAGATATCCTCTGGGTCGCCAGAGAGCGCTACCCAACGGAAAGGTCCCTTGCCCTCGCAGAAGAGCGGGCGAATGTAAGCAGGCACGAAGCCAGGGAAGTCGAAGGCATCTTTCACGCCATGGTCGTAGGCGCGCTGGCGCAGGTTGTTGCCGTAGTCGAAGACCTCTGCTCCGGCACGCTGGAAGGCGAGCATCGCCTCCACGTGACGCGCCATGGACTCCATCGAGCGGTGAGTATATTCGTCGGGATCCTTTCTCCGGAGAGTTTCCGCTTCGACCACGCTCAATCCCGCCGGGATGTACATGGTCACATCGTGGGCCGGGGTCTGATCGGTGACCACGTCGGGAATCACGCCGCGCCAGACCAGCTCAGGGTAAATCTCAGCCGCGTTGCCGATCAGGCCGATTGATCTTGGCGTCCCATCCTGGATCGCTTCCTCCACCAGGGTCATGGCTTCCTCCAGGTCGTCGACCACCAGATCAACGTAGCCAATTTCGTGGCGACGTCTGGCCCGCGCCGGATCCACCTCGACGATCAAACCGACGCCTTCGTTCATAGTGATCGCCAGCGGCTGTGCGCCTCCCATCCCTCCCAGGCCGGCGGTGAGTACAAACTTGCCCTTCAACGAGAGCCAGCCGCGCTGGCGAGCCAGCGAACCCAGGGTCTCATAGGTGCCCTGCAGGATGCCCTGGGTGCCGATATAGATCCACGATCCAGCTGTCATCTGGCCAAACATCATCAGTCCACGCGCCGCCAGGTTGTCGAAATGTTCCTGCGTGGCCCAATGAGGCACCAGGTTCGAATTGGCGATCAAGACACGCGGCGCATCGGGGTGCGTGGAGAACACTGCCACTGGCTTCCCTGATTGCACCAGCAAAGTCTCGTCTTCTTCCAGGTTGCGGAGTGACTCCAGGATAGCGTCGAAGGCCTCCCAATTGCGGGCAGCCTGTCCTCTGCCACCATAAACCACCAAATCCTGGGGGCGTTCGGCCACTTCCGGGTCCAGGTTGTTTTGGATCATACGATAGGCCGCTTCCGCCAGCCAGGACTTGCAGTGGAGTTGTGTGCCGCGCGGGGCGCGCACGGTGCGTGGACCAGACATAGTCACCTCCTTGGAATAAACGAAATCCCCTCCCAGGCTGATTATACGCCGGAAGGGGAAATGACGGCAGACTACAAGGTGTGTTATTCTATCGTGCGGCGCGGCCGTTCTGGCAATGCATAAACAAAAACCTGCCTTGCGTCAAATTTTTCTATCCGACCGGCGCGGCGCAACATTTCCAATTCATCATCTTGAATAGGGTGACGGTACTGACCTTTCAAAAGGTTGACAAAGTCGCCACTGAGAAGATCTTGAACCAGATCTTCTCCCAAATCCAAGACAGGTGTCCCATCTTTGAGGATATAAACCCATTGGCGGTCGATGGGAACGCTACTTGCCATGGTTTAATTCCCTTCGACTACTTGAAGTTGAAGAAAAATTAC
>MGOK01000107.1:7529-10947 GCA_001795335.1 Chloroflexi bacterium RBG_19FT_COMBO_55_16
GTTTCAAGCAGGTATTCCGCCGTTATCCACTGCCCCCATTCTTACCGTTGGTTTTGAGTACACTCCCAAAGGATGTGTTCTCCAAGCGGGCGACTAACTCAGCCTGAGCCTCGCAAAATACTGGACGCAGAGGGCAACTTTCGCCAAAAGTGCAGACACCTCCATCCGCCACACACTCGTTGAGGTAGATCGGGCCATCGATCGCCTCAACCACTTCGAGGAAGGAAATGTCTTCCGCAGGGCGAGCCAGCGATACACCCCCGCGAGCACCACGGGAGGTCTGCAGCAACCCTGCAACGGAGAGCTGAGAAACGATCTTCGCCAGAAACGAAGGGGGGATATGTTGTTCCTCGGCGATCTGGCTGGTTGCTGCCCGGCGGTCAGAACCCAGCTTGGAGAGGTACAAAACTGCACGCATGGCGTAGTCGGCTTGTCTTGTGATTTGCATGGCAATTGCTTCCTTTTTGGTCTTAACGGTTATATTTCTATCATCGATATTTTAGAGTATTTTGAGCCGATTTACAAGTTACAGATGTCATCGCTATGGGATGACCTTTTACGTAATAAAGGCCTGATTTGTGTAATAAAATTATGGTAAGATCGTTAATAAATGTCGAATAGTACTTTATTTGTAACCTGACGGACGCTGGGGAGGAAATAAACATCAGTCTTCAAAGTCACACTCGACTTTCTCTCTAACGGAAGGATACACATCAGCGGAGGTTAGTTCATGAAACAAATCTGTGTTATCGGTGTCGGCTATGTGGGATTGGTCACTGCGGCTTGCTTTGCTGACCTGGGCAACCGGGTGATCGCTTTAGATATCAACGAGGAACGCATCGCGGGCTTAAAGCGTGGTGAAATGCCGATCTACGAACCTGGTCTGGAGGAGCTCGTCACCCGCAATGTACGCGCCGGGCGCTTATCGTTCACAACGTCTTATGCAGAAGCGCTGGACGGAACGGAATTCGCCTTTATCGCGGTTGGGACTCCATCAGGGGTGGATGGGGAGGCGGATCTGAGGCACGTGGCCGCTGCGGCGCGCACTATTGCTGAAAACATGCGCAATCCTGTGATTATCGTCAACAAATCGACGGTACCTGTCGGTACTGGCGACTGGGTGTCTGAAATCGTCGCCCGGTACCAACTGGATCCGATTCCCTTCTCCGTGGTTTCTTGCCCGGAATTCCTGCGCGAGGGATCGGCAATCATTGACTTCATGCAGCCATTCCGCACTGTGCTTGGCTCTTTGGACGCGGAGGCCGCCGAAAAAGTCGCCCGATTACACCTGTCCTTGCGCGCCCCGATTGTGATCACCGATTTGCGCACCGCGGAAATGATTAAGTACGCCTCCAATGCCTTCCTTGCCACAAAAATCTCGTTTATCAACGAGATCGCCAACATCTGCGAGGAGCTGGGCGCCGATGTCAAGGAAGTGGCGATTGGCATGGGCTACGATAAACGCATCGGGCCGTTCTTCCTGGATGCCGGGCTGGGGTATGGTGGATCCTGTTTTCCCAAGGATGTAAAAGCCCTGGCCTACATGGCCGCTGAAAAAGGACGTCACCCGCAATTGTTGAACGCTGTAATGGATATCAATGACGACCGCCGACCGATGTCGGTAAACCATCTGCAAGAGATGCTTGGGGATTTATCTGGGCGGACCGTCGGCTTGTTGGGACTGTCCTTCAAACCGAACACGGATGACATGCGCGATGCCCCCTCAATCGATATCGCCAAATCCCTCCAGGCTCGTGGAGCGCAGGTGCGCGCATTCGATCCGGTTGCTATGAATGTGGCTGCCCCGCTCATGCCCGGCGTCGAAATGGTCTCCGACCCCTATACGTTGGCCGAGGATTGTGATGCTCTAATGGTGATCACGGATTGGAATGAGTTTAAACAGCTAGATCTGAATCGCGTGCGCGACTCAATGAAACAACCAGTGCTCTTTGATGGGCGCAATATTTATGATCCCGAGATGATGCATCGATCGGGATTCGTTTATCGTGGCTTTGGCCGGGGGTACAATGGCAATCTCCAGAATGGCAAGGCGACTCACGAGACAACCCATGCCCTCGTCTGAGGAAAATTCTTCAAGCCCCTTCAACCTGTACACTCCTGGAATTTTGTAGTAAAAGAACACGGACACAAGGGTTTGATCTTCGGTCCGTGTTCTTTTATTTCTGTGTAATGAATGATGGCTGCTAATCGTCCCCCCATTTGCGATTACGAAGGCTCAGATTACCAGGTTTCGTTTTGGGAGAAGAGCGACCGCGCTTACGAAGACCGCGTCGAAGCAATAGCCTTGGAGCGTCTTCTCCCTAAAGCAGGTAAATTGCTTCTCGAACTGGGAGCCGGCGCGGGGCGCAATACTCCGCGTTACCTTGGTTTTGAGCGTATTGTCTTGCTGGACTATTCGCGCACCCAATTGCAGCTGGCCCTGGAACGACTTGGACAGAACGATCGCTATCTGTTTGTAGCGGCGGACGCTTACCGGTTGCCGTTTGTACCTGGACTGTTTGACGCCGCTACAACGATCCGCGTTCTACACCACATGGCTGAGCCTCAGCAGATATTGATGCAGGTGCGCCAGGTGCTTCAACCGGAGGGGACATTCATCCTGGAGTATGCCAATAAGCGTAATTTAAAAGCCATCCTGCGTTATCTCGTGGGACGGCAATCCTGGAACCCCTTCAGCCTTGAACCAGTGGAGTTCGCCGCGCTCAACTTCGATTTCCACCCCAAGACTGTAAATGACTGGCTGCATGAAGTTGGTTTTACAGTAGAGCGCCAGTTAAGTGTCTCTCACTTTCGTCTGGGGGTTCTCAAGCGCCTGGTACCGTTGAGGCTCTTGGTATCCATGGATTCGCTAGCCCAGCTGACCGGTAATTGGTGGCAGCTATCCCCCAGCGTTTTTCTGCGAGCCAAAGCAGTCGGGAAGACACCTACCGCCCAGCCCGGGACGTTTTTTCGCTGCCCGGCCTGTGACTATTTTCCACTTCGAGAGACCTCCACAGGCGCTGAATGTCCTGCCTGTACTCGAAGTTGGCCTCTCGAAGATGGGATATACGATTTTCGCCAGAGGTAAAGGGTGCCTGTCACACAGCGCGCTTACATTTTTCCACTACCCAGAAATGAGATAGCCCGAAGAAGCGGGCGGGGGTCCTCTCCAGCCACTGCAAGATGTTGCGCAGCGCCTGCCCGAACCTCGGCCAGCGGGCGATGATGTTATCGTAAGCGCCAAAGATGACTGTTTGGTGGACTACCTTAACAGGCAACTTCGCGAACAGCTGTTCAAAATCACGGCGCGAGTAAATGCGAACATGTGGCGCCAGGCGATCTCGCAAACGACGAGGCAGGTAATTGACCAGGGGGATATTGCCAAAACGATAGCGGCCGCGCCAGTAAATGCCATGCG
>MGOK01000108.1:0-140 GCA_001795335.1 Chloroflexi bacterium RBG_19FT_COMBO_55_16
CAATGATGACCGTACAATTGGCCGTGCCGCCGCGCATTTCCGGACCATAAGACGGGATCCAGGTGACTTCCTTCCCGGCGTCCATAGCGGCGTAGGCCAGCACTTGCCCGGCGAACAGAACTCCCTGGCCTCCAAAACCG
>MGOK01000108.1:235-360 GCA_001795335.1 Chloroflexi bacterium RBG_19FT_COMBO_55_16
GACCGGGATCATCCGTTCTTCCAGCCAATGCAAGGCTTGTAGAGGACTCAGTCCCCAATTTGTGGGGCAGGTGGAGAGCAGCTCGACCAACGAGAACCCCAAGCCGCGCACCTGAGCTTCGAAAG
>MGOK01000108.1:428-546 GCA_001795335.1 Chloroflexi bacterium RBG_19FT_COMBO_55_16
CCAGTCCCCTCGAGCGTCGCCAGCAACTCAGCGGTACGGATGGGAAAGCCCATCTGCTCAACGTCACGCCCCAAGGGGGAGGATGTGGTTTTTTGCCCTGGCAAAGTGGTGGGCGCCA
>MGOK01000108.1:632-1859 GCA_001795335.1 Chloroflexi bacterium RBG_19FT_COMBO_55_16
GCCATGCCAATCGAAGCCAGATCGCCATCCCCCTGATAGGTGAAGACGACCCGTTCAGGAAGGACGCGCTTGATGCCGGTGGCCATGGCCGGCGCGCGGCCGTGGGCGGCTTCGACGAAATCGCAGTCGAAATAATTGTAAGCAAACACTGAACAACCCACAGAAGCAACACCGATCGTTCTCTCGCGCAAGTTCATCTCGTCCAGGACTTCTGCTACCAGGCGATGGGCTACGCCATGCGTACATCCTGGGCAGTAATGGGTGGTGACTTCGGTGAAAGCTTGTGGACGCTGGTATACGATCTCAGCGGGTAGATTGGTATCCATTAGGTCTTCTCTCCATCAATTTCCGGCGATCGCCATGCGTTTCATCCAGCTGCGGCGCGGGTTCCCGTTGGGAGCGACTGGTTCATGGGCCAGGCGCCTGATTTCCGCCAGCACTTCGTCGGGGAAGGGCACCATGCCTCCCAGGCGCCCGAAAAATTCGACAGGCACCTTACCAGAAACCGCCAGGAGCACGTCCTCGAGCATTTGCCCGGAGTTCATTTCGACCACCAGCATGGCGCGGGCGCGGGAGGATAAGTCCTTGATCGCCTCGAATGGATAGGGGTTAAGCGAGATCGGGCGGAATAAGCCGACCGGGATGCCTTCGGCGCGCGCGGCGCGCACGGCGGACAGCGCCACCCGCCCGGCGGTGCCAAATCCGACTAAGACCAGTTCAGCGTCGTCGAGGAAGTATTCTTTATAGCGGATTTCGTTGGCCTCGATTTGATTCCAGCGTTGCAACAAGCGGAAATTGGTGACTTCCTCTTCTTCCGGGCTCAGGTAGATCGAGCTGAGGATGCGCCGCTCACGGCCTTCTGCGCCGGTCACGGCCCAATCTGGCTGGCGGCGTTTGACAGGCTGCATGGGGGGCAGCTCGGCGGGTTCCATCATCTGCCCGAGGCTGCCATCCGTCAAGACGATCACAATGGCGCGATATTTCTCTGCCAGGTCGAAGGCCAACACGGTCAGGTCGATCGATTCCTGTACACTGGCTGGGGCCAGCACGATCGGGCGGAAATCGCCATGCCCGCCGCCGCGCACGATCTGGTTATAATCCCCCTGAGAGGGGGCAATATTGCCCAGGCCGGGACCACCCCGCATCACGTCTACCAACACGACCGGCACTTCGGTGCCCGCAATGTATGAAATGCCTTCCATCATCAGGCTCACACCAGGACTGGAA
>MGOK01000108.1:1889-2052 GCA_001795335.1 Chloroflexi bacterium RBG_19FT_COMBO_55_16
GCCGCACCGTAGACCATGTTTATCGCCGCCAATTCGCTCTCCGCTTGCAGGAAAGTCCGGCCCAGGGCGGGCATGCGCTCAGAAAACCATTCGAGCAATTCAGTTTGGGGGGTGATGGGGTATCCGAAATAGGCTTCTAAGCCGGCGCGGATAGCAGCCTCGG
>MGOK01000108.1:2098-2182 GCA_001795335.1 Chloroflexi bacterium RBG_19FT_COMBO_55_16
CTAAGCCGGAACCGGCGCCCGCCGCGCCGGTACCTGGCGATATACGATCAGGGCCGCCTCAGGGCAAACGATGGCGCAGATGGC
>MGOK01000108.1:2239-2557 GCA_001795335.1 Chloroflexi bacterium RBG_19FT_COMBO_55_16
GTGTTCCATGTCCAGACTGAGAACTTGCTGGGGGCAGGCATCGACGCACAGCTCACAGCCTTTGCAGTAAAGTTCGTTGACTTCAATCCATCCCTTAACGGGCATTCAAAAACTCCTCAAGCAAAACGCTCAACTCTGGTTGATATTTTCTATCTTCATTATCCGTATAATTCTTAGCTATGCCTAGTGCTAACTGTCACTTCTCCACCATACACATTATCACCTTCGGGGCGATCACTCTTCTTCGACTCCGACCAGAACTGCGCGTACAACGGTGCGCCAGGGGAATTTCCCAGTAGATTGATCAAAATCGAGGCA
>MGOK01000108.1:2563-3012 GCA_001795335.1 Chloroflexi bacterium RBG_19FT_COMBO_55_16
TAAGGTGACCCAATCGTGGGTTTCGTGGGCCAGGACGCTCAAGTCCTCGGGACGCACGCGGGACACATCCCGCACCTCGTAAAGATACTTTTGTCCCCAGGCGTGGATGATCACCTGTCCTCCAAAGCGCATACGCTGTAGAGCGGCGAACGGCCCGGGTTCACCGTTCGGCAAAAAGACGTGCCCAGCGATGCCGGTGTTCCCTTCCCAGGTCGGGAAGGCAGTCCCTTCCAGGTAGCCGGCCTGGTCCCACAGCCAGGATGTATCCCAACCGCTGCCGCCCTGCTGGACACCGACGATGGTCGTTTTCACTCCCAGGGAGGGGATCTCCAGCCATAACTCTCCCAGGTCTGCGTAGGCTTTTGCAGGAGGCTGGATCGCCAGGGAGGTGAGCTTGCCAGGGGCGAAACCGGTCTCAGGCAGCTGCATGGGCACCAGTTGGTAGACAA
>MGOK01000108.1:3045-3200 GCA_001795335.1 Chloroflexi bacterium RBG_19FT_COMBO_55_16
CTCTGCCATTGGCCCCGACAATCACTTTGTCGCCGGAGATGGCGACCGACTGGCCGAAGGAATCTCCTTTATAGACGTAGTCGGCGATCACTTTGGTTTGCTGGCTCCATTCTTTACCCTGGCGGACAAAGACATAAGCCGCGCCGGCCTCGAGA
>MGOK01000108.1:3207-3703 GCA_001795335.1 Chloroflexi bacterium RBG_19FT_COMBO_55_16
CGGTGGTCTTTCCATCGGAACCGACGACGATCTTATTCGCCTCCACCGCTACAGATTGGCCGAACTGGTCGAAAGCGCCTGCATCGCGCGGTACCAGGAGCGACTGCTGTTTCCAGCCCTCGCGCTCAGACTCAAATACATAAGCCGCGCCGGTGTTGGTAATGCGGCCAAAACCCAGGTCAGCGTCCTTAAAGAGCGCGCCGACCACGATCGTACTATTGGATATAGCCACCGCATGGCCGAAAAAATCGCCGTTGCGGCCGTCTTGCGCGGCAAGTTTCGTTTCCAGCTGCCAGGAATTCCCGCGACCTTTAAACACATAGGCGGCTCCTGGCCCGCGTTGCCCGGTCGGATTGGCCTCTGTAGCCCCCACCACCAGCCGCCCTCCAGAGAGGGCGACAGAACTGCCAAAGTAGCCGCCGATCGACAGGTCGGGGGAGATCAGCTTGGCCTTCTGGTCCCATGAGTTTCCCCGAAAGAGGAAGACATAGGCCGC
>MGOK01000108.1:3805-6195 GCA_001795335.1 Chloroflexi bacterium RBG_19FT_COMBO_55_16
ATCGGAGGCGACTAATTTGGCTTTTTGGGTCCAGGTAATCCCCTGGCGCACAAAGACATAAGCCGCACCGGCGTTGTCCTCATCATCCACATCGCTGCCGGTCGCTCCGATGACAACCGTGTTTCCATCGATCGCCACCGAGACGCCAAAGGTGTCGCCGGGCTGCGCGTCCTTGGGAACGAGTTTTGCTTCCTGGATCCATGCTGCGCCGCTGCGGACGAAGATGTAAGCCGCGCCAGCGCTGGCAAGTGGTCCTCCACCATAGTCTGGGTCTTCGTTGCGCGCCCCGACTATGGCTGTGTTTCCCGATATGGCGACTGACCAGCCGAATTCGTCCAGGGCTTCGGCGTCCGCCGCGAACAGCCTGGACTGCTGGACAGCTCCTAACCCCAGGGGATTGATGGCAGCTGCCAGACTCTGATTTCTAGCCGCCTGGACCGGGCCAATCGATATGGATAGAATGAATCCGGCGATGACCAAAACAAAAAAAATGCGTTTTAGCGGATTGATGAAAACGCAGGCTTTTGGTTGCATACTTCCCTCCTCAGGTTGGTATCCGGCTTCCCGGGGGTTTCGGCGTCAGTTTCCGGGAAGGTTAGTAAAATCATCAAAGCGGGAATCGGCCAGCTCTCGCTTCAAGTGTTCTTCCTCGCTCATGGAGGGTGCAAGGGACCCTTCTCCGGCCTGGGCGAGTTCGGCGGACTCGGCCGCGGCCAGCTGCCCCGGGCTGGCGCGCCGCACCAGGCTCCACTTTCCGCAGTAAGGGCAGCGGTCCAACTTCCCGGCGACTAAGTTAAGTCCATAAAAGTGCATCCCAAAGGGTCGCTTGCACTTTGTGCAAATAGCACCGCCGATAATTCCGTAGTTGCGTGGTGCGCCGAGCGGCAGCTGGCTGGCTTTACCACGGTTAAATACTAAGGGAACGACAAAGGACAGGATCATTGCGCCGAAGACGATCGCCAGGAGTGGGATGGCGATCTTTAATCCAGCCTGCCAGCCCTCTTCAGCGGCGACAAATTGGGCGCGGATTTCGTTAGAGCGCAGTTCACGCCCATCATCGGTGTAGCCCACTGCGTACAGCGTATGGATGCCAAGCGGGTAATCACCGGTGCTGAACCGCAAGCGGAAGGGCGCTTGGGTAACTTCCCCAATAGTTTCTCCATCGATGTAAAAAATCACCCGCAGCAAGTTACCCGGGCTGGTGGCAGTCATCGAGAAAGCGCCCTGGATTTTACCGGTGCCCGATGAATACCCAAAATCCCGGGATAAGCGCAGGGAAAGTTCTTCCTGGTCAGTCTGGGCAAAAGCCAGGGGTACAAGCGTAAGGGAGATTAGCAGGAGTAGGATTGATCCTGCCCGGAACTGAGCTTTCAAAGATTATTTCCAGCGAGTCAGAATGGTTTCACGTTGGAAGAGACGCACTGCCAGATAGACCATGATCATGTCCAGGAGGAGCAATACACCCCCGCTGGCGAGGATCAGTTGCCGGTTGATCAGGAACAGACCAGCCAGCTGCCCGAAAAAGGCGACCAGCACCGGCAAGAGTACGACCATCGAGATCTGTTCGGCGACGCGCGGGTCGTTGACCCGCGAGGAGATCATCACACTCAGGTTGACCGCCATAATCGCCATCAAGGGGCCCACCAGGAAGATCGCCAGCAACCAGCGCAGGTCGAGGATAGCGGTGAAGAGGGCTTTATTAGGGATCAGGATCCAGGCCCCGGCAGCAAAGACAGCGAAGCCCAGCCAGGTGGCTAAGACAGCGGGGATGGCTGCCGCCAGGCTCTTACCGATCAGCAGCTCAGCGGTGGTGATGGGCGTTGCCAGGAGGGGTTCCAGACTGTGTGTGGTTTTTTCTCCCACGATGGAGTAAGACGAGATCGTGGCTGGGATAGCCAGGGGTATGATCATAAACATGATCATGAACTGGCTTACCAGATAGACCTGGAAGCATTCCCCGCCACTGAGGTCCGCGCGGCATAATGCGGTGAACTGTTCGGGCATTTCGCTGGAAACGCCCTCCAGGTTGGCCTCGCCGCGCATGGTGAACAAGATGCCGAGAGGAATGGCGGTCATAATCAGCGGCAGAAAGGCTACGGTGAACAACACGAAGCGGTTCTTGAACACCTCCGCCCATTCTTTGAAGATGATGGTTTTGATCTTGTCCATATTTCAAGTGTTCTTAACCAATTGCAGGTACACATCCTCCAACGAGTGGCGCAGTTCGCCGACGAACTGAACGTCTGCCCCGCTGCCCACCAGCAGGCGGATGATCTCCGGGTTGTGGGTCTCGGGGTCGTCGAGAGTCACCAGGATTTTATTATCGATCGGGCGGGCTTCTCTAACAAACTGCAAGGCGCGCACTTGTGCTGCCAAAGTCTCGTCAGCCT
>MGOK01000108.1:6218-6444 GCA_001795335.1 Chloroflexi bacterium RBG_19FT_COMBO_55_16
CGGCCAAAGACCTGTGCCCGCAGACGGGCCGGGGTGTCGACCACTAACAAATGAGTTTTAAACACGCCGATGCGATCACACAAGCGGTCAGCTTCGTCCAGGTTGTGGGTGCACAGGAAGATCGTGCGACCCTCTTTCTTGATCTCGAGGATGAATTCGCGCACCAGGTGGGCGGACTCGGGGTCCAGCGAGGCAGTGGGCTCATCCAGGAAAACCGTGTGCGGCT
>MGOK01000108.1:6457-6602 GCA_001795335.1 Chloroflexi bacterium RBG_19FT_COMBO_55_16
GCGGGCGATGGCTAATTTCTGCTTCATACCTTTGGAGAAGGTACCCGCCGGGTCGCTGCGCCGCTCCCATAAGCCTAACATACGCAGATATTTTTCTACCTGTCCCTGGGGGTCTTTGACTTCATACAGGCTGGCGTAGATCTGC
>MGOK01000108.1:6773-7053 GCA_001795335.1 Chloroflexi bacterium RBG_19FT_COMBO_55_16
CCGGCAGGGATTTGCAGGGTCAGGTTTTCTACGGCAGTAATGGAGCCAAATTTCTTCGTTAAGCCTTCAGTTTTGATCATGGCTCATCCGGTAAAACGAGTGCGGTTGATATTCTCGGCTGTCTCTTCAACCGGCGGCATCCCAGAAAGCAGGTCAGGAGAGGCTGGGAGTGGCAAACCTGCCTCGAGTAGTGGTTCAGGCTCCGGCCGGCGGAAGGCCAAGATGATCGCCAGGCTGGCAGCCGCATTTACCCCAACAATGGCTTCGGCGACATACACAC
>MGOK01000108.1:7080-7313 GCA_001795335.1 Chloroflexi bacterium RBG_19FT_COMBO_55_16
CTGCGTCCACCAGGGTATGCCAGAGTATGGCGAATCCCAGCCAGCGGGTTTGGCGGCGGACAAAGACCTGCAGCACGAGGATTGACCAGGCGATGTGGGCCGGCAAGGTTAAAGCCCGCTCGACGGCGCTTAAGAGGGAATCATACCACTGCGCCGACCAAAATGCATTAAATTGAGCCTGCGCCAGCGAGAGCTGTTCTGGGGGCACCAGGGTCGCCAGGTCCTGGTTGCGT
>MGOK01000108.1:7347-7663 GCA_001795335.1 Chloroflexi bacterium RBG_19FT_COMBO_55_16
ACCCGCCGATTAATATGGCCTCGACTCCGCCATGCCCCGCGCCGTACAGCAGGCCTCTCGACCAGCTGCGGGCATCCTTCGCCCACCAACGATAACCAGCCCAGCGCGCCAGCTCCTCAAACAACCCGGCGCTGAGGCCGAGCAACAGGGCAGTTATCGGCAGCACCCAGGCCTCTGGGAGCGCCTCCGGGAGCCTCGCCTTAAGAAAAGGATTCAACAGCAGGAAATTGAAAGGGAGGTGGAAAACCTGGGAGAGGATGAAGATCACCCCGCCGATCCAGTACAGGCGCCAGTTCAGGTGGAACTTGCGCGTAAG
>MGOK01000108.1:7816-7959 GCA_001795335.1 Chloroflexi bacterium RBG_19FT_COMBO_55_16
TCCCGCGAATTGCGCGAATGAACTGTATGAGAGTTAACGAATTTTATCCTCTTTACCGCGCTCCACCGTGTTTTCTGAAAAAAACAAGGTCAGAGAAGCGATGAACAGCAGTAGAAACAGTAGCAGGAAGCCCAGGGTGGTGA
>MGOK01000109.1:0-6025 GCA_001795335.1 Chloroflexi bacterium RBG_19FT_COMBO_55_16
AATGCCTCTTGACATTTTACGCCCCTTGTTTATAATTACTATAAGTTTTGTCATAAATATTCGTGTTTTGGAGAACTCGATGTTCATTTGCTCCTGTATCAGGCGGGGTTCATAGCCGCCGCCTAGTCAATCTGCTGGCCAACAGACGACCAAGGGTGGTAGTGACCCCGCATGCGAACCAAAGCAAGTCTGGCATGGCGAGTTGCGCTGCCCTTTTTTGTTCTCTGTTAGCCATACTGGTTTAATAAAGCCAGGAAGATAGGAATAATGAACACTCTTGTCGTTGATTCAAAGACCCAAATGATCGCCCCGCCCACTGTCGGATTGGAAGCGGCAGTGGGCAATACTCCGCTGCTGCCTTTGCATCGCCTGGCCCGGCTCTCCCCGGGCGTCCAGGTATACGCCAAGGCGGAATGGTTCAACCCAGGCGGTTCGGTAAAGGACCGCCCGGCGCTCAATATCCTGCGCATGGCGTTGGCTGAAGAGCGCCTGTCCGCTGGCCGGCGGCTGCTCGACTCCACCTCTGGTAACATGGGCATCGCTTATGCCACCTTCGGCGCAGCGCTGGGCATCCCGGTAACCCTGGCTATCCCGGGCAATGCCAGCCCGGAACGGTTCGTGATCTTGCGCGCCTTGGGGGCAGAGCTGGTGCTGACCGATCCGCTGGAGGGGTCGGATGGTGCCCTGCGGGTTGCCCGCCGGATGGCGGCCGAGGCCCCTGACCGTTATTACTATGCCGACCAATACAACAATCCGGCCAACTGGCAGGCCCATTACCTGACCACTGGCCCTGAGATCGTCCGGCAGACTGGCGGTGGCTTGACCCATTTTGTAGCCGGTTTGGGCACCTCCGGCACCCTGATGGGCTCGGGTCGTTACGTGCGCCAGTATAACCCCGCTATCCAGATGGTTGCCTTCCAGCCCGATGGGGCCTTCCATGGCTTAGAGGGTTTGAAGCACATGCCAACCGCCATCCAGCCGGGGATCTTCGACCCAACCCTGCCCGACCGCACTCTGGAAATCTCAACCGAGGCGGCTTATGATATGACCTTGCGCCTGGCGCGCCAGGAAGGGCTGTTCGTGGGCATCTCTTCCGGCGCGGCAGCTGTGGCCGCTCTGCAGGTTGCCGCTGAACTGGAGACCGGCCTGGTGGTGACTCTCTTCCCGGACGCCGGTTATAAGTACCTGAGTGAAAGGTTTTGGGAGAGAGCATGACAACTCTTGAGATCCCCGGCGTCATCTTGAGCCAGATCCACGCCTACGGCGAACGGGCCTATCCGGAAGAAGGCGCCGGTCTGCTGTTGGGCAAGGTTAATGAAGGAAATAAGCGGGTGGTCTCGATCCTGTCACTGCCTAACGCGCGCGAGGACATTGCCCGTCACAATCGCTACCTGTTCTCCCCACAGGAGTACCTGTTGGGAGAAAGCGAGGCTGAACGCCTGGGTCTGGAGCTGATCGGCGTGTTTCACTCGCATCCCGACCATCCCAACCGCCCTTCGGAGTTCGATCGTGAGTGGGCCTGGCCCTCGTTTTCCTACCTGATCACCAGCGTCCAAACCAGGCGCGCTGTCGAGAGTCGCGCCTGGCGGCTGGCCGAAGATCGCTCCCAATTTGAAGAGGAGCAAATCTTAGTGCGAGATTGAATTTACGCATCCCGTTTCACCTATTACGTTTCATGTATTGCGTAAAAACTTTAGAAGTCTTGGATGGATAGATATGCCAACAATAAAAATACCCTCTCCTTTGCGTTACTACACCAACAGCTTGGCTGAAGTCCAGGTGCGTGGAGAAACCGTCACCGAAGCGATGGACGATTTCATCGCCCAATATCCCGCCCTGCGCCAGCACCTTTTCAATGGTAAGGGCGAGCTGCGCCCATTTGTCAACCTGTACCTCGATAAAGAAGACATCCGCCATCTGCACGGGTTGGACACTCCCCTGAAGGAGGGCGACCGGCTGATGATCGTTCCCAGCATCGCTGGCGGGACAGGGGAGGTTGATCATTCCGCCCTGCGCACGAACCAGACCTTTATCATCGGCCTGAACCTGGTCGCCTTTATCCTCGACGCCACGTGGCTGGCTGCGTTGGTGGCCTTTCTGATGGCCGTCGGGACTGCGCTAAAAATCCCTGCCTTTGGATTTATATACCGGCGGGGTCTCAAACCGTTGGGCTGGGTCAAGCCAGACCTGCGTAAAGACAACCCCGAGCCGCATCGCTTTGCGCAGGGCTTCGGGGCTGTGGTCCTGGTGGGTGGGGTGCTGGCGCTCTCCGCCGGGGCAACTGCGCTCGGCTGGGCGCTGGTCTGGTTGGTGATCGCCCTGGCAGCGCTCAATCTGTTTGCTGGTTTTTGCGCTGGCTGCGCAGTGTATTACTGGCTCAACCGCCTGGACGTTCCCGGTTTTGTTAAAGCCCCGCCGGAGGGCACCTTTCCCGGTATGCGGCCAAAATAGCCATGCTCACCGAGATCCTGATCAGGGCCCTGTGGGCGCTCTTGATCGCTGGAGCCGGGATCGGTGTATACTGGGTAACGAACCAGGTGATCCTGGCTCGGGCGCGGGGAAAACGCCTGGGATTGGAGTCGATCCGCCCCGGGGTTCCCGCCATCCTCTACTTCACCACGCCTGCTTGTGCCCCATGCAAGACGCTCCAACGACCGGCCCTGGCGCATCTCAAGGATCGCCTGGGCGATGGCTTGCAGGTGATCGAAGTAGACGCCTCCGCCCAGCCAGACCTGGCTGATTATTGGGGTGTGCTCAGTGTACCGACCACCTTTGTCATCGATCGGCGCGGCCGTCCACGCCGTGTCAATCACGGCGTCGCCAGCGCCGAAAAATTGCTCAAGCAGGTCGAAGAAGTAGAGCAGGGAACCAGATTCGGTCAGAAAAGGAAGATCCTATGGCTGGAGTGAATGGTAACGTTGAACTTTCGCACGAGGAGATCCTGCGTTACAGCCGCCACCTGCTCATCCCCGAGGTTGGGCTGAGCGGACAAAAGAAGATTAAATCAGCCAGGGTGCTGGTCATCGGCACCGGCGGCCTCGGTTCCCCGGTAGCCCTCTACCTGGCGGCAGCCGGAGTGGGTCGCATCGGGTTGGTGGACTATGATGTGGTGGATTCCTCCAACCTGCAACGCCAGGTAATCCATGGCACCTCCGGGCTGGGCACGCTTAAAGTAGAATCGGCCCGCCAGCGTATGCTGGATATCAATCCCGAGATCCAGGTGGACGTATACAACGAGCCGTTCACCTCCGAGAATGCCATGCGCATTGCCCAGGAATACGATATTTTGATCGACGGCACGGACAACTTTCCCACTCGCTACCTGACGAATGACTTGTGCGTCCTGCTGGGCAAGCCTAATGTGTATGGCTCGATCTTCCGCTTTGACGGACAGGTGAGTGTGTTTGATGCCCGCCGCGGGCCGTGTTATCGCTGCCTGTTCCCCGAGCCGCCGCCGCCTGGGTTGGTGCCGTCCTGCGCCGAGGGTGGCGTGCTGGGTGTCCTGCCGGGCACGATCGGCACGCTGCAAGCTACCGAGGCGCTGAAGTTGATCCTGGGCATCGGCCAGCCCCTGATCGGACGCCTGTTATTGTTCAATGCCCTGGATATGTCGTTTGATTTTGTCTCGCTGCGTAAGAATCCGAAGTGCAGGATTTGCGGGCCGGAGCCGGAAGTCACTGCGCTGATCGACTATGAGGCGTTCTGCGGAGTGCCGGGCCATGACCACGAGCAGGGCAGTGTGGGCGGCGGTTGGGATATTGATGTCAGCCAGCTGGCCGAACGCCTGCAACAAGGCGAGCCGATCCACCTGCTCGATGTGCGCGAACCTCACGAGCTGGAGATCTCCCGCCTAGAGGGCGCCACGCTCATCCCGCTGGGTCAGCTGGCTGAGCGCCTGTCCGAGCTGGATAGCGCTGAGGAGATGGTAGTCTTCTGTAAAGGGGGCACACGCTCGGCGCGCGCTCTGGAGCTGCTGGCGAGTGCCGGTTTCCGCAAGGTGAAGAACCTCAAGGGCGGTATCAATGCCTGGGCGCGCGAGGTGGATCCGGGGATGCCAGTTTATTGAAGTGCGATGTGTGAAGCGTGAAGCATAAAACGTGAACTCACTCATCACGCATCACATTTCAAGTTTCACGTTTCAGGCTCAGGTATAATCACTTGATATGAATGATTCATCTCTAAATCAGTCGTTGACTCTGCTCACTGTCCTGGCCCATCCGGATGACGAATCGTTTGGTATGGGGGGCACGCTGGCCCTGTATGCCCGGCGCGGCGTGGCTGTTCACCTGGTGTGTGCCACTCGCGGCGAGGTGGGCGAAGTTGAGCCTCAACTTATGAATGGCTACCGGTCGATCGGAGACTTGCGCGTGGATGAGCTGCGTTGTGCAGCTGGTAAGCTCGGCCTTTCGGGCGTGCACTTCCTGGATTACCGCGATTCGGGAATGGCTGGTTCGCCGGAAAACCAGCACCCCCAGGCGCTGGTCGCCGCTCCCCTGGACGAGGTGGCTGCCAGAGTCACCGCTATCATCCGCCGCTTGCGTCCGCAGGTGGTGGTGACCTTCGACCCCGTCGGCGGCTACCGCCATCCTGACCATATTGCCATCCACCAGGCCACCGTTAAGGCTTTCTACGCTGCCGGCGACCCAGCCGTCTACCCGGGAGAGGATCCTCCTTTCCAGCCGCAAAAACTTTACTACCACACCTTTCCACGCAAGTGGTTGTCCTGGGCGGTGCGCCTGATGCCTCTCTTCGGCAAAGACCCCCGGCGCTTCGGTCTGAATCAAGACATCGACTTGCTCGCCCTGACCAGGGATACATTCCCGGTGCATGCCCGCGTCGATTACCGGGCGGTGCAAAGCCTCAAAGAAGAAGCTTCGGCCTGCCATGCCAGTCAGAGCAGCATGGGCACCTCCTCGCGCCCACTTCAGTGGGCTTTTCGCCGGGCAACCGGCGTAGATCAATTTATGCGCGCTTACCCGGTGCCCGAGCCCGGTCTGCGCGAGCGCGATCTGTTCGCGGGTGTAAACGGCACCCGATGAGCTGGTTTATGGAATGATACTCGAAACTATCCATTGCTCGACGATCGTCCCTGGCGTAACCCCAGAACGCCTCTATCGCGCCTGGCTGGACAGCGCCGAGCACGGCGCGCTTACCGGCTCAGAAGCCCAGATCGACCCGCAGGTAGGCGGCCGGTTCACTGCCTGGGATGGCTATATCCAGGGTACGACCCTTGAGCTGCAGCCTTACCGGCGTATCCTCCAGGCCTGGCGGACGAGCGACTTCCCGCAGGGCAGCGCCGATTCGCGCCTGGAGGTCCTGTTGGAGCAAGTCGAAGGAGGCGTGCAGATCACGCTCCACCACAGCGACATCCCCACCGGCCAGGGGGAGGAATACCGCCAGGGATGGGAAGACTATTACTTTCAACCGATGCAAGCCTATTTTTCAGGGGAATGATCTCTGAATCCCTTAAATGGTACCTTAGAGATGTTGACTTTTAAGGTTGAAAAAGTTTATAATAACAACAGTTAGATAAATAGTCAGTCGAGGCGTCTCCAGCGGCTTGGATTACATTCTAGCGATCACAGCATGCCGCCGACGATAAGTCGGCGTGTTTTGATCTCTTCGGATGCCATGCCTGCCAAAGCACCTGAAGATGCCCTTCCACGTGCGCATTGGGTCGGGAAAGGAGGTGAGTCGAGCGAAGTGCGCGAAAATTCCCCAGTTGTATTGCAACTAAAACAGTAACCCATATCAAATTTTAGACATCCAAAGATGGAGGAAAAAACGATGAAACTCATCCGGATTTCACGGATTTTAGGCATCCTGGTCATCCTGGGCTTGTTGACTACCGTCGCCTCCGCCCAGGGACACCCCCCTCTGCCGCCCAAGCCCGGCGTCGACACAACCCCCCAACGGGTAGGGATGGAGCGTTCGGGGTATTATGAGTCTACTATCTCCCTCGTATCCAAGCTGGGGGGCATGGATCCCAATGCAGGGGGAATTATCGGGTTAACCCCTTTTAGCT
>MGOK01000109.1:6156-6377 GCA_001795335.1 Chloroflexi bacterium RBG_19FT_COMBO_55_16
TACAATGACTACCGCGCCGGCTGGCCGATCGGCGGCGGGTTCTCCACCTCATTTAATCGAGGTAAGACCTGGCACGATGGCCTAATGACCTTCCCGGCCTTGATCGCGCCGGCGGACTTTCCCGGATTTGCCGAGCCCCCGGTCGGAACCGGCGATCCGGCGGTCGCCTTTGCCAATGACGGCACAGTCTATCATTCCAGCCTCGGGTTTAGCGCCAGCTT
>MGOK01000110.1:0-11566 GCA_001795335.1 Chloroflexi bacterium RBG_19FT_COMBO_55_16
GGAATTTAGATTCGCGATCTGCAGAAGCGGTGATGGAGTTGTTCGAAGATTTAGTTGCCCGGGGGAAAACGATCTTGATGGTCACTCATGATGGCGACCTGGCGAAACGGGCCAAACGCACCATTGCTCTGGCAGATGGGGTGATCATTAATTAGCCCTTGCCAAATCTGAGAAACCTTACGCCCAGGATTCCCCGACGACCTTTTCAGCCTGGATGATCCAACCCTGCAGCTCGAGCCAGATCGACTTCAACTCCTGCTCTACTTCAGTCCTTATCTGGCGCGCTTTGAAGCCCGTGGCTTCCAACGCCTGGTAGTAATAAATCTGGCCTTGATCTGCAAATGGCCCCGAAGCATGGCAACGGATCAAGAAGCGAACGGTCATATTGCGAAGTCGATAAATGTTACTGGAAGCCCTGTCAAAGCGCTGGGCAAGGTCCAGGTCCCAGCGGCGCAGGGAACCGCGCGCATCTGATATATAGCCGGCTAAAGCGAAGAGCTGCCGGTCGGTTTTATCCAGCACCAACCCAATCTCCGAGGTGCAGATCTTCTGATCATAGAGAGCGTCTCCGAGCAGGTCTGACACGCCCTTCGAGGTCTCATACCAGGCGAAAATATTTTTCAGGAAGCTCTGCGCCTGTCGTTTTTCTCTCCATTCAGCCAGCCAAGTCAACATAGCGAATCTTATTAATCCTTTTCCCATCCGATATATAAGAATTATTATATCCAAGAACTTCCTGGAGTAGATTAAGGTTCGCTATATTTATTAGAATAAATCTCAGTCGAACCAGCTAAAAATACAAATCTAGATTATAATAAACTCGTTTTGTATTTCGATCGCAGAGGGATGGTTATGTTCATCGACCGTGAAGCAGAATTAGCGCAATTAGAAACCTTATATGCCTTGGAGCGGGCGGATCTATTTGTCTTGTATGGGCGCAGGCGGGTCGGCAAAACCGAACTCTTACGGGCTTTTTGCGCCGGTAAGCCGCATATTTTCTTCATCGCTACCTTAAGTTCCGACCGCGACCAACTGGCGACTTTTTCGCAAGAGATCTATAGCCTGACCCACGCTGAGGTCCCTGAGGGCTTTACGTTTCCTTCCTGGGAGGCGGCATTGCGCGCCCTGGCTGAGTTACCTGGGCACCCGATCGTGGTTATGGATGAATTCACCTATCTGATCGGCGGAAACAAGGCTATCCTATCCATTTTGCAGAAAGTGTGGGATGAAACCCTGCGGAACTCGAAGGTTTTCCTGATCCTATGTGGCTCTTATATCGGGATGATGGAAACCGATGTGCTGGGCTATAAAGCTCCCTTATACGGTCGCCGGACGGGTAATTTATTACTCAATCCACTCGAATTGCCAGCAGTTCCAGCCTTCTTCCCTGGTTATACCCCAATTCAGCAGATCGAGGCTTGGGCTGTCCTGGGCGGGATGCCTTATTACCTGGCTGCCTTCTCGGATAATGTGAATATCTTTGCCAACATCCGCCAGCAGATTCTGGACATGCATGGACTGCTGTACCACGAGCCACGCTTGTTGCTCATGGAAGAGCTACGCGAACCGCGTAACTATTTTTCCATCCTGCGCGCCATCGCCCAAGGTCGGACTCGATTAAACGAAATCGCCCTGAAGTCTGGGGTTGGAAACAGCCCGATGACAGCCCGTTACCTGGATCTGCTCCAACAAATGCGCCTGATTTACCGCAGGGTACCGGCAACGGAAAACCAGCCCGAAAAGAGCAAAAAAGGTCTCTATCATATTGTTGATCCTTTCCTGCGTTTCTGGTTCCGTTATGTGCATCCCTATCAGAATTCGCTGGACCTGGGCATGAGCGATGGAGTGTTGGCGCAGCGAGTGCGTCCAACCTTTGATCAGTTTGTAGGCTATGCGTTCGAGGATGCAGCCCGGGCTTATATTGCCCGGCTGGCTCGCAGTGGAAATTTATCTTTTTTACCGGAGCGGATTGGCAGCTGGTGGGATCAGACTGGCGAGATCGACGTCGTAGCTGTAAGCGATAGCGAGGAAGCGCTCCTGGTAGGAGAGTGCAAGTGGTCTGTCAACCTCGTTGGAACAGACATTTTGGAAGACCTGAATAACAAAACTCGAACTATATTGACGGCCGGCCGGTGGACAAATGTCTTTTATTACCTGTTTTCCAGGTCTGGATTTACTCCTGAATTGCAAGTCAAAGCCGGGCGAGAAGGGATACAATTGGTTTCGGCTGAGGAGTGTCTCCACTAGGAGAAGCGTAAGTCATGCAAGTTTTGCACGCCCACTGGAAACCACCCCGCTCGCCGACTGATACCGGCGGTGTGCTCTTTTGGGCTGAGACGTCCGAGGTAATGCCCCCTGTGTGGCAGCGCGGCCGCTTGCCACAGAACCCCAGACCCAAGGATCATCCGTTCTGCGCCCCGCCAAAGGTAGTGCGGCCAATCCTTGGACGTAAGGACGATGAGCGGGTGGTAACGCTCCGCTTGCCCACAACACGCAGCGGCCCGCAGCCCTCGCCACGCCTGGTGCACGATTGGGAGCTTGACCAGGATACTCAGCCCTTCCTGGCCCCCTGGATGGTCAAAGGCGTGTGGCTGTCAACCGTCGACGCGTTCCAGGTGTTGATTGACCTGCCAACCTTGGGGGAAAACGACGATACAGCCGCGGTGCAATTCAGATTGGGCGACGACGCCCGCTACTGGCACGATACTGCCACGCTGGCGCTGGAAACGCTGGCCGCCCACGAGCTTGTACCCATCCTGGTTCCTGCCGAGGCCGACAGGAAAACATTTCACGCCCGCTGGCTGCCCGTGCTGGACGGCCCAAAAGATGCGCCGCGCCTGGCACAGTTGGAAGCCGCCATGCCGCCCGTCTGCCGCGCCGAAGTAAGCCTGCGCAGTGAGCCGCCTTCGCCGCGCGCCTTGCTCTCTACTTTCCTGAATACGTTTTGCGACGCCCTAGCCCGCCGCTGGGGGCAATCCGCCGCGCTGCACTTCGCCACCTGGCAGGACGACATTGCCCGGCGCTGGCTGGCAGCGCTCTTTCGCGACGACCCGACAGTGGAAGCCTCTCCTGCTCAATTGCAGGCCCTCGCCACCAGCCACCGGGTATGGATGCGCAACTTACATATCGCCGGCGACGCCATCTTTCGTATTGCTTTCCGCCTCGAATCTCCCCTGCAGCAAACCGAAAAATCGGAACCCGACTGGCAACTTCACTACCTGTTGCAAGCGCGTGACGATCCCAGCCTGCTGGTCCCCGCTGAGGCAGTCTGGAAGACACGTGGCAGCGTGCTCAAACAGTTAGATCGCCGCTTCGAGCAGCCCCAGGAGAAACTCCTGGCCGGGCTGGGCTACGCAGCGCGCCTGTTCCCATCCATTGCAGAAAGCCTGAAGGGCAAGCGCCCCACATCCCTCGCTCTGGACACCCAGGCTGCATACATATTCCTGCGGGAAATCGCTCCTCTGCTGGAGGGGGCCGGGTTTGGATTGCTCGTTCCTCCCTGGTGGAACAAGCCAGGAGCGCGGTTGGGCGTGCGCCTGCGGATGAAGCCCACTCAGGGAAAGAGCGCCGACGTCATCCCCAAGGGGAAACTATCTCTCGAAAACCTGGTCAGTTACCAGTGGGAGCTGTCGCTCGGGGATACGACCCTTACCAAAGAGGAATTCCGCGCCCTGGCAGCGCTCAAATCCCCGCTTGTGCAAATCCGCGGCCAGTGGGTGCAGCTGGACGCCGAGCAGATCGAGGCTGCCATCCGGTTCTGGGAGAAGCAGCAAATCGAAGGGCAAATGGATCTGCTGGACGCCCTGCAATTTGGGCTGGGCGCGCAGACCACCCAGGCCGGCCTGCCGATTGACCAGGTGATTCCCGAAGGGTGGCTGTCCGAATGGTTGGAACGGTTTAGCCAGTCCGACCGGTTTACCGAGTTACCCCAACCCGCCGGGTTGCTTGGGGAACTGCGCCCCTACCAGCGGTATGGTTACTCCTGGCTGCACTTTCACCGTCGCTGGAGGTTGGGGGCCTGCCTGGCCGACGACATGGGCCTGGGCAAGACCATCCAGGCGATCGCGCTGCTGCTCAATGAAAAAGAGACGCTCGGGACTTTACCTGCTCCCACGCTGCTGGTCTGCCCCACATCAGTAGTGACCAACTGGGAGCGCGAAATCCAACGGTTCGCGCCGTCCCTGACCACACTCGTCCACCAGGGTGTGAATCGCCTGCGCGGCGAGGAGTTTATCCAGGCTGCCCAATCCGTGGATATGGTGCTCACCAGCTACGCTCTGGTGCGGCAGGACGCCGAGACCATGCAATCGGTCTCCTGGTTGGGAGTGATCCTGGACGAAGCCCAGAACATCAAGAACCCCTCTGCCAAGCAATCTCAGGCAGCGCGGAAACTATCCGCAGACTTCCGCCTGGCCCTGACCGGCACGCCGGTGGAGAATCGCCTCTCCGAGCTGTGGTCGATCATGCACTTCCTGAACCCGGGCTACCTGGGGACCCGCGAGGCGTTTCGCAGCAACTTCGCCTTGCCCATCGAACGCTATAACGACGAAAATGCCCTTCACCGCCTCAAGAAACTCGCCGCGCCGTTCATCCTGCGGCGGGTGAAGACCGACCCACGCGTCATCCAGGATTTGCCCGAAAAAGTGGAAACGAAGGTTTACTGTCATTTGACCGAAGAGCAGGCCACGCTGTATGAGGCAGTGGTGCAGGACGCCGTGCAGCAGATCGAGAAGAAAGAGGGCATGGAGCGGCGCGGCCTGGTGTTGAGCATGTTGATGCAGCTGAAGCAGATTTGCAACCACCCCATCCAATACCTGCACCAGATTGGCAAAGATGGCGACGGCTTGGACAAAGCACTGGTCGGGCGCAGCGGCAAGCTCGAACGCCTGGCCGAGATGCTGGAGGAAATCCTGGCAGAGGGCGACCGGACATTGATCTTCACCCAGTTCGCCGAGATGGGCCAACTGCTGGCGCGCTACCTGCCTCAAGCGGTGGGCGCGGCAAACCAATTTCTGCATGGCGGCACCCCGGCGAAGGCACGCGACCAGATGGTGAAGCGCTTCCAGGAGGACGAGCACGCACCCCCGATCTTCATCCTGTCGCTCAAAGCAGGTGGCACAGGTCTGAATCTTACCCGCGCCAACCATGTCTTCCACTTCGACCGCTGGTGGAACCCCGCAGTAGAAGACCAGGCCACAGACCGCGCCTTCCGGATCGGGCAAAAACGCAATGTGCAGGTGCACAAATTCGTCACCGTGGGCACAATGGAAGAGATGATTGACGATATGATCGAGAGCAAGAAAGGCCTGGCGCAGGCCGTGGTCGGCAGCGGCGAGCAGTGGCTAACCGAGCTTTCGACGGATGAGTTGCGGGAACTGGTGAGGCTTAGGAGACAGTAGCGGTAGACAGGATACGGTTGACGGAAGACGGTAGACTTTATACAAGCCCGTCTACTGTCTACGGAGGCTTAATGGCACGCAGACGCAGTTACTACAACTATTACACCGATTTCGAACCGACGCGGCCCATCGAGACTAAGGACGGGATCAAAGCTCGCAGTCAGCGTGGGGCTTTTACCAAGAACTGGTGGGCGATGCGCTGGATCGAGGCGATGGAACGGCTGGTAGACGCAGGCCGGCTGTCGCGCGGGCGCAGCTACGCCCGGAAAGGGCAGGTGCTCTCCATCGAGGAGGTCGAGGGTGGTATAGAAGCCCGCGTGCAGGGATCGCGTCCCAAGCCCTACAAAGTCAAGATCCAGGTCATGCCGCTGACAGACGCCCACTGGGAAAAGGTCGTTGCCGCGCTGGCCGAACAGGCCCTTTTCACCGCCCAACTGCTGGCGGGTGAAATGCCAGCAGACATCGAAGATGCCTTCAAGACCGCTGGGGTGAGCCTGTTCCCCGCCAAGCGCGGCGATCTGACCACCGACTGCTCGTGCCCTGACTGGGCCAATCCTTGCAAACACGTCGCCGCCACCCACTATATCCTGGGCGAGCGTTTCGACGAAGACCCCTTCCTGCTCTTCCGCCTGCGTGGGCGCTCCCAGGAACAGATTTTACAAGCCCTGCGCCAACAACGGGCAGGCCAGGAGGCCGTGGAAGATAAGGAAGAAGAACCCGAGGTAGCGATTCCCCTGGAAGAGACCCTGGCGCGATTTTGGGATTTGGACGAGCCGCTGGGGCAGTTCTCGGTTGCCATCCGGTCCCCCTCCATCGAGATGCCGCTGCTAAAGCGCCTGGGCGAACCGGCTTTTGTCTCTGAGCCCGGTCTGCAGCCCTTGCTCGGGCCGGCGTATCAGGCCATTAGCCAGACCGCTTTGGAAGTCGCGTTTGGGGAGGGAACGGACTCCGGGGCATGAGCCATCGCGAGCGATTGTTCGCATCCCTAGTGCAATTCTTTGCGAGAATGAACCATAAACGGTTTGCCCGCAATAGCCATTTTAGGTCAGCCTGTACAGGTTTGAGCACAACCTCGGGCCTTTGCGAGCACTTTGAAAGTGAAAATTTTGACGCAGAACCCGATCACTTTTATATTTGACACCTTCTGCTCTCTCCTTTACAATTCTTATATCCCGAATACCTCGAACTTTTCATCTGAGCGATCATTGGTAGGGGAATCAGTAAAACAAACAAGCAACTCTTGGCTGTCGTTTCAGAAAAGAGTCCAAATTGGAAAATGATGATTAAGAGTCACCTTTCTGAAGAGGAGCAGATAATCAATCGAAAGATTGAATATTGGACATCACGCCTGCTTGATTTCAGTCGTCGAAACCGGTTACTTTACTTTAAGACCACTAAATCGTCAACAGCTGAAATTATTCATCCCGCTCCGACAGATTTGTTCGATCGTCTTGTTGTTAAGGGAAAAATTCTCACTTTTCCCTTATCCGATGATGAAAGTACTTCTGATATTCAGCCCGAACAGGAATCAACCCAGGCAACCAAAGCCCTTTCACCCCTCGAAATTGGCGTTCGGCAATCCAGCAAGCAGATCAACCGCATCCTATACAATCTACGAACACGCTCGCGAATCGCTCGCGAAGAACAAGGTGTAAACATACTCTTCTTGACGTTTGGATTCTTGAACTGGCGAGATTCGCTTCAGGGTGAAATGGTCCAGGCCCCTTTGGTCCTTGTGCCCGTAGAATTAAGACGCGAAGCTCCAGGTCAACCTTATCAAATGGCCATGCTGGAAGAAGATATTGTTGTCAACCCCACGCTCCAGGAGTGGCTCCATCAATCTTTTCGGCTTGAATTGCCAGAGTTACCAGAAGACATAGATGCAGATGGCCTCATTCATTATTGGCAACTTGTCAACACAATGATACGCACTCAAACAAATTGGAGCGTTGAGCCTAAAATCGTCCTGAGTATTTTTAGCTATCAGAAGCAGATGTTGGTAGCAGATCTAGAGCAGAACCGGAAAAAGCTTATTGAACACACATTGATTCGCTCAATGAGCATACCTGGACTTCCAATTCCTAGCTCGGATATCGATCTGATACGGGCCGAGGAATTAGACGATCGGGTACTGCCAGAAACAACCTTTCAGGTGCTGGATGCAGACTCTACTCAACAGGAAGCAATTCAAGCTGCTAAATCGGGGTTGAGTTTCGTTCTACAAGGGCCACCTGGAACAGGAAAAAGCCAGACCATCGCAAATATCATCGCTGAATTCTTAGGGGAAGGGAAACGTGTGTTATTCGTGAGTGCCAAAATGGCCGCTCTAGAAGTTGTGCAAGAACGGCTAAACAAAGTCGGCCTGGGGGATTTCTGCCTTCAGATTCATAGTTTCCGTCGGGATAAACGGGAAATCGTTGAAGAGCTCGGCAAATCTATAAACACCAGACAAGTGCCAAGGCCTACTCAGCTTCAGGAAAAAATTGGTACCCTTAAAGTCCTTCGAAAGAATCTTAATGATTATGTACGAGCGTTACATAAGCCTCGCCATAAACTTGGTGTTTCAGCCTTTAAGGCTTATGGTGAGCTTGCTCATTTAGTAAATGCTCCTAAAGTTCGTTTTAACCTGAATAACATAGAGACACTAACACCTGAAACTCATCAACTACAAATAGAATTTATTTCCAAGCTAGCAAATTTCCCCCAAGTAATTGACAGATATAACAACCATTCCTGGTTGGGTTGCCAGATCACAGAATTATCCCTCCAACTCCAAAACGATATTGAAAGCAGTCTCATTAAGTTAGTAGAGGAGATCAATGAGTTTGCTGCTGGCGTTCGAGTATTGTCTGAAAATTATGGAGTTGAAAATCCTAGGAATCTCTTTGAGGGATGGGAAATTGTACGAGTTGCCCATGTCTATAAACCTATTATCTTGAATATTCCAATAGCAAATCTCTGCCAGCGTTATGAGAAATCGTATCAGTCCATCCTACGCTATCTAAGGCCCCAATATTGGAAAGACTCGAACTTGCTAAGAGATTTGAGCCATCGTCAGGGGCGTCCTAACCCTGAAAAGGTTTTACAAGACTTGGATTTTGCAAAACGCGTTCAGCAACGCAGAATAAGCGAGCATGTAGAATCACTCTATCAGGAAAACCAACTCCAATCATCTGTGAGCCGCCTTATTGGATTGGGACGCCAAATCAAAGGAAATTTGGATTTTATTAGAAAGCAGTTCTACTCTGATCAACTACCAAAAGAACTGACCGAGTTTTTCAACATTCCTTTCGAGGTCGTAGTTGCTTGGTGCCAACAGCACTCTGAAGAGATTAGTTCTTTGATAGATTGGGCTAAATTTAACCGACTTTGCATCCAAGCATATGAACTCGATTTGGCACCTTTTATCTCTCAAGCATTCAACGTTTCAATTAAAGCTGCTAACTGGCCTGCGGCTTTTCTCCGCCAGTTTTACTCATTATGGATCGATTCGGTTGTGTGGAGCGATGAGGCTCTATTAAACTTCCAAGGTCAGTCACACCAAGTGTTGATCAACCAGTTCCGCCTTTTAGATAGAGAGCAAATTTTGCTCACTCAACAACTGATTCGTGCCCGAATCCTCGAGCGACGTCCCCAGGCAGATTGGATGATCTCGGCCAGCTCTGAGGAAGCCATACTACGGCGGGAGCTTAACAAGAAACGGCGATTAAAACCACTGCGACGGCTGTTTGGTGAAGTGCCAGAACTAATCCTATCTCTTCGCCCGTGTCTAATGATGAGCCCTCTGACCGTCAGTCAACTTCTTAATCCAGAACTATTCTATTTTGATCTTGTTGTCTTCGACGAAGCTTCTCAGATTCACCCCGAAGAGGCGGTGGGTGCCATTATTCGTGCCAAGCAAGTGATCATTGTTGGCGATCGACATCAACTCCCCCCTACTTCATTCTTCGAGATTCTTGAAGGTGATGAAGATTATAATGAAGACATTAACCAACCCGAAGATTTTGAAAGTATTTTGAACGAAAGCGACGCCTCTGGTTTGCCAAACAAAATGCTTTTGTGGCATTATCGTAGTCGGGATGAATCCTTAATCGCTTTTAGTAACTATCACTTTTACCAGAACCGCCTATTAACCTTTCCAGCTGCGGTTCGGAATCCCCAGCAAACAGGGGTGGAATTCATTAATGTTCCAAACGGAGTTTATCGGCGTATCAGCCGAAATAATGAGATTGAAGCCAAACGAGTTATCGGGTTAATCCTGGAGCACTTCCAAGAATACCCTGAACAATCTCTGGGAGTTGTTACTTTTAGTCAAGCTCAACGTGACATCATCCAGATAGAGTTGGATCGAATCATGAAAGACAACCCCACTTTATGGCCTTACTTCTCTGATGCGGTTGACGAACCGTTCTTTGTTAAAAATCTTGAGTTGGTACAGGGGGATGAGCGGGACGTAATGATCTTCAGTGTCGGGTATGGGAAGGATGAAACTGGACGACTCCTATTGAACTTTGGGCCTCTCAATCGAGAAGGTGGAGAACGCCGCTTGAATGTTGCCGTGACGAGGGCTCGCCATCGTGTCAAGATGGTCACCTCGATCCAACCTGAAGATATTGACCTGTCACGAACTGAAAGCCGAGGTGTCAAGCTGCTTCGTAGCTATATGACTTTGGCAAGAGATGGGTTGAAAACGCTCTATGCTGATATTTCCGTAGACCTCGATGCGGATTTCGAGTCGCCCTTCGAAGCTGCGGTTTATGAGGCTCTGATAGCCAGAGGTTTACGTTTGCAGAAGCAGGTTGGCGTTTCATTTTATCGTATTGATATGGCAGTGCTTGACCCCGAACAACTTGGACGGTTTTTATTAGGAATCGAGTGCGACGGGGCTATGTACCACTCAGCCCCTACAGCACGAGACCGCGATCGCTTACGGCAACAAGTTTTGGAAAGCCTTGGGTGGCGTATTCATCGTATATGGTCGAGGGATTGGATCGAGAATCAAGACCGGGAAATAAAAAAAGTTGTGGAAGCCGTAAAAGAAAGTTGGAAACAGGGGCGAATGATTCCTGGCTCTTCCAATCCTGGTTCAACTATTATCAATCATCAAATAGAAACCCGTATATCGAAGAGCCCAGGTGCCTCTCCTCATCTGTCGACAATAGATCCCAAAATATTTGACACATCTCAGAGAACACTTCCTCCAGAAGTAGTACTTTATAGTATTACAAACTTGAAGGTACCTTATAAAGGTGTCGAGTCTTTCCGATTCACAAATATACACCAATTAGAGGAGATGCTCAAAATTGTGGTTGAATCTGAAGGTCCTATCGCTTCCAACGTAGCAAAAAGACGGATAACTGATGCTTTCGCCATCAGGCGAGTTGGTAATAGAATTAACCAGACTCTTGATTGGGCGATTTTTTCCGCAATACGTCGGGGATTGTTTCGTCAGATTGGAATCTTTCTATGGCCAAGTTCTGAAAAACCTTTGGTTGTTCGTGTCCCACATAAAGGAGACGGACTTCGGTCCATCGAAGAAATCCCACCTGAGGAACTGATGGAAGGGATGTATCTCTGTGTCAGATCAGCATTAAGCTTGGATAAAGAGGACTTAGTCAAACAAACCGCCAAATTATTCGGGCTTAGAGTCAACGCGAAGGTAACTTTATGCATAGAACGCGGTTTATCAAAGTTGGTCCAATCCCAAAGATTAGAGTGGAGAGGTGAGAAAATCCGTCTACCACAAAAGTAGAGCACCTATTGTTCCAACGCCGAGATTAAATCCCCTGTGAATCGAACTCCAACTATTCACCTTTGCTAGCCCCGTGGACAAAGAAGGAAAATTTATAGATTGCGAAATATCATCCCCTTGAAAACCTTACTCCACTGAGCTTCTGCTTCTAAGGCCTTAAGCCAGTATGGGAGTCTTTAAAGCGCGTCTTTCACCCACTTAACCTGCGCATCCTCCAGGTGCTTCTCCCGCCAGGCGCGGCAGCGCGCGGCCAGCTCGCAGGCGTGCTTGTAATAATACGGCTCGTTGCGGCGCTGTTTCTCATGTTCCACATACGGCTCCAGCTTGTCCCAGGACTTGGCGATCATGGGGTGCATCCAGGGCATGATCAGGTCTTCGGGGATCCAACCCGCCTGGGTCAGGAAGGCGACCCGGT
>MGOK01000110.1:11580-11823 GCA_001795335.1 Chloroflexi bacterium RBG_19FT_COMBO_55_16
ACCAGCTTGACCGCCTCCTGCCCCTCGGGCGTCAGGGAGCGGATGCCTTCTTGCGGGTCAGCGGGCAAATTCTGGAAGACCCAGCGACGGGCAGCCATGTTCTCCCTGGAGTTCAGCTCTTCGAATGGGCTTCTCTGAGCGCCCGAGCCTGGGCCAACAGGTTGGCTTTTGGCGTGCCGTCGGGGATCTCGCAGCCTGCGGCGCTGAAGCTGCGCAGACCGCCCAATTGCATACAATCAGCCA
>MGOK01000110.1:11913-12050 GCA_001795335.1 Chloroflexi bacterium RBG_19FT_COMBO_55_16
ATCCAGTCGATGTCGATGATGTCAGCGTCGCTTTCGGTCATGTCTGCCAGGATGCGGGTAGTGTTGCCACAGATGTGCAGACGGGCGATGGCGCCCATTTCATGTACGGCGGCGAAGATGCGCTGCTCGTAGGGCAG
>MGOK01000110.1:12291-12525 GCA_001795335.1 Chloroflexi bacterium RBG_19FT_COMBO_55_16
CCGCCCACCTGCTGGTGGAAGGAGTGGATGGCCTCCAGGCGATCACTCATGCGCCGCCCTGTGTAGGGATTCGGGGAGATCATCTTTTGTAGATCGCCCGGCTCGGTGATCAGCGGCACCTTGGAAATGGGCAATCCATCCTCTGGGAACTCGACCTGCAGTCCGAAATCGGCGGCTTCCCGGTAGGGGTCGGAAATGGCCTGCACGATGTCCAGGTCAAAGGCTTCCAGTACA
>MGOK01000110.1:12540-24018 GCA_001795335.1 Chloroflexi bacterium RBG_19FT_COMBO_55_16
ACCAGCACGCGGTGATCCAAATAATAGCGGGAGAGCGGCTGCCCGATATAGTGGGCGGCGAAGGTCATGAAGATGTCGAAATTGGGTACCTGGTCGACCGGTTCGCGGCGCAGACGACGGGTATATCGTTCATAGGAGTTCATAAAGCCTAAACGCTTATCTCGATAAAGGTCAGGAACGCAATGGCAGATAAAGAATTTGACCTTCCCACTCCCCCTCAAGGCTATATTCGTATAGCAACAGTATATCCTCAATTGCCTGACCAATTGGTACCCCACGACCAACCTCCAAGACTCCGGGCATTGGCTGGCCTGATCGAACCCTTGCAAATGCATATTTCGTTATCGTGCTAGCATCATGAGTGATCAATAATCGTCCTTCCTGCGCTGCCCATGCTAAAACCGTCGGATCGTCTTTTCCTTGAAGACTATGGTCCTGAATGCGAACAATATCGATGTCAGGTTTTCGGCGTTGCAAGCCGCGCAGGATTTTTTGGTTGAAATTTTCGTCGGCAGCCAGTTTAAGCATCTCTCTGCCGGGCTAACAAGCGTTCCCGCAAGCCGGATTGGGGGAAGTGGGTTTCATTTTCCTGACGGACTTTATCCGCTTGTTTTTGCCGCTTTTGAAGATACTTATCAACTGACTCGCGATTCTTTAAGTAATAGCCGAGGATGGCATATACATCAGCCAATTCTAAGGATAGATACTGTTCTACAATTTCCTCTGCTGTATCCCCATCCAAAAAGGCGGATATCACTGTATCCAGGGTCACCCGAGTGCCTTTGATGCGCACAACACCATCTTTGTGCGTTTCGAGCGGAACCGGTTGCACGTCAATTACAAGGGTCATCACCTTCACCTCAATTCGAATTATAGCACGGGCACTCCCTGATTACCCAAAGATCAACAGTAAGGAGGTAATAGCAAGAAGAACAACTATGATCCACTCGAAGGTCTCTTTATTCACTTTGCCAGCCGCCCAACGCCCCACCCATACTCCCAGCGGGACTAATGGCAGCAGCCAGGCGATCTGCAACAACCGCTGAAAGTCGAACAGGCCTGCGTACCAATAGTAGGGGACTTTGATCCAGTTCAGAATCAAGAAAAAGATGGCCGAGGTGGCGATGAAGACACGTGGGGTGACGTCTTGCATCAGGAAGTATATGCTGACCGGCGGCCCTCCGGTGTGCGCAAGTGCGCTCGAGAAACCAGTGACCGTGCCTGCCAGCAGGCCGTGCCAGTCCCTGGCTTTGTAAGTCAGCGAACCGAGGATACGCTTCTCGAATATCCTGTAAACTGCGAACAAGAGCACTATTACCCCCAGGGCGATCTGCAAGGCGCGTGTCGGGGCGTTGGTGATGAAGAGCGTGCCGATGGTCACGCCCGCCACCGATCCGGGAATGAGCAGCCAGACCAGGCGACCATTCCAGCGCCGCCAGTGCAGCGCCACAGCAAACACATCCGCCAGCATCAGGACGGGCAGTACCAACCCGATCACCTGGTTGGCGGGCATAACCAGAGCCATCATGGGGGTTGCTAACGCTCCGAGTGTGCCGCCCAGCCCGCCCTTCGCCAGGCCGATCATGAAGGCCACGATCCCCACCATGATGAAGAAGACGAGTGGGTCAACGGTCATAAATATTTAGTTGGTGCAGGCGCTTGGGGGAGGGGATCCCATTCTCGTCCCAGCCCATGATGCGATAGTATTCGTCGAGCATGGGGGTAAGTTCCACCACCTGCCCATCGGCTGGGCCGCCAGTCATGGGTATGGAAAGGTTGCGCGCTGGCAAGGTGTCCTGGGGACGGCTGAAACCTTCGCGGACATTGAAGAGACGCGCCAGGGTCGAGACACGCTCACCAAGCAATTCCAAGTCCGCTACCGTGGGATAATCAAAACCTGTCGCGGCGGTGATCAGCTGCCAGAGCTCCTTGAGATTCATTCCATAAGACGGGAAATAACACAGGCAAGCGCTGTTCCACACGGCTCGATCTGCCTGGTGGTCGCGAAAGAGCTGCGCCTTGCCCTCGATCGCCAGGGGGTCAGCGGCCCCACTGAAAAGTTCACCGAGCGGCGCGCCGCGCAGGTGACAGGCACCGCGTTCGGAGACGGCATAGGCCAGGGCTGTGCCCTTGGCGGCGCTAGGGTGATAAGCGGGCATCTCCAGGCCCTTGACGTGCATGGCGAAAGGATCCGCCTGGGGGTACTGGCGGGCAATGGCGGCCACACCCTGCGCCAACCACTCGCCACAACCTTCTACCTTCGCCATCTTTTCGAGCAGCGCCAGGGCCGAGGCGCAGTCACCGAAGCGGGGTTGGATGCCGTCCAGTTCGCCAGCAGTAATGACCCCGCGCTCGAACATCTCCATGACGAAGCCCAATACCCCGCCAGCGCTGATCGTATCCAGGCCGTATTCATCGCAATACCAATTCAGGCGGATGATCGTCTCCCGGTCGCCGATGCCGCAGTTGGGACCCATGGCAAAGGTTGTCTCATACTCAGGGCCTTCGATGAAAACTCCATCCTCAAGCGGGTGGGTGTACTTGCCGCAGGCTATTGGACAGCCGAAGCAAGCATATTCCTTGACCCAATGGTGGGCGCGGAAAGCAGCGCCGGACACCTCGTCGGCGGCTTCAAACTGGCCGCGTTGGAAATTGCGGGTGGGCAACGCGCCCATCACATTGATGATCTCCAGGATGTTTATCGTCCCCTCGCGGCCGAGCAGGGTGACTTCGCTTGACATGCGCACGGCGCGGAAGGCCAGCTGTAAGGCGCGCTGGTATTTCTCCTTATCATAGACCTGGACATAACCGTTACCGCGAGTCAGGATGGCTTTCAGATTCTTGGAGCCCATCACCGCGCCGCCGCCGCCGCGTGCCAGGGCGCGGGAATCGTTGAAGATACCCGCCAGATTGCGCTGCTTTTCGCCAGGCGGGCCGATGACGAGCGATTGCCAGTCATGCCCAAATTCTTCCCGCAAACGGTGGGCTGTGGCGGTGATGCTCAGCCCCAACAGGTGACCGGCTGGACGGATTTCAGCATAGTCGTCGTCGATTACCAGCATCACCGGCTGGTCAGAGGCGCCAGTCACCACCAGGGCGTCGTAGCCAGCATATTTGAGCATCTGGCCCCAATACCCGCCGCAATAGCTGTCACTGTAGGTGCCGGTAGCCGGACTGCGCGTAGTGCAGCCGAAGCGCCCCGCGGTGGGCGCGGTTGTACCCGTCAGGGGGCCGTTGTGGAAAATCAGGTGGTTTTCGGGCGAAAGGGGATCGACGCCGGACTTCTGTTCTGTATACAGCAAATGGGCGCCCAACCCTTTACCGCCCAGGATCATGGGCATCGCTTTGTCGGGCAGGGGTGTGGTATGGATTGCACCTCTACTCAAGTCTACGCGTAGAATCTGATCACAATACGCTCTTTGTCGCAGGTCCATTAAGCCAGCTCCTTCCGCTCGGCGACGAAGATGGCGTCAGTCGGGCAGATGATGGCGCACTCCGGCTCGCCACCACACATATCGCACACCACAGGATACCAGTCCAGGGTCTCGCCAGAAGCGATTTGGATACCCGCATCACTGTGGACGATCACCTCAGTCGGGCAGATCTCGACGCACTTGTCACAGGCAGTGCACTTGTCCACGAGTAACTCAACAGCTCCGTTCTCTGGATGCCAGCGCAGAGCTTCGGTCGGGCACACGTCCAGACATTTCTTGCACAGCGTGCAGAACATCACTTTATGCTGGCCGGTTTTCACCCCGGGATCGATGCGCAGGCGGGCCAGATGGTTGCCATAAGCTCCGCTGTCATGGCTGGCCACGCAGGCGGTGACACACAACATGCAGCCAGTACACTTGGCGGGATGCGCTTTCAGCTTCAGGTAGGTCCATTCTTCGGTGCGCATGGCGCGTTCGACTGGCCACCCTTTGTGGGCGATGCCGCACAACTGCTCGACCAGGCGCTGTGGGTCAGGCGACTTGGTCACATTGCGGCCCATCAGGCAGCCGCTTGCGCCAGCCTCAAGCCCTTCAGCGAACAGCTCCAGGGCGTCGCGCTCGTTGTCGGAGCGCGCCCCGCCCAGGACCAGCACAGGCACTTGGGAGACATCGACAAGATGGTGGAAGGTGTCCACATCGCCGGTATAAGGGATCTTAAGGGCGTCGGCGCCCATCTCGACTGCCATGCGCGCCCCCAACGTAAGGATCTCAACGCTGTTGGCGCCGGTTACCTGGCCGCCGTAAGCCAGTGGTTCGATGATGCATGGCAGCCCGACCTGGTGACACTCGGAGACGAAGCGGGCGCACACTTCAATCCCCGTTGCCTCGATCCGGTCGTTGTAGCCCAGGAACAAGTAGATGGTGATGGCCGAGGCGCCCAGATCCAAGGCTTGCCCGGCGGTGACGACTTTCTGGTGCCACAATAATCGCTGCGGTACAGCGTTGGCGACGTTGGAGGTTCCCAGGCGGGGCATGTTCATCCAGTCGGCGCGCAAGATCAGCGCTGGCCCGTCGCGTCCCTGGAAGAAAGGGGCCAGGCGCATGGCCTGCCCGGGGCTGAGCAAGATGCCATCCACCCCACCCTGGATGACCGCCGTGGTGATTGGGCGCAGGTTGACCACGTTGGGGGTGACGTCGCTCATATAGCCGTGATCGGCGGCGACACACACGGCGCGTCCATCGCCGTGGCGGTTGAACAGGCGATCCAGCCTGGCCTGCAATCCGAGATACATTAGCAAACTCCTCCGCTATTCGACAGATATCAACTTATGAACCTTGGCGCGTAGCGTCTCCAGGACCCCAAGCGGATCGGGCCAGGAAAAGAGACGCCCGTCCAGCCACAGCCCCGCCGCGCCCAGGCTCAAGGCCTCGGCCAGCTCGGATTCGACTGCCTCAAGGGAAGTGGGCTTGATCCAGACCGGAATCCCGGTCGACATCTTGAGGATCATCTCAAGCGAAGCGCGACCTGGCCAGGGCACGGCCACGCCATCCGCGCCGCCTTCCAGGGCGTAGGAAACGCCCAGCTCAATAGCCTTGTCGCGCAGGACAACGCGCGGGCCGACCGGCTGCACATCGACCACTAGAGGCATACCCACCTGGCTTCCCTGCAAGGCGAGCTGCACCGTGGTGCGCAGGCAGCCGGCCTCGATCTGCTCCTCGTGCCCCAGCAAGAAGTAAAGCACCACAGCACTGGCGCCAAGATCGAGGGCATCCGAAGGGTTGAGTAGTGGGATGTGGCTGATGGTCTCGGGCGGGAGGACGAAATCCGGCCCGCGCAGGGCGTTGGTCCAATCGGCGCGCACCAGCAGGGCAGCGTCTGTGCGCGTGCGGCCGGTGAAATGACGAGCCTGGCCGGAACTGGCGACGATACCGTCTACCAGGTGGGAGATTGGCCTCATAGCCTCGGCGAAATGCTCGAGGCCAGGCAGCGGCCCAAGCACAAGTCCGGCGCTGGCGTCGACCACCAGACTGCGCCCGTCGGCGGGATTGATGAATTCACGTAAACGGTAAGATTTGCTGTCCATGAAGTCTCCTGGTCAGATACCCGAATGCTCCGAGCATTCGGGAAGTTAAACTCACTCCCTCAGATAAGGGATCAGCTGCGGCCCTTCGGGCATGACGCACAGGCGGGGTTGCGGCCTATATCTTTCCAGCAACCGCGCCAGCGTGGCTTCGATGTTGGAACAGGGAATGAACAGGGCGTGCTCAATCTGCTTATCGGTCAGGCCGTCGCTGTAGACATACACATCGGCGCGCTGCTGGATCTGAGCCTGGAGTTGCACCTGCCACTGGTCCTGGGCGGTGAAGCCGGGCTGAGCGATCATGTCAAGGAGGCCCTGTAAGGTCCTCGCTTCGGCCAAAAGGGCTGCATACAGCCCGTGATCGGGTAGGCCATCTTCGCAGGCGGTGGCGATGATGATCGAACCTCCCTCCCGGACGACCTGGTTGGCAGCGCTCATGCCTTTGACCGACTGGTACAGGTTCTGGTCGAGCGGGTAACCGCTGTTGGTGGTGATGACGATGTCATAAGGCTCGTCAACTCTCGCCATAGCATTGTCCTTAACAAAGGCACAGCCCAAGGCGTGGGCGGCTAGCATATCCCCTGCGAATATCCCTGTGATCTCTCGCCGCGTGTTGAGAGCCACATTCAAGAGGAAGGTCGGATTGGTGCGCAGGGCGACCTCGCGCATCTCCATCCAGATCGGGTTGCCCTCGGTCACCCCCCAGGTGGCCTTGGGGTGGGCGATCATTTGGAGGCCGTGGTTGGTGAAGACGCTCTCTGCCCCGGCCAGGGAGGGCAGGATGGCTTTTGGGCCACCACTGAAACCGGCAAAAAAATGCGGCTCAATGAAGCCAGTCAGAATGCGCACATCGGATTCCAGGTAGAAGCGATTGACACGCACCGGATGACCCAGGGATGTGACTCCCAGCGAGACCAGGTCAGCGTCGGAGTTGCAGTCGTGCTGCAGGCAGCGGTATTTCTCTACTACATTGTCGCCAAGCATGGCGCGCAGCTCGGCCTCGGTCTGGCGGCGATGCGTACCCAGGCCGTTGAGCAAGGTGATGTCTTTCCGGACAACGCCCACCGACTCCAGCTCGTCCAGGAGCACGGGCAAGATGCGATCGTTGGGCGTAGCGCGGGTGATGTCTGTATGGACAACGACGACCCGCTCGCCGAACTGGACGAGATCAGCCAACGGTGGAGACGAGATCGGTTGACGCAAGGCCTCCCGCAGCGCCCTGGTCTCATCCGGCAACCCTGGCGTGAAGTGCGTCTGCAACACCTCAGCGTTGTCTGGGACGGTGATGATTAATCCTTGACGGCCATAAGCGAGCCTGACCTGCACGATTTACTCCATTAAGTGAATCAAGACTCGAACCACGGCTTGCCGCGCTCGTCGGTCAGGACCAGCGAGCGCAGGGCGCTGACGCCCTTTTCAAGCCCCTCACGCAGCGACATCAGGCTGTCCTCGTGCTCCATACTCAAGACATAGTCGTAGCCGACCAGGCGCAGGTTGCTGACCAGGTCTTTCCAGAACTCGAGATTATGGCCGTAGCCTACCGTGCGGAAGATCCAGGAGCGGTGCAGCTCGTCAGCGTAAGGCTTGGTATCCAGTACCCCATTGACAGTGGCATTGAGCGGGTCGATCTTGGTGTCCTTAGCATGCACGTGGAAAATAGCCTCGCCCAGCTGGCGCACGGCGGCGATCGGGTCGATGCCCTGCCAGAACAGATGGCTGGGGTCGAAATTGGCGCCGATCTCCGACCCGACTGCCTGGCGAAGACGCAGCAACGTCTCAGGGTTATAGACCACGAAACCGGGGTGCATCTCCAGCGAGATCATGTCCACTCCGTGCTCACGGCAGAAGCGAGCTTCCTCCTGCCAATAGGGGATGACTTTCTCGTTCCATTGCCATTCCAGGATGCGTAAGAAATCCGGCGGCCAGGGGCAGGTAACCCAGTTGGGGTATATACTGTTCTCGCAGTCACCTGGGCAACCCGAGAAGGTGATCACCCGCCGCACACCGATCTTCTCGGCCACCAGTACGGTTTTCCGGAAATCATCCCGGTGGTTATTGGCGATGCGGGGATCAGGATGGAGTGGGTTGCCATGGCAGCTCAGGGCACTGATCTCCAGCCCGCGATCGTCTACTTTCTTTTTCCACTCTTTGAGCTTGCCTCCATCGGCGAGCAATTCGGCGGGCTGGCAGTACGCCTCGCCCAGCTCCGCCACATACCCACCTGACCCGATCTCGACCGCTTCGGCGCCCACCCCGGCGATCCAATCGAGGGCCTTATCAAAGGCCAATAAGTCCTGAAAAACAAAACTAAAAACGCCAACTTTCACTTTGGGCCTCCTTTTATTTTCTGAACATCAGTACTAACGATTTCAGTCGATCTCCTTGCGTCTAAAAGCGACTGGAGTCACCGCTACAAACTCTTCCCGTCCAGCTACCGGAGTGGGGGTCGTTGATCAGCCCCCACTCCCTTGCTCAGCACTTACTACAGGACTCGGTCGATGAAGGCGCGCGTGTGAACTTCCACCGGGACTTTCATTAATTCGAGAACCCCGCGCGCAACGTGTTCAGAAAGGCGGCGGAAGGCTTCTTCGCCCTTTTTCTTAGAGGCGCGCAGCGGGTTGCCGATCACGCCACTGTTGATGAACTCGTGGTGGTCCATCGGGAAGGTAAAGTACTTAAACCCGTCAAACTCCACATCCGGCATGCCATCCTTCTTGGCAAATGTCTTAGGTAGAAATTCAGGGATATGAGCCTTCGTGAAATTGGCGCGATCCATGCGCACGTAATGCTCATTCCAGGCCAGGTCCTGGGAGGTCTCCAGCTCGCTGGAGTGCCAGCCAGGCGTCTCCTCGAGCGGGTTTTCCATCAAGCCGGCCAGGATGCCGACGTAGTTTTCCATATAGGGTTTGACGAAGCCGATCAGGGCGCCGGTCTCGTAGCGCAACTTACGCAGCACCGGGTCGATGACCTTTACATTGGAGCCGTGGCCGTTGATAAAGATGATGCGGTTGAAGCCATGGTGGATCAGGCTGCGGCCTACGTCGTTTACCAGGTTGAGCAATGTGCTGCTGCGCACGGTAATCGTGCCGCGCCCCTTGCCTGGATCGTACATATGCTGGGGGGAGTATCCCATCCAGATGGGGGGGGTGTGGATCACGGCGATCATCTCCGAGACACGCTGCGAGACCTCTACGGCGGTAATGGTGTCGGTATAGATCGGCAGGTGGGGGCCGTGCTGCTCGAAACTGGCCATTGGCACCAGGATGGTGTCCTTGACCTGAAGGTATTCCTGGACATCAACATAGGTCAGCTCGCCCAGGTCCCAGGAGAGGAACTTACTGCGGAACTCCTCGTCACCTGCGGTGAAGTGCGGGAGGTGTTTAAAGGATTTACCGCTTCCAGCGATCATGGTTTTTTCTCCTTACGCATTAATTCTACAAATAAGTCAGCGACCTGGCGACCAAAGTCGGGGTCGTTGACGTGACGTTCAAAAGTAAGCACAGGGATATCCTGCCTGATTTCGCTGCGCAAAGTCTTTAAGAAAGCTGCGTCAGCCTCCGGATTCCAGAAGGGACCGCCCGGCACATTTGGAATTGACAGTCCCTGGGTGGGCACGGCTATGACAACCGGCCCTTTCGACAGGTTGAGCCGGTCGGCGAAGAGGTGACCGAGGGCGATCATCTCCTCCTGCGTGGCGCGCACCAGCGTGTATTCAGGATTATGGTCATAGACGGGGCGTCCTTGCAGTTCCCTTGGAATGGCGCCAGCGTGAAACACGCAGAAATCGATGCAACCAGGGACGATGACCTGGGGCAACCCGATCCGGCCGACGCGTTTGAGCCGGTCAGGGCCGCCGTCATGGATGCCGCCCGTCATCGGGTCATAGGTTTCGTTGGTGGTGAAGTCGATGACGCCGATAAATTGCCCGGCTTCGGCCATTTCCTCCATAGCGGGACCACCCACGCCGTTGGAGTGAAAGATGACCGCCTCATAGCTATTTTCAGCCAGGCGCTCTTTGAGCGCCATGACCGCCCGGGTGGTGTTGCCCAACATGGTGACGGCTACATATTTATCCTCAGGTCGGGGTTTGCCTAATTCGTGGCCGTACTCGACCAGCCCTTTGATCGCAGCAGCGACGTTGTCGAAGATGGTCGTGGCGATGGGGTTCAATCCCAGGATATCGACGATCGAATGGACGACTATGATATCGCTGGTGCCAACCAACGGGTCGAAATAATGCTTCCCCGAGGCGATTGGCGATACGAGCACCTTTGGCACGCCCACCGGCAACTGCATCATGGCTGCCGCGCCCATTACGGCGCCCTCGGCCCCCCCCATGCTGACGATGGCTTGCAGCTTACCGACCTTGTACAGCTCTAGCGTCAATTTCTTGAGAGCTTCCCGCATGCCATGCACGGCTTTCCCCCGGCTGCCGGCACTACGTAGGGCGTCGATGGTCGTGCCGGCGTAGGTGGCAGCCTGGGCACGCGAAATATCCGGTGTGATTCCGATCGGCTCACCAAGAATCCCGGAGTCGACGACGGTAGTCACCAGGCCTAGAGCTTGCAGCCGATCGCGCAGGTAAGCGATCTCCGGCCCTTTGGTGTCGAGTGTGCCGATGATGACAACGTTCTTGGTCATATCCTAACCTCCGGGCAGGGGTTTAATGGATGGTTTTGGGGCGAGCCTCGCCCGCCCAAAACCACGATTTTCTACTCTCCCCAATCCCCAGAGGGATTGGTGTGGGAGGTCATTAACCGAGCAAAGGCAGGAGCGTCTTAGCGCATTCCTCGACTTGCCAGCTGTAGAACTCCTCGGTCAGCAGGCTGGATCCATGCTCCTCGATGAACTTCTTCTGTTCGGGAGAGATATCCACCGGGTTCTTCTCGATGGCATCTGGATAGGGGTTGGCAGGGGTACGGTCGACCGGGGCGACGAATTCGACCGTCAGAGCACCGTCGTAGCCAATGGTCTTAAGCGTGCCGACCAGCTTTAGCCAATCCCAATGGCCCTGGCCACAGGCAAAGCGGTTAGTGTCAGCCACATGGAAGTCGACCAGGCGTCCCTTGGCAGACCGGATGGATTCGTAAGGATCGATTTCCTCGATATTTAGATGGAAGGCGTCCAGGCACACACCGCAGTCTGGGGCGACTGCCTCGGCCAACGCTAGCGCCTGCGCGGCGCGTGAGCAGAAGTAAGTTTCGAAGCGATTGATCGGCTCGATGGCCAGCACTACGCCTTCCTTCTTGCCCCAGTCGTAGCACTCCTTCAGGCTCTCGACTGCCCACTTCCACTCCTCATCTGGCTGGCCCTCGGGGTTGATCTTGCCGACCGTGGCCGGGACAACAGTCATCTCGTAGCCTTCCAGTTCCTTGACCATGGTGATGCAGTCCTTGGTGTACTGCACCGACTTGGCGCGCTGCGCTTCGTTCTTGGCAACCAGGTTGCGGTCACCCAGCATCAAGGTGACCGAACCCCAGCAACGGATGCCGTTGTCCTTGAGGGTCTTGCGCACGTCCTTGGTGTTGTACAGGTATGGTTCTCCACTGAGTTCGATGCTCTCGTAGCCATACTTGGCCAGGCGTCGGACAGTGACTTCGACCGGCTCGGCTCTCATCCAATTGTGCATTGATAGATGCATTTTGAACCTCCTTTATAAATAAAAAAATTTTATTGGACCATTAGAATGGTGATGTAATGGCAACCGAAGCCGCCACTCCAAGCTATTCCTTCACGGAGACGTTCCACGAAGACCTCGAGATCGATTAATCCAGCTGCTCAGCCAGGAGCTCATACAACCCCTGGACGCGCAAGCCAAACTGACCAGTTTTCTCGCCCAAGCACTTTAAAGTGCCAGGATCGTCGCTGATCAGCATTTGAGCGCCGCTTTGGCGGGCGTCTTCCAGCCGGGCGAGGGTTAGTTTTTCAGCGATTTCCGGCTGGGTGAATTGGAGCGCCGTGCT
>MGOK01000110.1:24058-34018 GCA_001795335.1 Chloroflexi bacterium RBG_19FT_COMBO_55_16
CGAGCTGGCCCAGGCATAACTTCCGCCAATAACCGGCGCGGGTTAGCGTGACGCGCCGGTACACGCACCGCGTGGGTCGGGTCGATATAGGTGTAGGGAGAACGCTGCGTGGTTTTTTTGAATTTAATCTCACCTCCTTCCAAACAATCTGCCAGGAACGTGGTCAGCTCGCTGAGTTGTACACTGTCCGGCCATTCGATCCCGAGCCGCTCGTCATAGAGCTGGTTGAACGTGAAAAAGTCGCCGGGCGAGAGCACCAGCATGCGCCGCGCCCGGCTGGTTTCCAAGTCTGCCAACGTAGCCTGCGCCAACCGCCTGGCTATCTCAGGCAAACCGAGGGAGCTGGCCAGGTAGCCATTGCTGCGCCCCACGCCAACGAGAACCGGAGCGATACCAACCGCTTTCAGCAAGGCGAGCGCGGCGGTTACAGTCGCTGGCCACAGATATTGGGCTTCATCGCCGACGAACAGCGCCACCTCCCCCCGCCCAGCGACCGGTTGGGGTTTTTGCTGCTTGAAGGGGGTGCTCCATTCGTTGAAGCGGGCGTCGAGATCGTAAACAACCGCGGGAGCCAGCTTTTGGGCAACGATCTCCGCCCGCACGGCGGCGATCGCCTCCGGTAGGGGCTGGTCAAAGACGCAGTGGGCGCGCGAATTGCCGTTATCGGCTGCGCTGTAGATCACATCCACGGTATCGGCATTCCACTGCAAGAGACCGCGCCGGACTGAAGCGATCACCAGCGCAATACCGTGCGGGGAAAGCGTCTCTCGATGGGTCACATGTTCAATGGAGGCGACATGGCGGCACATCAGGCAGTAGCGGCAGTTATCGGTGGTCAGGATGACATTTTCGATAGGCATGGTTAGAATCCAAATCCAGTCTTACCGGGGTTCATGATGCCGTTAGGGTCAAAGGTTTTCTTGAGCTTTAGCAGCAAAGGCCAGGCTGGGCCGTACTATTTGCGCATGTAGCGTGAGAGCTTGAGCCCGACGCCATGGTGCTCATTGATCATCCCGCCGTTGGCGATGACTGCCTGCATGGCGGCGTTCCAAACGCGGTTGTGCAGGCGCAGTGCCTCCTGGGCGTCCTGCGGCGGCTGTTCGATGATGAAACGGGAATAGAGCATCACTCCCCAGTGGAACCAGTGTGAGAAATGGCCAATAAACTGCACTCCCTGGTCGGTGAAACCCTGCTCGACGGCTTCCTTTTCGGCCCAATAAATCTTCTCGATCTTGTCGAAGGTGGCTACAGTCTCGGTTGTGCCATACATCCAGGGCAGTTTCAGGCTATGGGGCGGGTAATAAAAATCATAGCGGTGATCCCACCATTTTTCGCCCGGTTCTCGGCCCAGGTCGATGGCGCCCAAATCAGTGCAGATCTTCATCGCCTTTTGTTCCTGTAGGGCGGCGATGTCAGGATCACCATCGAACCCAATCACCACGTAGGCTCCGGAAAAATCATATCCAAGGATTTTCCTGACTTGCGTGCGGGTGGAGGCATGGTCGTACAGGCGGATGACGAACGGTTCCAACCTGTGGGTCATCATCAACCTTCCGGCCTCCAGGGCTTTGCTCAGGTCATCGAATAACACGGCTCGCAACAGGCGCGCCTCCGGCAGGTAGTCCAGGCGCATGGTGGCCTCAGTGATAACTCCCAAGGTACCTTCGGAGCCGAGGAACAGGCGAAACCAATCCGGCCCGGCGGCGTGCTGAGGCACCGGTGGGGTACGAATGATCTCACCGGTCGGTAGCACAACCTGCATGCTTAAGACCATGTCCTCAGCCTTGCCATATTTTGTGCTGATCGTGCCTGTGCCGCGCGGGGCAAGAGCGCCGCCGAGCGTGGCGCAGTTGCTGGAGGCAGCGTAGTGCGGGAACATGAGCCCCTTCTCGTTGACCGCCCACTCCAGTTGTTCGATGATGATGCCGGCCTGGGCTGTCACCGTCAGCGATTGCTCGTCGATGGCTATGATCTGGTTCATGCGCTTTGTGTCGAGCAAGATCCCGCCAAAGATCGGCAGGGCTGCACCCTGCGAGCCGGAACCGCCTCCCCAGGGTACGACCGGGATACGGTACTTGTTGGCGATATCCATGATCTCGGAGATCTCTTCCGCGGAGCCAGGGTGGACGATGTAATCCGGGGTGCGCAGCTTCTGGCCACGATCCAACCACATCTGCGGCATCCAGGCCCAGTCGGTGGAGTAGACCAGCTTGTCGCTCTCCTCGGTGGAAACGTACTCTGGCCCGACGATCTCCGCCAGCTCGCTGCGGATCATTTCATAAAGGAATTGATCAGACACCATGATTAATTTACCTGTTTATCAGACTGGTAAGGATGAGCCAATCAAGTTCTTCATAATCCCTGGCGGAGATTAATGCTGCGATCTTCTTGCGATCCAGGTCACGCACGACCTCTACCAGCCGTAAGAACAGCTGGAGGCTGTTGCGCAGGTGCTTGGTGGCGATCTCCGCGGGTTGGGTGCGCATAGCCTTGACATCCATGCCGACCATGCCTTTTTTGTAGAACTGATTGTCATCCAACACCCGTACCTGGTTGAAGGCGCGGCGCAGATCGATCGAGCCGAAAGCACGGTCCTCATCGAACTTCAAGCCGTTTTGATCGTTGAGATGGACGCTGTATAGTTTGTCGAAAGCCAGTGCAAAGGCCATTTCATCCGAGGGGTCGAGCCCGGCCAGGATGGCGTGCGCCGTCTCAACCAGGCACCCCACGCGCTGCGGCGCATCCGTCTTGAAGGCGATCGCCAGAGCGTGACCGATGGTGGGGATATAGGCCATGTCCATCGGCTCATTCGGCTTGGGCTCGATGGCAATGCGCAGGTTTTTATCGTAAGTAAGCAGGGTGTTGACCGCCTCGAGCAGCTGGTGAGTCGCCCGGGCTGCGTCTTTCGCTTCGCGCAGATAGGTACCCTCGCGCGCCAGCCACAATACCATGAAATTGCACCCCAATTCCTTGGCGATGTCAGCTGCTTTCTTGGAGCGTTCCAGGGCATACTGCCGCGCCCTGGGGTCATTGGAAGTGAAGGCACCGTCGAGCGTATTGGGATGTTCCCACAAACGCGGGGCGGCAAATTCTGCTACCAGGCCGTGATCTTCCAGCTTCTTGCGCATGGCTTGCGCAGCCTGGCGGATTTGGGTGGCAGACAAATTATCCAAATCTGGTACCGCATCGTCATCGTGAAACTGCACGGCGTCAAAACCGAGCTCCTGGAAGACCTTTAATTTATCGTCAAAAGCGCGCCCCGGCCGTACGGCTGGCCCAAATGGGTCTGCTCCCTCGTGGATGTTCCAGGGACCGAACGAAAAGCGGTAACCATATTTCTTCATGTAAGTCTCCTTAAGATGGTCTGACGGGGGTCGTCTCCATAAATTTAAGAGTCTCGGAAAGCGAGCGCACTCCACCGGCAGCGCCTAACCCGGTCACGCACAAAGCGCCCACCGCGTTGGCGAATTGGGCTGTTTTCTCCAATGGCCAGCCCTGCCACACCCCGGCAATGAAACCAGCGGCGAAGGCATCCCCAGCGCCGGTGGCGTCCACCACTTCGACCTGGAAGGCTGGAGAACAAATGATCTCGCCAGCCTGTGTGATGACCAGGCAGCCCTGAGCGCCTAATTTAAGCCCCACCACGCTAGGACCGCGAGCCAACAGGTTATGGGCGATCGCCAGCGGGTCCTCCAGGCCGGTCATGGCCTGTGCCTCCGGCAAGCTGGGAATGAAATAGTCGACCCATGGCAGGCAAGGGGCGAGCACATCCAACCAACGACCGGTATCATCCCAAACGATATCCAGGAAAGTGATCACACCCGCCGCGCGGGCTTTACGCAACAGTTCTGCCGTTGGTTCGCCGTCAATCCCTGGCAAGACGAGCGCGCCACCAATGTGGAGAATGGAAGCGCCTTCGATGATCCCCAGGTCGAGGTCTTCCAGGGTGAGATACGCATTGGCGCCAAGGTAGTGCACGAAACGTCGCTCTCCATCCGGGTCAACCAGAACTATTGTCAACGAGGTGCCAATCTGTGGGTCGCGCCGGACGCCACGCGTGCCAATCCCACGCTCTTGCATGGCACTGATCACGAAATCACCAGCCAGATCGGAGCCAATTCTGCCGATCGCTTCCACGGGCAGGCCGAGGCGAGCCAATGCAGATGCGGCGTTGGTCGCACAACCCCCGGTGTGGAGACCCATCTCGTCTACCAGGACCAGGCGTCCCCGTTCCGGAAGGGCGTTCAAGGGTCGCGCGACGATGTCAGCGACGAGGATGCCAAGGCAAACGATAGGTTTCGCGCGGGTACTCATTGCGTCTTGCCCGCTCCCAGGCGCTGGCTGACCACACCGGCCATGGTGCGAAATTCAGACACCAATGCCGGATAAAGAGCCCGGTAACGGGGGTAGAAATCCCGATAGGCGGTCCGGGCTGGCGAAGGTTGCACCCTGCCCGTCAGGTGGATAGTCGCTTCGCACGCAGCCGGGACGCTGGTGAAGATGCCCGCACCCACACCGGCTAACAGGGCTGCGCCGAACGCGGCACTCTCGGTCGTATTGACCGTAACCAGCTCGACATCCAGGACGTCTGCCATGATCTGCTGCCAGAGCGGGCTCTTAGCACCGCCGCCGGACACCCTGACTTGGGAGATGGCGCCCAGGCCGGCTTGCTGGATCAGCGTGAAGCTGTCTTTGATACCGAAAGCGACGCCCTCCAGCACGGCACGGGTTAAATGAGCTCGTTCATGGCGCACCGTTAATCCCACCCAGGCCGCGCGCGCCAGTGGGTCAGGATAAGGTGTGCGTTCGCCGGTAAGATAAGGTAGGAAGAGCAACCCCTCGCTCCCCGGTGAGACGTTCTTTGCCTCGGCAACCAGATCGGCGAAGTCAACCTCAGGCGCCAGAGTATCGCGATACCACTGCAGGCTGCCGGCCGCGCTGAGCATTACGCCCATAAAGTGCCAGTGAGCGGGTAAAGCGTGGCAGAAGGCATGCAACCTGCCCTGCGGCTCGATCAAGGGCGCTTCGGTCGTGGCGAAAACCACGCCTGAAGTTCCCAGGGTCAAAGCGATGATGCCGGGCTGCACCGCCCCAACACCGACCGCCTGGGCAGCCTGGTCACCCGCCCCGCCGACCACCGGCGTTCCTGGAAGTAGGCCGGTTTCAGCTGCCGCCTGTGGGCTGATAGTGCCTGTGACTTCAGGCCCTTCATAGGTGGGCGGTACCCACTCGGAGGGAATGCTGAGCGCTGCCAGTATTTCTTGGGACCAGGTTCGCTGCGAGAGATCAAACAGGATTGTCCCGGAGCCATCCGCCTTGTCCATGGCGTACTCGCCGGTGAGCATGAAGCGGATGTAATCCTTAGGGAGCAGGACGTGCCGGCCTTGAGCGTATATTTCCGGCTCGTTTTGCTGCACCCACAGCAGCTTCGGGGCGGTAAAACCGGTCAGAGCGTCATTGCCGGTGATCTGGATCAGGCGCTCTTTACCCAGCCGGGATCGAATCTCATCGCATTGCGGACCGGTCCGCTGGTCATTCCAGAGGATCGCCGGACGCAGCACATCACCCTGCCCGTCAAGCAATACCAGGCCGTGCATTTGCCCGGTCAATCCGATGGCCAGGATCGCCGAACCGGTCAGGCCAGCCTGGGCTAATGCCTGGCGGATGCTTTGAGTTACGCCCGCCCACCATTCGCGGGGGTCCTGCTCTGACCATAAGGGGCGCGGTGTGAACAGAGTCAAGGGGGTAGTGGCGCTGCTGACTACGCGGCCCACTTCGTCGATAAGCAGGGCTTTGGCCCCCGTTGTGGAGACATCAATACCCAGGAGTAGTTTTTGGCTCGTCATTGCGGTGCTCTGATGAACGGTTGCCGGAAGAGGCGGAAGGCGATAGCGGTCAGAAGCCTACGCTCTGGAGATAAGAGGGCCAACGGTCAGCGAACGCCAAGTAACAACTCGACGGTGAGTTGATCCAGTAGCTCATATGCCAGGCCCCGTTCGCCGAGCGCCTGCCGGTCGAAAGCCATACCCTTCAGTTCGCGCGCCCTGGCAGCGTGATATGGACCAATCCAGGCGGCCTCCCCGGCAGTGTCATGGTTGATCTCTTTCAGTAATGCCTGGATCTCGCCATCAGCGTTCCACTGTTCGGCTTTCGTCTTGAGCATCAAGTAGGTGCGCATACACCCACGCGCAAAATCCTTCACCCCCTGGTAATCCTCAGTGCGGTAGGCATGTGCGTCGAAGTGGCGGCTGCCGGTGTAAGTCACATCTTCAAGGAACTTGACCAGGAAGAATGCACTCTTCAGGTTGATCGCCCCAAACCTGAAGTCCTGGTCGTAGCGCCCAAAGGCCTGATCATTTAAGTCGACATGAAACAGCTTACCGGCTTCCCAGGCCTGGGCGACGGCATGCATGAAGTTTAAGCCGGCCATATGCTCGTGGGCGACTTCAGGGTTAACGCCAACCATCTCGGGATGGTCGAGTGTGGCGATAAAGCCTAACATGGCGCCAGTCGTCGGAAGGAAGATATCGCCGCGCGGCTCATTCGGCTTGGCCTCCAGAGCAAACTTCAGGCCGTAGCCCTGGTCGATCACGTAACCGCACAGGAAATTCAAGGCTTCGCGAAAGCGCTTAAGGCTTTCCAGCGGATTTTTACTGGCATCGGTCTCGGTGCCCTCGCGGCCTCCCCAAAACACATACACCTGCGCGCCCAGCTCCACACCCAGGTCGATGGCTTGCATGGTTTTTTGGAGCGCATAAGCGCGCACCTGGGGATCATTCGCGGTGAAGGCGCCATCTTTGAAGGCGGGATCGGAAAACAGGTTGGTCGTCGCCATGGGGACCTTGAGGCCAGTTTCCTGCAGGGCGCGCTTAAAATCCTTGACGATGTGTTCTCGCTCGGCCTGGGTGGCGTCGATGGGCACCAGGTCGTTGTCATGGAAATTGACCCCGTATGCGCCCACATCGGAAAGCAGGTGAACGATTTCGACCGGCGAGAGCTGCTGCCGTACCGGCCCACCAAATGGGTCACGGCCGATATTGCCTACGGTCCATAGGCCGAAGGTGAATTTATGCACTGGTTCAGGTTGGTAAAGGACAGACATAGCCATTAAACTCTGCGCTCACCCTCCACCTCCCTTTTCTCAGGTTGTGAAGGAACTACCGGGCTGATCCCCTCTTGAACATCGGCTCTCCGCGGGACAATATGGCTCCAAACGATAAAACTAAGTGTTGAGAACAATAAGAGCAGGAAACCGTATTTATAGGCAAGAAATACCCACGGCTGGAACATGCCTAACACACCCAGCACAATACCTGCAATGAGGATCCTCTCAACGATACTAAATATGCGGGGAGAGATGTTGTTGCTGAGCAGCCTGGCTATGATGGCGATCAGGGTGATAAAGGCCAGGATGATGGCCACAACGATCAGGATAAAGGGGAGAGCTGAAAGCAAGACGTTATCTGCCAGTTGTTCTTCCGTCGCCCGGGACCTGATGAAAGGGCCAGCAATCAGGCCAAGGACCAAAAAGATAATAATTGCAATCGGGAGAGCGATTGGTGTGCTCAGGCGAGTTTTTGTCATAAGGATTCCTTATTTAGTCAGGTAATCGTCCGATGATTTCCATCGACCGATGCTGTGCATCGACCGATGCCGTGTATCGACCGATGCTGTGCATCGACCGATGCTGTGCATCGGCGTAGTCACATGGTCACCAAGTTGAACTACAATTTCGCGTGCCCACGCTGTGCGAGTATCTTGGACGGGCGAGGCAGAGAGAGGAGACTGCCTCGCCCGGCGAAATTCGATTAATACTTTACGTCCACGTGCTTCTTGGTCTGTGCCGACTCGGAGATGGCATCGCAAATGACCGCCGCGCGGTAGCCATCCTCGAAGGTCGCGCCATGCGGGCCAACTTGCTTGTCGTTGACGATGCAATCCAGAAGGTGATTGATCTCGTGGACGAAGGTGTGCTCCCAACCGATGATGTGACCATGCGGCCACCAGTTCCCCCACCAGGGGTGGTAGCCCTCGGTGACCATCACCGTGTGGAAGCCCTGGGTTTCCTTGGGCTGCTCGCCAATCCAGAAAACCTCCAGCTCGTTCATCCGCTCCAGATTGAAGCGCAGGGAGCCCTTCTCGCCGTTGATCTCGAAGCAGTTGTAGTTCTTGCGCCCGCCGGCAAAGCGGGTCGATTCCAGGGTGCCAATAGCGCCGTTCTCGAACTCCACAGCGGCGACGAAGGCGTCGTCCACATCGACCACCCCCGTGCCTTTACCGTCCGGCATGGGGCGCTCAGGGATGAAGGTCCTGGTCATGGCAGCCACACTTTTCATGCCGCCCACCAGATAGTGTGCCAGGTCGATGATATGGGCGCCCAGGTCACCGATGGCCCCGCTGCCGGCGATTTCCTTGTCCATCCGCCACCATTTTGGAGCGTTATAATGGGGCATGATCCATTCCTGCAGGTAGACGGCCCGGAAGTGGTAGATCTGCCCCAACGCTCCCTGGTCGATCAGATTGCGGATCTGGCGTACGGCGGGGACAAAACGATAGTTGAAGGCCACCATGTGTTTGACGCCGGCTTTCTCGACCGCCTCCAGCATCTCCTTGGCCTCTGCAGCCGTACGCGCCAGCGGTTTCTCGCACAGGACATGCTTGCCCAACTTAGCAGCCAGGATCGAAGGCTCGGCGTGGGTGTCATTTGGGCCACCGTTGTCGACCAGCTGAACCTCGGGATCCTCGACCATCTTGCGCCAGTCGGTGTAATATTTCTGGTAACCGAAGCGCTTCATCGCCTCAAATACAGAGGCCTCACTCCGCCCGCTAATGGCGACCAGCTTCGGGATGGCGACGGGGGGATACATCATATAAGGGATCTTCTTCATGGCATTGGTGTGGGCCTTGCCCATAAAGGCATAGCCGAGCATCCCTATGCCAATCTCTGGAGCAGCTCCTTCTGCTTTCGCTCCAGCCATGCTGGTGAAACCGGTTTCTTCGCTCATAATACACTCCAGTTGTCGGGGATCAGTGATTTGGTATCAGTGAATGGTTGCCAGGCCGGGGGGAGTAGCGAGGGATCTCTTCGCTTCCTCTCGACCAGGAAAAGGGCTAATCCTTTGAGGCGAAAGCCGCGTCGAATGCCATCTGCGAGGCGGTGAAATCCTGGCTGCGAACCATCTTCAGTGCTTCTGGTGCACCCCATTCGCGATCCATACCCGAATCCTCCCACTCGATAGAGAGAGGGCCGCTGTAGCCAATCCGGTTCAAGGCGCGAATGATCTTGTCCCATTTGACGTCACCGCGGCCTGGGGAGACAAAGTCCCAACCCCGGCGGCTGTCGCCGAAATCCAGGTGCGAGGAGAGAATGCTGTTGCGCCCGGTAAGTTGCAGGCGCGAATCCTTCACATGCATATGCCAAATGCGGTCGCCGAACTCGTTGATGAACTCGACCGGGTCGATGAACTGATGGACGAAGTGGCTGGGGTCGAAGTTAAAGCCGAAGGCGGAGTGTCCGCCGACGGCCTCCAGGGCACGCTGTGCCGTGATGATATCGTAAGCGATCTCGGTCGGGTGGACTTCCAAACCGAACTTCACGCCATTCTCGACGAAGACATCTAAGATCGGCTTCCAGCGGGCCGCGAAGTCGGCATAACCTTTGTTGATGTCATCTTGATTGGTAGGCGGGAAGAAATACAGGTACTTCCATACCGAACTGCCGGTAAAGCCATTGACAACCTTCACGCCAAACTTTTTGGCGGCGCGGGCAGTGTTCTTCATCTCTTCGGCGCAGCGCCGGCGCACGCCTTCGGGATCACCATCGCCCCATAAGCGCCCCGAGAGGATGCGCTGGTGGCGTGCATCGATCGGGTCATCGGCGACGCATTGGCCGACGAGGTGGGTGCTGATCGCAAAGCACTTCAGGTTGTATTTATTGAGGATATCCCAGCGGCCCTTGAC
>MGOK01000110.1:34066-38157 GCA_001795335.1 Chloroflexi bacterium RBG_19FT_COMBO_55_16
GCAAGCCAGTTCGAGGCCATCGAAGCCCCAGGCGCTGGCTTTCCTGGCTACATCTTCCAGGGTCAGGTCAGCCCATTGCCCGGTGAACAGTGTGACAGGTCGTGCCATTTTTTACTCTCCTTCGTTATGTAAAGTTGTCAAACATTGATCTCGATGCAGTTGCACTGCGGTGGGGATGGCAGGGAAACTGCCATGCCAGCAGGGGGAAACTCCCTAACTTAACAGCTGCCGCAAGAATTTAAGCCCATCTGCGGCGAGCGCATCCTGAGAGGACGCCAGCGGGCGCCAGATGGCGGCAGCGCGGGCGATGCTCTTCACCTTGGCGGTGAAGGACTCGATCACCACCGGCCCGGCGTAGCCGATGTCCCACAAGGCCTGGGCAACCTCCTGCCAGGCGACTTGACCCGAACCTGGAGCGCCGCGGTCATTCTCGCAGGAGTGCAGGTGCTTCAGGCGTTTGCCAGCCGCGCGGATGGCGTCGCCTGAGGATTTCTCCTCGATGTTCATGTGGAACGTGTCCAGCATGATCTGGCAGTTCGGATGCCCGACGCGGTCGACGACTTCGATGACCTGCTCGGCCAGGTTGAGGAAGCTGGTTTCGAAGCGGTTGAGCGGCTCGACGCACAGCACGACGCCATAGTCGGCGGCGTACTTCGCCAATTCGCTCAGGTTCTGCACCAGCAGGTCTGTATCGCGGGCGCGTTCTTCTTCGGTCATTTGCCAGGTGCGCCCAACAGCGGAGTACAAGGGGCCCACGAAATTGGTGGCACCCAAGTTGTGGGTAGCCTGGATGGCGCCCTTCACGTAAGCCATGCCGTTGTCGCGGATGACCTGATCCGGATGGATCAGGTCGCGATCCGGGCCCATCGCAGCCACAGCGCTGACCTCCAGACCATTGTCCTTAATAATCGCTGCCCCGCGCTGGTGATCCAGATCGTCGAGGCTTTCAAGAGGCACTTCAATCCAATCGAAGCCGAATTGCTTGACTTTAGGAGCCAGTTTTTCGAGTTCCGCGGTGGTCAACGGCGAAGTCCAAACCCAGGTGTTTACGCCGATTTTCATTTTTTACACTCCTTTTTGATTGAAGCCGTAGATAAACACAGACCTGGCGACTTTTCATTTCTGCACCCGTTTTCCGTCCAGAGTGAAACAATGCAGCCGGTCTGCCAGGATGTTAAAGCGGACATGATCACCGATTTTCAGGTTGGTCATGCCGGGGATCAAGCTCGACAGGGCTTGCTCCCCAGAGCGAATGTGGACCACTGTTTGCACACCGAGCGGTTCAGTCAGGAGAATCTGACCGGCAAATTTACCCTCCGGGTGGGGGAGGATGTCTTCCGGGCGGATGCCGAGCAGGAATTCACCCGGGACGGTGTACTCAGGTGGACTCGCCAGGCGGAGATCGCTGTTGATTATGTAGAGGGTGCTGTCCTCCCGGCTGGATTTGAGCAGGTTGATGCGCGGGGTGCCAACCAGCTGGGCGACGAAGGTGGTGGCTGGCCGGTCGTAGATATCTTCCGGGGTGCCAATCTGGATGATGCGTCCCAGGTTGAGAACGGCAATGCGGTCGGCCATGGTCAGGGCTTCGATCTGGTCATGCGTCACGAAAAGGGTGGTGCTGCCCTGCGTCTTTTGCAGGTGTTGCAGCTCCACCCGCAGGGCTTCGCGCAACTTGGCGTCCAGGTTGGAAAGCGGTTCGTCCATCAGGAAGATGCGCGGTTTACGCACAATCGCCCGGCCAATGGAGACGCGCTGCATCTCGCCGCCCGAGAGGTTGGCGGTTTTTCGCTCCAGGAGGTGGGTGATGCGCAAGACCTCGGCGGTCTCCTGGACGCGCTTGCGAATCTCACCTTCTGGCGTGTGGCGCAGGGGTGAGCGCAGCGGGAAGGCCAGGTTGTCGTAGACGGACATGGTCGGATACAGGGAGTACTGCTGGAAGACGAAGGCGACGTCGCGGTCAGCGGGGGCCAGGTTGTCGACCGGTTCGCCATCGAATAAAACCGTACCTTCTTCCTGCCGTTCTAAGCCAGCGATCACCCGTAGCGTAGTCGTTTTGCCAGCGCCGGTGGGGCCGAGCAGGATGAAGAATTCGCTATCCTGCACATCGAAAGACACATCGTTTAAGGCGGTCACACCCGGGAACCGCTTGGTAATCTGTATAAATTCTAGGTTGCTCATGCGCCCACCTCTGGTTGGATCGCGGCTTCTGTTTGGGGATCGAAGAAGCGTACCATTTCGGGGTGCAGATCAAAATGCACCAGCGTACCGATCGGGTAATTGATCAATCGATCGGTGCGAATGTGGACGATGTCATCCGAGTTCACATTCACGTGCAGCACGGCAAAAGCCCCTTGCAGCTCGCTGGCATACACTTCCCCGGATAACTTTCCTGCGTTGTTGAGCTGCGCCGCTTCGGGGCGGAAGCCCAGGATGATCTGCCCGGCGCCTTTCAATATCTCATCAACCGGTTTGCGCCACTCTGCCGGGGCAGTATAGCGGTTCTGTGTGCCTGGGATGGTTACCACGCCGTCGGCATAATCACCCGTGACCAGGTTCATGCCCGGGCTGCCAATGAAACGCGCCACAAATAGGTTGGCCGGGTTGTAATAGACCTCAGCCGCTGTGCCAATCTGCTGTACGACCGCTGCGGACATCACCACGATGCGGTCGCCCAGGGCCATGGCTTCGATCTGGTCATGGGTGACATAAACGGTCGTGGCGTGCTGGTCGATGTGCAGGCGTTTGATCTCGGCGCGCATGGACTCACGGAATTCGGCGTCGAGCGCGCCCAGCGGCTCATCCATCAGGAAGGCCGCCGGACGGCGGACGAGGGCGCGCGCCAGGGCGATGCGCTGCTGGTCCCCGCCGCTCAGGTTGCCCGGGCGCTGGTTGAGCAGGTGCTCGATGCGCAGCAGGGCAGTCACCTCCTTGACCCGCTTTTCGATCTCATCCTTTGACTCGCCTTGCGCCCGCAAAGGGAAGGAGATATTGTCCCGGGCGGAAATGTGCGGGTAAAGGGCGTAGAACTGGAAAACGAAGGCGATATCGCGCTGGCTGGGATGCAACCAGGTCACGTCGCGCTGGTTGAGCAGGATCTTGCCGCCGGTGACCGTCTCTAAGCCAGAGATCATGCGCAGGGTGGTGGTCTTGCCGCAGCCAGAGGGGCCGAGCAAGACCATGAATTCCCCATCCTGGACGGTCAAGTCCATTGGCTTGACGGCGTGCAGCTCGGCGAATTTCTTCTCTACTTTCTGGAGTTCTATGGTAGCCATATCATTATCCTCAGTCCTATTTACGGACTGCGCCGAAGGTGACGCCGCGCAGCAGGTAGTTGCGCAAGGCAAAGGTGACGATCACGACCGGGATCAAGAAACCCAGGCTGCCAGCGGCGATGGCTGTCCACTCGATGCCACCAATGCCGAGCATGGTGGCGATGCTGGGTGGGGCAGTGCGTGCCTTCTCGCTGGTCAGCATGAGGGCGAAGGCGTATTCGTTCCAGGCGAAGATCAGGCAGAAGACGGTGGTGGCGGCGATGCCGGTGACGGCTTGTGGCAAGACGATCTTGAAGAAAGCTTGCATGCGGGTATATCCATCCACCAGGGCGGCTTCTTCGTATTCCTTCGGGATCTCGTCGAAGAAGCCTTTCATTAACCACACAGCCAGCGAGAGGTTAAACACAGTGTAGAGGAGGATCATCCCGATATGGGTGTCGTGCAGTTTGAGCTGCGTGTACATCAAGAAGAGGGGCACGGTGACCACCACCGCCGGCAGCATACGCGTGCTGAGGATGAAAAAGAGCAGATCACCCTTGCCTTTTACGCTGTAACGGCTGAAGGCATAGGCGGAAAAAATCGCCAGGATCACGGAGAGGAGAGTCGAGAGGCCGGCGATGATCAGCGAATTCCTCAGGCGAAAAACGTAATCGCTTGGCCCGGTGATCTCCTGGCCGGCATTTAGCGCAATGCGATCGACCAGGCTGAGCTGCACCCCTTCGGCAGCTTTCTTCAGTTCTTCTAATCTGGACGGGGATGCCGCCGCGCGCTCGGTGAACAGGAAGACCAAGCCTTCCAAAGAGGGAGTAAAGATCAGCT
>MGOK01000111.1:0-19042 GCA_001795335.1 Chloroflexi bacterium RBG_19FT_COMBO_55_16
TCTTCGCTTTGCGCCTCTTCTTCTGACCATCCCAGCCTCTGTCGGAGCGCCTGTTCTATCTTCTGCTTTTCAACGCGCTCAGATTGTTTTTGCTTGCGTTGCTTGTATTCCTCAACGACGTCAGAGATTCGGTAAGGATCTCTTAAAGTCCGAAACAAGATCTCTCCCGTGTATGTACGCAGGCGTACATTCCCATAATTCAAAAACCTGCCGACCAGGCTGGTGGTTACATTCACAGAAAGTACCGTACCTAAAGGAGCCTCATCCAGGCTCTCGTAAAGCCAGATGACTTTCTCGACCCAGACCACGCGCTGGTTGGTGACAATGTAATAATCATTTCCCCAGTCTATCCAATTCCATACGCCCCACGCCAACCCCGCCAAGCCAGATAATGAGGAAAAAATCGCTCCAACGAGCAAGAATGTCTCAGAGATATCCGGCGAAGTGACATTAAAGATCACAGCTAAGGCAATGAAAAAAAGCACCACTGGCCCAATCAGATTCAGCAATAAAAGCGCTTCATGCTTGCGGGCAAGTATGATGATAAACTCCTCAGGATTCAACCAATCGAAACGCAGGTTGCGGACCAGGTGTTGGCTCTCAGGGGTTCGCGCCAGGCTAGGTTTTATTTGGGGGAAGTCACGCAGCAGCCGGTAATACTCATCGCTCTCCAGGCGTAACAGCTCGGTAGGTTGGTCTGTTGTGATATAGGCATTAGCCGGTTGGTTGTAGAGTAAGTCCTCCTCTATAAAATGGTCTCCTTCAACCAACGCCCGTTTCTCTTTGTCCACTTGATCAAGCCGCGTTTCCAGGAAAATTCTACCTTTGCGGATAATATAGAAATTTTCCTCCGCATCCCTCCCGGAGAAAAGTCGCTCAGACGGGTTTAGTGAAAGCAGGGTAAACTTGGAAGCCGCCCTGGCGATCTCATCATCGGTCAACCTGGCGAACAATTCCGTTTTCTTCAGGAAAGGGACGATACCCGATCGATCCTCGGTCATAGATTCATTTTAGCATGATCCAGGATTTTCGTGGTAAACGATGAGAGATGATAAAATCAGTCTAATTATAGAAATAAAGTTGCTCGCACTTCGGGGGCCACGCCAACCTGTTTCTGAACAGACTACGTGACCATACGAGTACAAGATTAACTGAATCAAGGAGCACATGCATGCCTATCCATTTTGGAACCGACGGCTGGCGCGCCGTCATCTCAGACACCTTCACGTTCCATAATCTGCGCCTGGTAGCCCAGGCTATAGCCGACGCGGTAAGATCAGATTCCTGGAATAACGGCACCCAGATTGGAGAACCGCCAGATGCTAATAAAATGGTGGTTGGCTTTGACACCCGCTTTCTATCCGACCGCTATGCTGCAGAAGTCGCCAGAGTGCTGGCCGGTAATGGCTATAGTGTTCTCCTGAGCCAGGGCGACGCGCCAACTCCAGCTATCTCCTATGCGGTGCGCCACCAGCGGGCGATCGGCGGCGTCGTGATCACGGCCTCCCACAACGCGCCGCGTTACAACGGAGTTAAATTGAAGGCTTCTTACGGCGGCTCTGCCCTGAGGGAACAGTGCCGACGAGTTGAAGTCTACCTGAACGACAATGAGGAGCGCGGTCGCGGCCCAAACCTGATGGATTACGAGCAAGCCCGGCAGGCAGGCTTGTTGCAACGATTTAACCCGCTCCCCCCCTATTATGACCACCTGCGCACCCTGATCAATTTCGATGCCATTGCCGATAATCCCCAGCGAGTGGTTGTGGATTCAATGTACGGGGCCGGGCGCGGCATCATCAAGAGCATCCTGAAAGGGACCGGTTGCGAAGTGCGGGAAATCCGCGGTGAAATGAATCCCGGCTTTGGCGGCGTACACCCCGAGCCGATCGGTCGCTATCTTGGCTCTCTGGCTGGGGCGATCAGCACCGGTATGGGCGACTTGGGGTTGGCGACGGATGGCGACGGCGACCGGATCGGAGCGATGGATGAGCGGGGAAACTTTATCGACCCCCATAAAATCATGGCGCTGGCATTACGCTTCTTAGTAGAAATGCGCGGCTGGCGTGGGCCAGTTGTCCGCACGGTTTCCACGACCCGCATGATTGACCGGCTCGCAAAGAGTTATGGACTCCCGGTTTACGAGACCCCGGTTGGCTTTAACTTTATCGCAGACTATATGCTTAAAGAGGATATACTGATTGGGGGCGAGGAGTCCGGTGGGATCTGTTTCCGGGGACACATTCCTGAAGGAGACGGCGCACTGATGGGTTTGCTCTTGATCGAAATGGTGGCAACCCTGGGAACTTCACTCCACGATTTGGTGAACAAACTCCTTAAGGACGTTGGTCCCGTGTATTACCAACGGACAGACATGCGTCTGAACCGGCCGGTAGCAAAGGAACAGATGACGCGCTATCTCTTAGAAGAAACACCGCCGCAGATCGGGAGTGAAAAAATCCTTGAAATTCAATCGCTCGATGGTGTGAAGTATGTCCTGGCAGACGATTCCTGGCTGTTAATCCGTCCATCGGGCACTGAACCAGTACTGCGGGTGTATGCCGAAGGCCGCAGCCCAGAGATGGTCCAAGCCCTCCTGGATTATGGTGAAAGAGTCGCTGAAAGAACGACTTAAGGTTTCAGCTCGTGGCTCGCAAGCGCCTGGCCAGGAAAATGATCACGATCAAGACAAACGCCAGGCCTACCAACATCGGCAGACCGACATCTTCCGCAAAACCGGTGTCTGGCAAGCCTGAAGCAGTGGGGGATGCAGTCAGTTTTCCAGCTGCAGCCTCAGTCAGCAGGGCAGCCACCGTTGCGGTTCGATCCACTGTCGGCGCGCCACCTTGAGTCGGCGTAACAATAACCGGGGTTGAGGTGGTTGTCGCTGTGGGCATAACTGGCGTGACGGTGGGCGTCGCCGTCCACTTACCTGCCTGGGCAGTTTGCTCGGCTGCCATCGCCACTTGCGTGTTCTGGGCATTGGCTGTGGCAACCTGAGCGGCTTGTTGACTGCGTTGTCGCGGCGCTAATACCAGGGCATATAGCGCCAGGCAAATCAACGCCAACAGCATGATCCCACCAATGATGCCAGCCACGATGAAGAAAGTGCGATTTCCGGAATCTTCTGGGGGCGGCACACCCTCTTCTGGCTCTTCCGGTCCCAAATCCATGTTCATATCTTCTAAGACCATAATATAATCTCCTCCTGATCCTCAGGGTTGACATTCCCGAGGTCTATCTCTCCATTTTTACTCCAAAACCTCAAGGTTCGCTAGTGGCAAATATGCTTCTGTGCCGTTCTCCAAACGCACCTGCGCGGCGAGAGCTCGAACACCGCTGGGAAATACTTCTAAACCAGATGGCAATGCAATGATCGTGCCAACCTGTGAATGCCAGGGCGCTCGGAGCACCCGCACGCGTTGATTGAGCGAGAAAACTGTCGCTTCCCGCGGTCCAGGTGGCATATCGGTGACTGGCAGAGGGATGACGATTTCAGGGCGCGTGTTGGCGTAGGGATCATAAGGCTCAGCGTTCAATGCCACCTCACGCTGCTCATGGGTGGCGAGTAGATTGAATGCCACAGTATTCATGGGGAGAAGACCAAATCCTTCCAACACCACGATCGGGAATGGAATGCGGGCCGCGATCGGCACCAACGAAGCCGCTATGCTGGCAAGGATTAATCCGCGCAAAGGCAGTTCAGCTGCAGTCTGGAGAACACTGGCTTCCCCGCAGAAGCCTGCTAGAATCACCGATCCACGCAGGCTGACATCCAGCCTGTCAGCGGTCAGCACGTCTTCCGGATTACTGATCAATACGTTCAGTAAACCAATATCGATACCTCCATTTCCCCACACCCCCTGCACTAAAGCCCCCCTCGCCTCGATCACTGCCCCCCGCTCTACGACGAGGGAGAGCACAACCCCTGGCATGCCAGCCCGGAGCTGGTATGGGGGACTCTCTATTTCCAAAAAGACTTTCCCCTTCCCGGTCAGGATCACTTTTCCGCTGCGCGGGGCACGCACTACGCGGCTGGCCCACCCCACCGGTCCAGCAATAATATCCCCTTCACTAACCGGCTCGCCGGCTTTCCGTTGGATGTGTTCGTCTGCTCGTTCCGCTGTCATTCCAAGACCGCGCGCTACGTCGAGCATTAAGTGCTGAGGAGTCAAATTTGCCTCCGCCAGGATATCGGCTGGATTTAATTTCTGCCCTTTCCGTACCAGGACCCGACCGGAAACCGGCAACAGGCGTTCGCGCCGGATCGTCGTAAGGGGAAGAACATGCGTCACTGGGGCTAAAATGCTGTCTACCATATGTTTCGAGGCTAACGACTTGTCTTCTGTACTACTATCCTTTGGTGCAAAATCGGTTCCAGAACATGACCTTATCCACCTAAAGTCCAGATCCACCTTTTGAATAAATCTCGCCGTCTGCCGGGGTCTTCAGGCAGGTGTAACGGCCGGCCACGGGCATCGATCACCACGCCTAGAGCGCCGCCTACCACCCGCACACTGCCACCTCGTCCAGGACCACCCAGGCCGATGTCAGCGCGGTGCAATGGATGCAAATGTAAGCGCGCAGATTGACCCATTGGAATCGGCAGCGCCTCCAGCGTTCCCTGTTTTACATCAAAACTCGTCTCATCGCCTGATTCGTAAGTTACGCGCAGGCGCAGGATAGGCGTCCCAGACCGGGCAGACGAGATCGGTGAGATAACCGTGGCCAAGCTGAGAAATGTGCTTGATTCGAGCACCTGCACAGCCAGGATTGGATTGATCTTTGCCGCAGCTCCCAAAGGAGCTGCAAGATGGTTTTGATCCAACACCAATGTGGTGATGCTAGTAGGCTGGAGACCATCTAGCAACATCAGCAAACTATGCCCTGGGGAAGGAGCGTTTGCCAATACGCTGCCGGCTGCCACGATTGGCTCGAACCCTGGCAGCAGGTCAGCGCGCGCCTGGCTGTTGGTCTTCGGAAAGTCACTGGAAGCCAGGGCGATCCCTTTCCGGATTGCTTGGCGGGCTATGGCCTGCTCTATTGCCAGTTCCTCTGCGCTCACAGGCACAGTGGCTGGGTGAACCATTTTGTTATAGATATAATCGCGTACGTAATCCGGGCCGACTTCTAGCGGAAGCCAGCGGGTGATCTGGTTTAGGGACATGGCGTCCAGCATCCCCGTCAAGCCCCTGCCTAAGCCGAGCTGCGGATAAACTCCTAAAGATAGCTGGCCGGCGAAAGCAGCCGCGACTGTCATTGCCGAGGCGCCTATATCGATGCCCAGGACACCTTTAGCTGGATCGTAGACGTTGCTTAAGAATTGAATGATGCGTCCAAAAGCTGTCGCCGTTGGGAACAACTGTTTTCCAGCCCAAGCGTCCAATTCGCTTACTCCCGGTACCTGGCGAGCGCGCAGCGTTCGAAAGATTCCCGCCATCTTGACTTGAGCAGGTGCCAGCTGCTCAACATCCAGGCTCGGCCGGATATTGGGGGCAATGTGTAAGTTAGTTAACGACCGTAAGCCTGACTGGACCTCCCCGATCAGCGCCTGGTTGCCAGCGAATAGCACCTGCGGTCGTGCTTCCTTGGGTAGCAAGGAGCAAGCCAATCCCACCGTTTCTACCAATCTGAGCACCGAATGTGAAGCCCCCCCCTCTGTCCCCCCCGCCAGGATGATGGCGTCTGGCCTCTGGCTTAGAATCGTGTCAAGCTGCGCTTCGGACTTTCGCCGGTCATTCAGGCCAAGGGTTTCGACCACTCGGGCGTAAGTCGTTGTCGCCAACCGGCTGGCGCTTTTCAGCGAAATATCTTCCAGTAAGCCGATCGCCATAACTTTAAGCGGCGGACCCGCGGACATTGTGGCCACAAATGTGTCTACGCCCGAACCATCCTCCTGGCCCGGCACGATCAGGCGCTGATCCTCACCGATCAGTTTTTTCCCAGTGACTTCTTCAAGCTGGTCTAAGGCGTTGTGGATACCCTCCCCGATGTGGTTATAGGGGGCCGCAGCGGTGGTGGGAGCAGTCCCTACCGCCAAGAAACGGTACTGCCCAGCGACAACATCAAACAATACAGCGCGGGTCGTGATCTCACCAACGTCGATAGCCAGCAGAGAATCGTTATCGCGGAGTGGAGCAGCCATCTCACCTCAGGAGGAGGGGAACAAGGGTAATAGTAATGGTTTCACGAAGTTGACCAGGAAATACAACCGCTCAATTAATGCCACCATCGCCGCGCTATAAATGCCGGCGAAAATAAAACCCAGTGTAATTGCGATAAACGCCTGGCCGACCTGGCCCAAGCCTTCTAACCACACCTGCACCTGTGACGGTTGCTGAGCGCGCGAGCTGACCCCAAAGTGAAAATAGGCCAGCGTCGCAATTGTTCCAATCAGGATAATCACCCCGTTTACCAGCTTTAATCCCAGGCTGGTATCTATCGCCCCAGCAGACTGGAGGTCAAAAAGGTTGATCGACGCGTAAGCCTGGGGGAAAAGTGTACCGGTAACGGCGCCGCCAACTGCCGCTGCCGCTCCCACCCCAACCAGAAAAGCCACAGGTAGGTTGCCCAACGGCGACAATCGGGGAGAAATCTTGGTCAGTAAAAGCCACCCTAGCACCATTGGCACTAACGCCAGGATCCGCTCGGCGCGTGACCCATCTAAAAGAGGGATCAACAGACGAGGCACCAGCACATTATTAACCGCCATAATGGTCGCAAAACCAGCCGCTACGCCAATAAAAATATGGATCGCCAATCGAAAGAGGGGGTTATCTCCAATAATATAGCTGAACACGAGCAGCGTGAAAATGAATCCCAGGATAGCGCCGACCAGATCAACTATACTCACTGATTTGCCTCGCCTTTGACTTGTGGGGGACGAGCCAACAAAGAGACACTGGAAAGCACCAGTCCTCCGATTAAGATAAGCAAGGCGGCCACGACCAGACCAAAGCCGTAAGGTCCCCAATATACGCGGGGCAACTCCCCCCGCCCCGTCAACTGGGCGTAGGCCGCGCCGCCGCGCAACCCGAACACAAATCCATGCACCTGTCTCGGGTTTGCCTCAAAATACGGTCGCATCACAGGCTCCACCTGGGCGCTGGTGACCATTACTAATGAAGTCAGAGTATCTGGCTCATTGAGCTGTGGTTGAACCTGTTCAACCCAGGCTCGCGCTAAATCCGGATCATCCACAATGACCATTAATAATTCAAAATCGTTCAAGTGCTGAACACCTTGCAAGGCAGGCAGCCCAGCGTGTGCCTCACTCTCCCATGCCGCGACTGTATCGAGTGTATAAGGAAGCGTGCGTTGTGGGTTTTCGACAAAGCTAAGCAGACCCATCGCTCCTCCAGGGATATAGCCGAGGTTTACATAATTAACCCCACTCGTGTAATGATGGCTGGATTGGGTCTTCATTATAAAGCGCTCTGCCAGGATAGGTCCAGTCGGTGAGGTAGATACCAGAGTCAAGTAGGCACCGCGCAGCATCAAATGATCGACCACGGCGGTTGCAGCGGCATCCATTTCAGCCGACAAGCCGGGTTCGTAATCGAATGCGAGTAAGACGCGCGCTTCCCCAGGCAACTGGCTGATCAGGCGGTTGACCTCCGCAGTCTCTTCGGTATAGGCAGGCAACGGCGCCTCATGTTTACCTGTGATCACCGACCAGATTAAAGCTCCCCACAGCACGCAGGCAATGGTCCATCGCAGGACATGCTGAGAAGAGATCCCACGGCGTTGGGGGAGAGGTTGTGCCCGGCCTTCCGACTCAATCAAACCCTGGAGCAGGTCTGCATGGATGCGCTGGTTTGCAGAAACTCGGAGTTCAAGCGGATATGTCGGCGACTTTCGTGGGCGGACGTGGTCTGGTTCTGCAGGCAAAACCCCGCTCAAGCCGGCTAATGGCCCGGCGCTTTCGATTCTCTCGGGGGTTCCGCGCACAGACACTGTTTGGGGCTCATCCTTTACTGGACGAATAGCCTCCAGCCAGCTGGGGAACTCGCCTGGCGCCAGTTCGGATTCACTCTCAGAACTTTCCACCTGCCCTTCATCTGGCAAGGGATGGCTCAGCCAATCCGACACCTCCACCGGTTTCGATGGCGGTTGCTCTGTCTCCCCGGTCTCCTCCTTCAGCCAATCAGACAGGGGCTCAGCCTCGGCTTCCTGCGGCGACTCTCCCGGCAGACGAGCAAGCCAATCTGGCACATCGTCTGCTGAGATATGGGTTTCATCTGAGGGTAGATTACCATCTTCTAATCCGCCAGCCTCAACATCGGCCAGCGACTCCTCGCTGGGGATTGGTTCGTCCGAGCGAAGGCCAAGCAACCAGTCGGACTCACCGGTTGGAGCGGCGTCAATGCTGGAAGGCATCTCCTCCGGTATGGCCTCGGGAGGTTCACTTTCAGCAGGAGAAAACACCAGGGGTACGAGCCGCGCCTGGCAGAACTGGCAAACCTCGCTTTCCGCCGGATTGGATTTTCCGCACATCGGACAAAAGATTTCCCCCATGTGTCATCCCCCATAGGGCCGGTCAGCGCCCATCAGAACCCGCAAACCGGTGGCAATTGTGCCAAGAGCAACTCCGAGCAGGATTCCCCGCGCTCCCGCAACCGCTGGGACCTGGGCGATCCAGGCACGTAGTTCACTTATGCCCGGCAAGTTGATACCGAACAGGGGACCGGTGGCGAACAGTATCAGGACAGCAGTGCCGATAAAAATGATCGACATTAAATTAGGCTTCCTACGAAACAATCCTACACCTGCAAAGGCTAGCAAGACAGTCAGGAGCGCCATCAAACTACCTTCGATGGGCACCTGGATATTGTTAAAAATCCACATGGAATAAGCATGCGTTGGCCCGAACCAGCCAACCACGCCCAGCGTAATGACGAATGAGATAATGAGCACAGCGCTGTAAAAACCGTTCGGCTGGGTGGTTGTGAATTTTCGCCAGTGCACGTAGAACAAATTGGCTGTCCCTACTAACAGCGCTACTGCGGACAGGATGACGGCCCACTCCAGCAGCACAACCCGCAGGTTCGCCAGCAGGTCAAGATGCAGGAAATACCCCAATAAGACGATCAGCCCGATCGCCATAGCGATAGCGACATAGAAGGTCGCTTTCACAACACACCTATCAGTTTGAGCAGCGCGCCGAGCAAGATCAAAGAGATAATTACCCAGCGGGAGATATCCTGAGCGCGTAAGCTGGCAATATGCATCGCCCCAGCCCCCAGGTAAGCCCCACTGGCGTAAGTCTCCTCACCAATCAAAGGCTCTTCAGCGGTAGCGTACAAAACCGCCTGGCCTGAGAGGTTGTCTGTCCCAGCAAGTGTCAGGCTTCCAGCCCGCTCCCCAGCCTCGTTCATCAAGGCTAATTCGCTACCAAAGCTGCCGATGAATAAATTGGCACCCACATCTTCATCATAGATTACTGGTAGAGTTCCAGCGACGTAAGAAAAAGGCGTCAATCCGGTCAGGCGACCGCGCAATGGGTCGAACTCCGCGCCGATGGCCCGCGATGCCCCCCGCAGGCTGTCCTGGGAAAGAACAGATATTGCCCCCTCGCCTGAGGTAACCACTGGTGGACGATCGCTGACCATCGTAGAACGCGCGATCCGATCCAATACAGTCAATCCAACAAAGGCAACTGCGCTCTGCGGGCCAATCAGGTTTCCCCGCCCAATGGAAAGGTGTAAGCGGTTGCCCGCTTCTACAGCCAATCCGACGGCGTGTCGCAAGCGGGTAAAGGCTTGGATTTCCCGGAATTGGCGCACAGGCCGGGTCCGGCTCAAGATCGCCAGGGTGAGCATCAGGCCGAAGAAAACGATGACAAAGACCAGACCGATGAGTTCTAGCTGGTTCACTCTTGGGATGCCTCCCGCAGAATTGCAATGAATGCCTGACGCTGGTTATTATCTTCGAATAAAGTAGCCAGAGCCTGAAGATGATTCGCTGGCAGGATGCCATGTAAGATAGGTTGACCCAAGTACACGACTTGGGCACCCAGTAACGCCAAAGGACCAACTGCTTCTAGGATTGAGGCGATGAGGTTTTCCATCCCCCACCGGTGCAAGCTGTTTGCCCAGATCCGCCAGATATTGGTAGCAACCATGTTCTAAGTATAGCATAATTCCGATTTATCCGAGGATAACAGAAAACATCAAATTCATTGTATATCCCCACCACTTGATGGTCAAGTTGGTTTGCAAAACTGTACAGTTTTGCTTAACTTCCCACAGGTTGATGAGTTAAATCCTTATAACAAAGACCACCTGCAGGAAGTTCTGATGGCCGAAAACATGCCGGATCTAGTCTAAATATATGACAGGTCACAGGTGTTTTATGTGTCATATATAACTAGGTTTATCGAACAAGTGAGACTAAACTTATGTGTTAGGAAACGAACAGACTGGTTCGTCGCTTGAGAACATCTCCGCGCCAATTCAGCGACGCTAAAAAAGAAATGGAGAATATTATAATGGAAAGACCGATAATTACCGTCGACGGTAACGAAGCAGTGGCGTTGGTCGCTCACAAAATCAATGAGGTGATCGCTATCTATCCGATTACGCCCTCCTCGTCGATGGGCGAACTGGCAGATGCCTGGTCTGCAGTCGGGGAAACCAATATCTGGGGCACGGTACCGTTAGTCGTCGAAATGCAGTCCGAGGGAGGCGCAGCCGGTGCAGTCCATGGGGCTCTGCAAACTGGCTCACTGACCACCACGTTCACCGCTTCCCAAGGATTGCTCTTGATGATCCCCAATATGTACAAGATCGCCGGTGAGCTGACTGCGACAGTTTTTCACATCGCTGCGCGCTCCCTCGCGGCACACGCCCTCTCAATTTTTGGCGATCATTCCGATGTAATGGCTACCCGTACGACTGGCTTTGCCATGGTCGCTTCCACTTCCGTGCAGGAAGCACATGACTTCGCATTGATTGCACAAGCCGCCACACTGGAATCACGCATTCCATTCCTCCACTTTTTTGATGGATTCCGAACCTCTTCCGAGGTAAATAAAATAGAGCAACTGACTGTAGAGGATATACGGGCGATGATCGACGAAAAACTGGTGCACGCCCACCGTGGGCGCGCCCTATCGCCGGATCGTCCTGTCATCCGCGGCACTGCGCAGAACCCGGATGTATACTTCCAGGCTCGCGAGACTACCAACACTTACTATAAAGCCTGTCCTGGAATCGTCAAGAAAGCGATGGACAAATTCGCTGGCTTGACCGGGCGGCAGTACCACCTCTTCGATTACGTCGGCGCGCCAGACGCCGACCGCGTGATCGTTTTGATGGGCAGTGGCGCTGAAACCGCTGCAGAGACTGCCCAATTCTTGAACAAGCATGGAGAGAAGGTGGGAGTGGTCGTTGTGCGCCTGTACCGACCGTTCTCAGTTGAAAGCTTCGTGAAAGCCTTACCAGCTACAGTAAAAGTGATTAGCGTCCTGGATCGCACCAAGGAACCCGGCGCGGCTGGGGAGCCCCTATACGTAGATGTGATCACCGCTATCCAGGAAGGATTGGAGCAAGGCATGGCTCCCTTTAGCAAAGCACCCCAGGTGATCGGCGGGCGTTACGGGCTCTCCTCTAAAGAGTTCACCCCAGCCATGGTCAAGGGCGTCTTTGATGAAATGCGTAAAGAAGTCCCCAAGAACCACTTCACGGTTGGCATCCTCGATGATGTCTCCTTCACGAGCATCGACTACGATCCAGCATTCTCGATCGAAACTCCCGATACCGTGCGCGCCGTTTTCTTTGGGCTGGGTTCAGACGGGACTGTTGGCGCCAACAAGAACTCGATCAAGATCATCGGTGAAGAAACCCCGAACTTTGCCCAGGGTTATTTTGTCTATGACTCAAAGAAATCTGGCGGCATCACCATCTCGCATCTCCGTTTTGGCCCGCGCCCGGTGCATGCCCCATACCTGATCAGCGAAGCCAGCTTTGTCGCCTGCCACCAGTTCAGCTTCCTCGAGCGCTACGACATCCTTAAGTATGCTGCGCCGGGAGCTATCTTTTTACTCAATAGCATCTACGCGCCTGACGAAGTCTGGGATCAATTGCCGCAGGAGGTGCAGAGAGCCATCATCGATAAGAAATTGCGTTTCTACGTAATCGACGGATACAAAGTCGCCGAAGAAACCGAGATGGGCCGCCGCATCAACACCATCATGCAGACCTGCTTCTTCGCCATTAGCGGAGTACTCCCCCGCGCAGAAGCCATCGAAGCCATCAAGGATACCATCCGCCATACCTATGGCAAACGGGGAGAGACCGTCGTGCAGCGCAATTTCGAAGCCGTCGACCAGACTCTCGCCAACCTGTTCGAAGTGAAAGTCCCTGAGCGGGTAACCAGTAAATTTGTCATGCGCCCCCCGGTGTCGGCAGAGGCGCCCGAATACGTCCGCACCGTACTCGGTGAGATCATCGCCGGGCGGGGTGACAACCTTCCAGTGAGCGCTTTTCCTATCGATGGGAGCTTCCCCACTGCTACCTCCCGCTGGGAGAGGCGCAATATCGCCCTGGAAATTCCGGTCTGGGAACCCGATGTTTGTATCCAATGCGGTAAATGCGTCTTCGTCTGCCCACATGCTGTCATCCGCGAGAAGGTTTACGCGCCTTCCTTCCTGGAGAAAGCCCCCGTCTCCTTCCTGTCAACCGAAGCCCGCTGGAAGGAATTCCCTGACATGAAGTATACCCTGGCAGTATCGCCGGAAGATTGCACCGGTTGCAGGCTGTGCGTAGAGGTATGTCCCGCCAAGGATAAGTCACAGACTGGTCGCAAAGCCATCAATATGGCCGATCAAGCTCCCATCCGTGAGCGCGAAAACATCAATTGGGATTTCTTCCTGACCTTGCCCGAGGTGGATCGCACCAAAATCAGCATCGGCGCGGTCAAGAACTCGCAACTGTTGCCGCCCATGTTCGAGTTCTCCGGCGCTTGTGCCGGTTGCGGCGAGACCCCTTACCTGAAACTGCTCACCCAGCTGTTCGGCGACCGGACGATTGTCGCCAACGCCACAGGCTGTTCATCGATCTATGGCGGCAACCTGCCTACCACCCCCTGGGCCACCAACAAAGAAGGGCGCGGCCCAGCCTGGTCGAACTCCTTGTTTGAAGATAATGCCGAGTTCGGCCTTGGCATGCGCCTGACTTTAGATAAACACAACGAATATGCCCGCGAACTGCTTCCGCAGCTTGCCAGCTTCATCGGCGAAGAGCTGGTGACCGAATTGCTCAGCGCCGACCAATCCACCGAAGCCGGCCTCTTTGCACAACGTCAGCGGGTTAATTTACTCAAGGAACGGCTTGCCGGGGTGGATGACCCGCGCGCTCGGAACCTGCTCAGTATTGCCGACAACCTGGTGAAGAAAAGCATCTGGATCGTCGGCGGCGACGGTTGGGCGTATGACATCGGTTACGGTGGTCTCGACCACGTCATGGCGCTGGGTCGCAACGTCAACATTCTGGTGCTGGACACTGAAGTCTACTCCAACACCGGCGGTCAGGCATCAAAATCCACGCCGCGCGCCGCCGTGGCGAAATTTGCCGCCCAGGGGAAAAGTCTTCCCAAGAAAGACCTGGGGATGATCGCCATGGCCTACGGGTATGTCTACGTAGCTAAAATTGCGATGGGCGCCAGTGACCAACAAACCCTGCGCGCCTTCCTCGAAGCCGACGCATACGAGGGTCCCTCTCTGATTATCGCCTATAGCCACTGCATCGCCCACGGTTATGACCTGGTGAAAGGCCTCGAGCAACAAAAACTGGCCGTGCAGTCCGGCTTTTGGCCCTTGTACCGCTTCAACCCCGCCCTGTCTGCCGAAGGCAAGAACCCTCTGTCGATCGACTCGAAGGAACCCACCATTTCCTTTGCAGACTATGCCTATAATGAGACCCGCTACCGCATGCTCCTGCAAAGCGATGAACAGCGCGCCGAGGCCCTCATGAAGCTGGCAGAGAAGGACGTCAAAGGACGCTGGGAACTGTATCGCCAGATGGCTGCCATGCACTACGACGGCAGCAACGACAAAGAATAAAGGAGAGATCAATGGTTGACCTCACCACCACTTACCTTGGCCTGCCCCTCAAAAACCCACTGATCGCGTCTGCCTCGCCGCTCTCTCAGAAAGTGGATACCGTGCGCCAGCTGGAGGACGCCGGGATTGCAGCCGTAGTAATGTATTCCCTTTTCGAAGAACAGATCATCCAGGATAGCTTGAGGCTGCACCGGGACTTAACTCAGGGGACCGATTCCTACGCGGAAGCCTTGACCTATCTTCCGGATTTGACCGCCTACAGCAATCTGCGCCAATACAGCATCGGACCGGAGGTTTACGTCGAGAACGTGCATCAGCTCAAACGATCGGTCGATATCCCGGTGATCGGTAGCTTGAATGGGGTTACGAATGGGGGTTGGATCGATTATGCCCGCAAGATCGAGCAGGCTGGCGCAGACGCCTTGGAACTCAACATTTACAACCTGCCTACCGACCCGGAGGTAACCAGCACCCAGCAGGAAGAGAATTATCTAGCTTTGGTGCGCGCCATTCGCGCCTCAATCAAAATCCCCATCGCCGTCAAGCTCAGCCCGTTCTTTACCGCATTACCGAACTTCGCTCGCCGTTTAGTGGAGGCCGGCGCGAATGGCCTGGTGCTGTTCAACCGTTTTTATCAGCCCGATTTTGACCTGGAAGAGTTAGAAGTCGTCCCCCGGTTAGTGCTGAGCAGTTCGCATGAGCTGCGCCTGCCCCTGCGCTGGATCGCTATCCTATACGGCCGCATCCCGGCCGACCTCGCCCTGACGAGCGGCATCCATACCGCCGAGGATGTGCTCAAGGCCACCATGGCCGGCGCCAGCGCCTGTATGGTCGCCTCGACTCTACTCAAGTATGGTATTGGGCATACCACAGAGATCCTGGAGGGGGTCCAATCCTGGATGGAGGAGAAGGAGTACATATCTATCACTCAGATGAAGGGCAGCATGAGCCAGCATGCCGTCGCCGAACCAGCTGCCTTTGAACGTGCCAATTACATTAAGGTGCTCAGTTCCTTCGAATACCGCTTCGCACCGTAATTGATCGTCTTCCTCTAGTTCGCTACTTATTTGTTAAAGAAGATGGGGAGCCACAGGCGCGGCTCCCCATCAAGATTTAATCGGGATAAATCCAGGGTATGGCTAAGGCTTACACTTCGACTTCGGTTTCCGGGACCGCCGAGTATTTCTTGTGGCGGTAGACAATCCGCCCTCTGGTCAAATCATAAGGGGACATTTCCATGCGCACCCGGTCGCCCAACAGAATGCGGATGTAATGTTTACGCATCTTACCAGACAGGTAAGCCAATACTTGATGGCCATTGTCCATACGCACTTTGAACTGGGTAGCCGGCAGAGCCTCTACCACGGTACCTTCAACCAGAATTTTACCTTCATCTTTTGCCATTTACACCTCCGATTAAGTGGATGGGTTCGAATTATACAACTTCAGTTTCTCTCGGCGTACGGCGCCTGAGGCGGCGGATCGACTTTTTCTTTTGAATTCGCCGTAACTCACTTTTTGATACAAACCAGCGTTTCCGGCGGACTGTGCTCAAAATCCCGCTTTTGGCGACCTTCTTGCGGAACCGCTTGAGCAGCTGGTCTTGCGACTCGTTTGGGCGCAATGTAACTGTTGCCAATCTTCTCACCTCCTTCCATGCTTTCCAGAATCTTATAAAAAAAGCCCGGCTGATGCCTACGTTCACAGCCGAGCCGGGTTGAAGCTCCTCATTCTGATCGGGTTCAATAATATTCTACCGTCCTCGCCACACAACCCTCCAGTAAAATGCAATGTAAGACCCGTGAACGTCACTCAAATTATAATGCACACGGTGCAATCTGTCAATTAATCGCGGTTGAAATTTGCTAATGAAGCTGATTCTTGTGCGTTATAATCCCCTTTAAGGCCTGACCGGATCTTATCAGTTCTTAAACACCGCCAGGTCTCCGAAAGAATCTTATGGATATTTTCTTCCAAGACCCATCCGATATTCCCCTGCCACCAGAAGAGGTGCGCATCCGCCAGTTTCGCGCCGAGCCATGGCCGGACCACCGCCGCGTGCGCATCTACCTTGAGATCACTCCATTCCAGAAGCGCCCTAATGGTGAGATCCAGATCACCGATGCCCCTGGAAATGAGGTTGCCAACCTGAGCATCATCGAAACGATCGACCCCAAAATGGATTTTACCGTTCACCTGCGCGCCGACGAGATCGGCGGGCAATATACTGCCTCGGCGTTGGTTTATTATTACGAACAAGAGCCACCAAATCCAGAGGGGAAAAACGGCGAAGCGGAAGATCAACCTTCTCCACTGCCAACAAAGATGAAGGTAGTTGACGAAGCTCACACCACGTTTGAAATTCCTGGTGCATAGTCTGCCAACTAGCCACTGACAACTGGTCACTGGCTAACCTGCCCATGAAATCCCTCCTCCGCCTGGGCGTCTTCGTTCGCCCTTACCGCATCCAGGTGTTCCTGGCTCTGCTCACCTTGCTCGCCATCACAAGCATCAGCCTGGTTATTCCAGCGATCATCCGGCAGGTGATCGACGTAGGGCTGGCGCAGCGCGAAACGCGTTTCCTGGCGCTTTCCGCTTTGTTGATCATGGGGATCGGCACGGCCCGTGCCGGATTGACTTACTGGCAACGCTACCTGACCGAATGGATCTCTACCCATATCGGCTTCGACTTACGCAACCGCCTCTACAACCACATCCAGCACCTGCCATTCACCTATCATGATCACGCCCAAACCGGCCAGCTGATCAGCCGCTGCATCGAGGATGTGCGCGCTGTCGAGCGTTTTACCGGTTCCGGCTTTGTTGAACTCGTTAACTTGACCCTGCTGTTGATCGGCATCGTCACTTTGTTATTCCTGAACAACGCCCGTCTGGCAGCCATCGCCCTCATCCCAATGATCCCACTGGTGCTGGTGACATCTGAATTTGGCCGACGCGTGAGCAACTATTTCCTGGCGGTTGATAATGCTCTGGGAGAACTATCTTCTCGCCTGCAAGAGAACGTCACCGGAGTTCAGGTGGTGCGCGCCTTCGCACAAGAGCCATACGAGATTCAGCGCTTCCACAAGGCGAATCGGGTCTTGTTCAATGCCCGTCTCACGGTGATTGGGGAGTGGGCCAAGATCATGCCGACATCCAACTTCCTGGTGACTTTAGGCACGATCCTTATCCTTTGGTTTGGCGGGCAGATGGCTTTGCGGGGAGAAATGACGATCGGCGAATTAGTGGCTTATAACAGCTACCTGCTCCTGCTCGCCGCTCCAGCGGGGCAATTGACCTGGTTGGTCAACATGGCCGGCGAAGCCGTGGCCGGGGCAAAGCGCGCCTTCGAAGTGCTGGACCATATCCCCGAGATTCAGAGCCCACCAGACGCAGTCACCCTGCCTCCACTTTCCGGTCGTGTGGAGTTCCACAATGTTTCCTTCGCCTATCAAGGGGACACGACCCGCGCCTTAGAGAATATCAACCTTTCCGTCGAACCAAACCAGGTGGTTGCCCTGATTGGCCCAACCGGGTCAGGAAAGACCAGCCTGGTCAACCTGATCCCCCGCTTCTATGACGTCAACCAGGGAATGGTGCTGGTTAATGATCAAGACGTGCGGCATGTCGATCTGGTCTCATTGCGGAAGCAGATCGGTATTGTGCTCCAGACCTCCCTACTCTTCTCTATGACCATCCGAGAGAATATCGTTTATGGCCGTCCCGAGACCAGTGAAGAAGAGATCATTGCCGCTGCCCAGGCAGCCCAGGCCCACGAATTCATTATGGTTTTCCCCTCCGGTTACGACACAATGGTCGGCGAACGCGGCGTGACTCTCTCTGGCGGTCAACGGCAGCGCGTGGCTATCGCTCGGGCGCTCCTCATGAACCCGCGCATCCTGATCCTGGACGACTCGACTTCCAGCGTAGACACGCAGACCGAGAGCTTGATCCAGAAGGCTCTGGCAAGCCTGATGGAGGGACGCACCACTTTTGTGATTGCCCATCGACTGTCCACAGTACGCCGTGCCGACTTAATCCTGGTCATGGACGGCGGTCGGATCGTCGAAAGCGGTACACACCTTGAGTTGCTTGCCCAGGGAGGCAGGTACCGGGAGATATACGATTTACAGCTGCGCGACCAGGAACAGTTCCGCGAAGAAATGGATAGCCTGGAAACTGCTGCTTCAGCCGCTTTCCCAACAGCCAGGCTGCGCGGCATGGAGACTGAGTGAAGATGGCCCAGTCACAATCTCTCAGTGATGATATCGCTTTCAAAAGCTACGACCCGCATATAACCCGGCGGCTGATTGCCTTCATACAACCATACCGCCTCCAGTTCTCGCTCGCTTTAATCCTGATGGTGGTCAATTCGGCCGGGGCTGTCGCTGGGCCTTACTTGGTTAAAATCGCCATAGACTCCGGAATAAGCGCCGCTTCCCTGACCAAACTACGGCAGGCAGTGGTGCTTTACCTGGTGATCGCTGGCATTCAGTGGGCAGCCACGTATCTACGAGTGAAAATTATGGCCCGCGTCGGCCAGTCGATCATCTTTGATTTTCGCGCCAGGCTTTTCGAACACCTTCAGCGGCTTTCGCTGAGCTTCTACAACCGCTATAGCGTTGGGCGCGTGATTACGCGGGTGATCAACGATGTGGGGGTCCTGCGTGAATTTATCACCTGGGCGGTACTGGCTATCGCCCGGGATTTATTCGCCCTGGTAGGGATCGTGATCGCCATGCTGAGCATGGACTTGCGTCTCTCATTGATCGCCTTCACGGTATTGCCATTGATGCTCTGGGCTACCTCCTTTTTCAAAAAGAAAGCCCGGGAGAATTATCGCCTGGTGCGATCAGCCATCAGCTGGGTCAACTCGGTCTTGGCCGAGAACATCAACGGAGTGCGGGTGGTTCAGGCCTTCTCGCGCCAGGAAATTAACTACCGATACTTCCGTGACGAGGTTAACCAAAACAACCGGTCGGT
>MGOK01000111.1:19066-19329 GCA_001795335.1 Chloroflexi bacterium RBG_19FT_COMBO_55_16
CTCGGCCTTCCCGGCGATAGTAGACTTGTTAGGTACCCTGGCGACGGCCTTGATCGTCTGGATGGGTGGGACAGCCGTTCTTGCCGTTAGCCAAGGTGGAGGAGATGCCATCACCCCCGGGGTTCTGGTGGCTTTCTTGCTGTACATCGACCGCTTCTTTGATCCGATCCGCGACTTGAGCAGACGATACGATTCATTCCAGTCGACGATGGCCGGCGGAGAACGCATCTTCGCTCTGCTGGACACCCCGGTTGAAGTGCAAG
>MGOK01000111.1:19370-28975 GCA_001795335.1 Chloroflexi bacterium RBG_19FT_COMBO_55_16
GTACGCTTTGAGAATGTCTCATTTTACTATTCCGACGAAAACCCATCAGACGAGGCTCAGCTCATCCTGGATCAGATCAACTTGCACGTTCCGGTTGGACAAACTGTCGCTTTGGTGGGAGAGACCGGAGCCGGTAAATCCACCCTGGTGAAGCTGATCAGTCGCTTCCACGATCCCACTCAAGGACGGGTGCTGATCGACGGGTTCGACTTACGCCAATTTACGCAAAGCAGCCTGCGTCGACAGATGGGGATAGTGCTTCAGGATCCCTTCCTTTTCAATGGGACGGTAATGGAAAACATCCGTTTTGGGCGGCTGGAGGCGACCGATGAAGAAGTCGAATCTGCAGCCCAAGCGGTCAGCGCACACGACTTCATCGTGCGCCTGCGCCTGGGCTACCATACACCGGTCGAGGAGGGCGGCGCTACGTTATCCGTTGGACAACGCCAGCTGGTATCGTTCGCCCGCGCCCTGCTCGCCGACCCGCGCATCTTGATCCTGGACGAGGCCACCTCCAGCGTTGACACTCAGACGGAGCGGCTCATCCAAAAAGCTTTGGCGCGCTTACTGCAAGGCCGGACAGCCTTCGTCATCGCCCATCGCCTGTCAACGGTGATCAACGCGCACTCCATCGTCGTCATCCACGATGGACGCATTGTAGAGCAAGGCAGCCACGCTGAGTTGCTAGGGCAAGGGGGATATTATTCTCGCTTATATCGCAGCGGATTCGAGGATTAATAGTTCTTGCTTAGATATTTTGGCTATCCATCTGGATGCGCGGCTTCAACCAGATCCGGATACAGGTCCTGATTGCAGAACTGTAAGCCATCCCCCTGCATGAGAGTGATAAACTCGATGACAACGCCGCGCCGTAACGCGCAAGGCGATCATGGTCGAGTCCAAAGCACAGCCGGTCTGAACGATGTTGATCTCACCCTCGCAACCACCGCCTCTACCAGAAGGCCAACTCCCCTGGCGATTCAGGATAGCGCGCGCCGCCATCCTGATCGGATCGCCGCTGATCCTGTTCCTGGTAGGCTTCCTGGCCTGGCCGGAAGCCCGCGTGCATGGCAATATACCCGGCCCGGATCAAGAGACTGCAAGTCAGGCCCTCGAAGTGGAGAAAAACGCCCTGTCATTAACTGGCAGTCTGACCCCCTCCCCGACTTCCTCACCGACAGCACTGGATCCAAACCCTCCTGCGCCCCTATTTCAGTCCTCTCTGGGACAAGGGACTCTTATCTTAACCATGGGCGAAGGTGGCTACAGCCATCTTTTTGCCTACCAACCGTTGACCTTGCCTCTCACGCGCCTGACCGAGGGTGCCTGGGATGACATCACTCCTGCCCTCAGCCCGGATGGGAACCAGCTGGCCTTTGCCTCCAATCGCGCTGGACAATGGGATATTTATTTGCTAGACCTGAACAGTGGTGCAATTACGCGCTGGACAGACACCCCCGAATTCGACTCGTCGCCAACCTGGTCTCCAGATGGACAATACCTGGCCTATGAAACTTATCTGGGGGACCTAGAAATTGTGATCCAGCCTATCTCTGGCGATAGAGCGGTGATTCCTCTCAGCAACGATCCAGCAGCGGACTTTGCCCCAACCTGGTCGCCTCAAGGCCGTCAGGTAGCCTTTGTTTCTACCCGCAGTGGGGAGCCTGAGATCTGGCTAGCCGACCTGGACAAAGTAGAAAGTGAACGCTTCACCAATCTCAGCCAGACCCCGGACGCTGTCGAGGCGCACCCTGCCTGGTCTCCTGATGGACGCAGCCTGGCCTGGGCAACTACTCAGGATGGTCTCCATAACCTGCAAATCTGGGATGGAAATGGAGAGCTGCGCTATGTAGGCAGCGGCGATTGGCCCACCTGGAGCCCTGATGGTGCTGTGCTGTTCACCACTTTGTCCGGGCCTGATCAGACCCTGGTGACCGCCTACCAGGCTCGCGAACACCTGCTCGCCCTGCCGCCATTGGCGCTTCCCGGGCCGGTCTTCGGACAGGCCTGGACCAGGGCTAGCTTACCTCCCTCGCTGTTAGATTCCCTCTCAGCGGTCTCGAGTCTATCCCAGCCGGAACTTTGGCGAGCAGCGCTTACCGTTCTGCCGGAGGTTCCCACCGGACGCCAGCATTTAGTACCCTTGGAGGATGTCCAGGCTCCCTACCCTCAATTGCATGATCTGGTGGATGAGTCCTTCTCCGCATTGCGGGCGCGCGTCGCTGCCGAGGCTGGCTGGGATTTCCTGGCCACTCTGGAAAACGCATTTGTGCCCTTGACCGCCCCTCTCTCACCAGGTCTCGGAGAAGATTGGCTTTATACTGGCCGGGCCTTTGCCTTCACGCCTTTAGCGATCGACGCTGGCTGGGTGGCTGTCGTCCCAGAGCAATTCGGGGCGCGCACGTATTGGCGGGTTTACCTGAGGGCGCGTTTCCAGGATGGATCCCAAGGCGCGCCGCTTCACGACCAGGCGTGGGATTTCAACGCCCGCTATGGGGGAGACCCATTCCTTTATGAACATGGAGGTGCTTTCCACCAGGAAATCCTGCGCGGTTATTGGGTGGATTTCACCGAAATGGCAGCGGCCTATAAATGGGATCGCCTGCCTGCCCTGCCCACCTGGCGATCGGCATACCCTGCAGCTCGTTTTAATGAGTTTGTCTTCCAGGATGGCCAGAGTTGGCGAGAAGCCATGTTAGATCTCTATCCAATTGAAGCCCTGGTCACGCCAACCGCCCCTGCCCCTACTGCGAGACTCAGTCCCATCGCTCCTCCAACCATAGCCCCGCCCCTCACTCAGACGACCTCCCCTGCATCCGGCAGTGCTATCCCCACCGAAGGGCCATGAAATTCATTGCACACTCTGCCCTTCCCCGCTGGCTCCACTTCACCATTGGGCTGATCTTACTGCTTTTTGCTGGCCTGTCGGGCTCCCATCTCCGCATACCGGAACCTCTTCCACTTCCAGCCTTTTCTGAGTATAACCCCGCACCAGCCAAATCCCGCATATCTCAATCTGAGAAGGTTAGCCACTCCGGTCAGCCCCAGGCCGGTGCTCAACCAGACACCGCCGTCTTCACTGCCCCAGAGCAGCCATTGAACTTTGTCTTCCCCAACCCAGCACCTCCGCCCGCATCCGCCTGGCGACCAGCCCTTTACCCGATCCCCTGGGCTTTGACACCTTTCGACCATTTCTATTTCTCGCGTCCAATAGCTGCCAATGAGATCAACTGGCCGGTAGCAAATTACCGCTACGGCGGAGTTTTCTTCGAGGACATTGTGCATGGCGGCGTGGATATCCCTGCGCCTGTCGGCACGCCGGTATTGGCAGCCGGTTCAGGCAAAGTTACCTGGGCTGGTTATGGCGTATATTATGGCTACGAGGACAAGACCGATCCCTACGGCCTGGCTGTTTATATCCGTCATGATTTCGGCTTTCAGGGATACACACTCTACACACTTTACGGCCACCTGGATCGCGTCGCTGTGGTCAAGGGGCAGCATGTGGAAACGGGTGATATCCTGGGGAAAAGTGGGAAAACAGGGAAGGTAACCGGCCCACATCTTCATTTTGAAGTCAGGCTGGAGAAAGACAGTCTTTATTCCACACGCAACCCCGAATTGTGGTTAGTGCCTCCCCAGGGGTGGGGAGTGCTGGCAGGAAGGGTGATGAACACAGGTGGAGCAAGACTGGCTGGGCAGTTAGTCATGGTACGTTCGCAGGGAAGTGGCCAGACCTGGCGAGCAAATACCTACGGACGTGGAAACGTCAACCCCGATCCTTATTATCAAGAGAACCTGGTGATCAGTGACCTGCCGGCTGGGAAATACGAAATCTTGATCAATTACCTGGCAAAGAATTACACCCTGGAGATTGAGATTCAACCGGGTCTGGTCAGCTTTTTTTCGTTCAATGGCCGGAATGGCTTCACACAAGAGTTGCCACCCTTGCCCGGAGCTGATTTCACACCGCTTCTCATCCCTTGACAATCAGAACATCTGTGCTAAACTTAGGGGGAATTCGTTCTCGAGTCTTCTTTGAATTCAGAGTAGAGCAGACTATAATATAGCAGCCGGGTTGATCCATTTCATGGAGAAGGCCAGTTATTGATCTAATCGTCTTCCCTTAAGCCTCCCCATATATAAGTGTAGGCCTGTTAGTTATTCTTCATCAGGAGCAATAAAAACATGGTTCGGAAAAATTCCCCACCTTCAGAAAGTATCGATGATTCGCGCCGAGTCGCTCTTGACAAGGCGTTGGGAGACATCACCAAACGTTATGGCGATGGCGCCATCATGCGCCTCGGAGAGGCTCACCAATTGGCGGTTGAGATTATCCCCACCGGCTCCCTTTCGCTGGATATCGCTCTGGGTGTGGGCGGCGTCCCCCGCGGCCGTATCACCGAGGTTTACGGCCCGGAATCTTCCGGTAAAACCACGATCTGCCAGCACATCGTGGCGGAGGCCCAAAGAATGGGTGGTACGTGCGCCTACGTGGATATGGAGCACGCCCTCGATCCTTCCTACGCCTCCCGCTGCGGGGTGCAGATAGACAGCCTGTTGATCTCCCAACCGGATACCGGTGAACAAGCCTTGGAGATCACAGAGACTCTTGTCCGCTCAGGCGCTATCGAAGTTGTCGTGATCGACTCAGTGGCGGCACTGGTGCCGCGCGCAGAGATTGAAGGGGATATGGGGGATTCTCCGATGGGGATGCAAGCCCGGTTGATGTCACAGGCGCTGCGCAAGCTCTCTGGTGCGATTAAGCAGACCAACACAGCGGTGATTTTCACCAACCAACTACGCCAGAAGATCGGCGTTATGTTCGGCAACCCGGAGACGACCAGCGGCGGCATGGCGCTCAAGTTCTACTCATCGGTGCGGCTGGATGTGCGCCGCATCCAATCGATTAAACTGGGCTCAGAAATCATCGGCAACCGTACGCGGGTGCGGGTGGTGAAGAACAAGGTTGCACCTCCCTTTCGCACGGCTGAATTTGATATCATGTACGACGAAGGTATTTCCAAGGCAGGCGATGTGCTCGACCTGGCGGCTGAACTTGGCCTCATCGAAAAACGTGGTTCGTTCTACTCCTTTACCGACATCCGTCTCGGCCAGGGTCGCGAGAACGCTAAGGATTACCTGCGCCAACACTCTGATCTAATGAATGAGATCGAGCTGTCCATCCGCCAACAGGCGTTGAGCGGCGATCTGCCTATCCCAATGGCCACAAGGGACGAAGAAGGCGGTGAGATGGATGAGGAAATGTAAAAACGGAATGCGACAACCATAAAGCGTGAAGAAATTCTCCCAAATCGGAGTAATGGTTTGGCTGGTGTGGGCACTGGCAGCGTGTGGGAGCCTGGGCACGCCAGCTACTCTCTATATTCCCCCAACCAACGCAGATCAGACCAGGCTTCTTAGCCAGCCAACCCAGGATCGAGCTTCCATCACGCCGGAGGTCGACGATCAGGATAAACTCCCTCGATCAACACCCACCCCGCCTTGTGAGCCAGGATTGGTCTTCCTTGACGACTTGACCATCCCAGATGGCAGCGTTGTTGCTCCGGGAGAACAGTTAGACAAACGCTGGCAGGTCGAAAACAGCGGTACATGCAATTGGGACTCCACCTACGGCTTACAGTTGATCGCCGGGCCAGACCTCAGCGCTCCGAAGGAGCAGGCGCTCTTTCCGGCGCGCAGCGGGAGCGAAGCCATGATCCGCATGCTTTTCACCGCCCCAACCGAACCAGGCGCCTATCGCAGTGCCTGGCAGGCCCACGATCAACAGGGAGTGCTTTTTGGCGATCCGTTCTTCATTGAGATCGTCGTAGAAGCTCCCTGATTGATTCCCTTAGGTCCCCTCTTCCCACGAATTCAGATATTTCACCTGCTCGGGGGTTAAGGTATCGATTAACACACCCATGGCTTCCAGCTTCAGGCGGGCGATCTCCTTGTCGATCTGCTCCGGGACGCTGTAGACTTTCTTCTCGAATTTGTCGACATTGCGAGCCAAGTATTCCAGGCTCAGAGCCTGGTTGGCAAAGGACATATCCATCACGCTGGCGGGGTGACCTTCGGCGGCTGCCAGGTTGATCAGACGTCCTTCACCCAACAGATTGATACTGCGCCCATCGGGCAGGATATACTGCTCCACGAACGGCCGCGCCAACCGTTTTTCTTTCGCCAGCGACTCCAGGGCGGGGATGTTGATCTCCACATTGAAGTGCCCGGAGTTCGCCACGATCGCCCCGTCTTTCATGGATTCAAAGTGCTGGCGGTCAATCACGTTAAGATCGCCCGTCACGGTCACAAAAATATCTCCGATGCGGGCAGCCTCCTGCATGGGCATGACCCGAAAGCCGTCCATCACAGCTTCTAAGGCCGGCAAGGGGTTGACTTCGGTGATGATCACGTTGGCGCCCATGCCACGCGCCCGCATCGCCAGGCCACGCCCACACCACCCGTAACCGGCGATGACGAAGTTCCGGCCAGCCAGGAGAATGTTGGTGGCGCGCACGATCCCGTCTATCGTCGACTGACCGGTGCCGTAGCGGTTATCGAAGAGGTGCTTGGTCATTGCATCGTTGACGGCGATCACCGGAAAGGCCAGGGCTCCATCGGCTGCCATGGCGCGCAGGCGGATGACGCCCGTCGTGGTTTCCTCCGTCCCACCGACCACATGCTTCAATAAATCCCGGCGCTCCTTATGGAGGGTGCTCACCAGGTCGGCGCCGTCGTCCATGGTCATGTTCGGCCGGAGCTCGAGAGCTGTGTTGATATGTTTGTAGTAAGTCACGTGATCTTCGCCTTTGATGGCAAAGACAGGGATTTCGTAATGCGTAACCAGCGACGCAGCCACGTCATCCTGAGTGGAGAGCGGGTTGGAGGCCGTCAACACGACCTCCGCGCCGCCGTCTTGCAATGTGTGCATCAGATTGGCCGTCTCCGTGGTGACGTGCAGGCAGGCAGAAATGCGCAGGTTCTTAAGCGGGCGTTCCTTGGCAAAACGGTCGCGGATCAGTCTCAAGACCGGCATTTCGCGCTCCGCAAATTCAATGCGCCGCCGCCCGCCCTCCGCTAACTGTATATCTTTGATGTCATATTTTTCCATCAGGGTCTCCAAAATACAAGCAGGATAAAAATTCAAGCAAGGGATAATGGGAAAGGGATAGGGGGTTTTTCCCTTATCCCATATCCCCTTTCCCCTTAATCAGATCGTCCAATTGCCCCTCGTCGTCAAAGTGCCGGCGGAAACGGGCGACGAATTCGTCCCGCGTGAAGCTGTGTCCCTGGGGGCCTTGCTGTTCCAGGCAATAAGTGGCCGCCAGGGTGCCGAGCTGCCCGCAGGTTTCTAAAGCCCATCCATGGGCATAGCCAGTCAAAAATCCACCGCGGAAAGCATCGCCCACTCCGGTCGGATCGACGATCCGCTCTGGCGTCACCGCCGGGATGGCGTATTCCTGGTTTCCGGTGTAGATCTTCGACCCTTCAGCGCCATGCGTCACTACAGCGAACCGTTCACCAGATAAAAAGCCTTCAAGGGTCTGATCAGTGCGGTTCTGAACCATACGGAACTCATAGTGATTGAGGAAAAAAGCCTGGCAGCCTTCCAGGCCAAAACGAAGCTCATCAACTTCCAGACGTGGAATTTGCTGGCTGGGGTCGTAGAAATAGGGGATGCCTAACTCCCGGCATTCGAACACGTACCGGTTCATAGCCTTGGGCTCATTGGGAGAGATCAACACCAGCTCCGGCCTCTCGCCATCTAACTCATGCAAGGAGAGTTCTCCCGCGTAGGCCATGGCTCCTGGATAGAAACTGGCGATTTGGGCGTTTGCGCGATCGGTGTTGGCAAAGAAGGTGGCGGTATACTCGCCAGGGATCACGCGCACCCCGGATGTATCCACGCCGATCTCCTCCAACCACAGCTGGTACTCGGCGAAGTCTTCGCCGGCTGTGGCGAACAAACGCGACCGTTCGCCCAACAACGCCAGGGTGTAGGCGATGTTGGGAGCAATCCCGCCGCGCTGCCGCACCAGACTCTCCACCAGGAAAGACAGGCTGAGGCATTCCAGGCGGTCAGGCAAGATATGCTCCTGGAAATATCCCGGGAACCTCATCAGGTAGTCGAAGGCGATGGAACCGGTGAGGACAATATTCATAAAAGTGGTTGCCTCAAAGTGGTTGCCTCATTGTGATCCGAAATTATGAGATATGAGATAGGTGAAACGTGATCCGCGATTCGTGATGCGGGAGCGTCCCAATAATAAGGTAATCTGTTTCACGATGCATTACCCGAAACTGCCTTGAGTAAGTTTTCTCCGAAGGGCGGGTAGACGACACCGTTCTCAGTAATGATGGCGGTGATCAAGCGCTGGGGCGTGATGTCGAAGGCTGGGTTGCGCGCCGGTGCGCCTGGCGGGGCCACGCGCACCCCCTCCACCTGCAAAGCCAGTACCTCCTGTGGATCGCGCTCTTCGATCGGGATCAGCCCGCCGTGCGACAGCGACAGGTCCACCGTGGAGGTAGGCACCACCGCATAAAACGGCACGTGATTGTCGTACGCCGCCAGGGCGAGCATATAGGTGCCAATTTTATTGGCCACGTCTCCGTTGGCCGCCACCCGGTCAGCGCCGACCAAAACCTTGTGCACCTGGCCCGTGCGCAGGAAATAACCGGCCGCGTTATCGCTGATGATGGCGTAAGAGATGCCGTATTGTTCCAGCTCCCAGGCTGTTAGCCGCGCCCCTTGCAGGCGCGGGCGGGTCTCGTCTACCAGGACGTAGGGACGCTTGCCTTGTTCATGAGCCATGCGGATCACGCCCAACGCCGTGCCCCAATCCACCGTCGCCAGGGCGCCCGTGTTGCAGTGATGGAGGATCGTTTCGCCTTCCTGGATCAACGCTGCACCGTAAAGTGCCATCCTCTGGTTGAGGGCCACGTCTTCGTCGGCAATGCGCTGGGCCTCGACCAGCACCGCCGCCCTCAAGCCCTCCGCACTGCCTCTGTTTGGGAACTCGGCTGCCACGCGCAACATACGCTTGAGCGCCCAGGAGAGATTCACGGCCGTTGGACGGGCGGCTTGCAATGTCTCAGCCGCCGCGGCCAGGTCGGCGCGCAATCCAACCACCTCCCCAGCGGTCGAGGCACGCGCCGCCAGCGCCAGGCCAAACGCCGCTGCCGCTCCGATCGCCGGAGCGCCGCGCACGACCATCTCGCGGATCGCGGCGGCTACCTGGCGATAGTCGGCATAGGAGGCAACTCGTAGTTCCCCAGGCAAGAGCCGTTGGTCGATCATGCGCACCTGCTGGCGCGCCGCATCCCATTCTATCGTTCGCATACCCAACACACTAAAAACGCCCCCCAGCGGAGAGCGTCTCCTCGAAAAGCGGACAGAGTTTAACATGTAAGAGCCGCTTTGTCAAAGCATTTGGCCCTCGGCCCACCCCTACACCCGAATCAGCCATCTCCTTCGCCCCGCCAGCCCTCCACCACCTGGCGCAGGCGCAAGACCTCCTTGTGCTCTTCCAGCAGCATGGCGAGCAGGAAGGTCTCGAAGGGCAGGGCGTGGGCGGCGTAGGCGGCCGCCGCCAGGTGCTTGT
>MGOK01000111.1:29096-30182 GCA_001795335.1 Chloroflexi bacterium RBG_19FT_COMBO_55_16
CATGGTCAGCCGATCTCCTAGAATAAGCGCGGGGGCGGTACAGGCCGGTGCGCCTCCAGCGTCCAGACCTGGCCAGCACAGGCCTGCAAGGCCGCCAACAACTCAGGCCGGCTGGCCGGCGGCCCCGGGCGGACGCTGACCGCGACCGGCGCCAGGCGGTTCAGGCGCTGGAGATGCAGCAGGCAGGCCTGCAACAAACGCAGGCTCTCGGCCGTCGAGACGCTTTCGTCGTAGAATGTGGATAACAGGTCCAGGACCAGGGTGGGGATCGCTTGGGTTGGCGTCTCCTTCAGCAGCGCCTCCATCTGGTAACAGGTGAACGCCCGCGCCAGGTGGATGCGCTCCAGGACGGCCGGCAAGGCTGCAGTCTGGCCGCCCAGCGCCCTGCCGACAGCCAGGTTGCAGCGGTAGACGTCAAAACGGTTGCCGCCATCCACCAGGCGCAGCGCGCCCTGGCAGGCCAGGCGGGCTATCAAGTCCAGCATGATTTCGCCGCCGGCGTGCGGCGCCACGACCAGCAGCAAATTGCCAGGGAGCGGGTTGAGCAGCGTATTCACGCCCCTAACTTAACGCAAATTGGGGGCCAACGCAATCCCCCTCAAAGGGGAGAGGCAGGGAAGAAGTGGGTTACCCCGGCGGGTGATCCCGGGCTTCAATCGACCCAGGCGCTGAAGTCCCAATCGGCCAAAGCCCGGCGCAACTCGGCTTTGCTGTGCAGCCCGAACTTGCGCAGGGCATTCGCCACGTGGGTCTTGGCAGTTTCGGTTGAGACCACCAAATGGGAAGCGATCTGGCGGTTGGTGTAGCTCAAACAGATCAGGGCCGCCACCTGTTGTTCACGCTGCGACAGCGTCCGCCAGCATCTCAGGTTGACGGCCTCGTCCTGCTGTTGGGCCAGGGCGTGGGAGAGCAGATCGGCGGCGACTTCGTCCGCCTGGCGCTGCTCGTGATCGGCCAGGCTTTGCAAAGATCGGATCATCTCCTGGTCAGCGTGAAACGACAGGCGTAGTTTTGGACGGTAACCCAGGGCGCGCAATAGGCGTTGCCAGAAAGACATAAGGTCCAGGTCCTAGCCGGGAAAGGCGC
>MGOK01000112.1:0-6270 GCA_001795335.1 Chloroflexi bacterium RBG_19FT_COMBO_55_16
ATGACGAACGACAAATGACGAAGGAGACTGATATTGCGTAATTCACGAACAACCGACCGGCGCCCCCAGGTGGATAAGAAGGCCCTGGGACGGGCGATTCGTTACCTGGGGCACTACCGTTCCCTGGCGATTCTGCCTTATCTGTTCCTGGTGATAGCCACAACGGCTCAGCTGATGGTGCCGCGCATGGTGCGTAACATCATCGACGCGGTCACCCAAGGGGCGATCGCCAACACGCTCATCCCTCGATTGGGCAGCATCCCCGACGCTGTCCAATCTCGCATCTTCACTGCGTTAAGCATTACTAAAGAGCAACTGTTCTACAATTATGAAAATGCTGAACGCCTCCTGATCAACGCCGGAGTCGCTATACTAATTTTTGCACTCGTTCGAGGGTTATTTGCTTTCCTGCAGACTTTCACTGCAGAACGCAACTCGCAGAGTGTGGCCTTCGATCTGCGCAACGAGCTGTTTGCCAAGATCCAGAATCTGTCTTTTTCTTACCACGATCGCACCCAGACTGGACAGCTCATGGTACGGGCGACCGATGATGTCGAAAAAGTACGCTTGTTCATCGGCCAAGGCCTGCTGATGGCAGTCGGTGCTTTGATCTTGCTCAGCGGAACGTTGATCATACTATTTACCACGAATCTTCGGTTGACACTGGTTGCGCTGCCAATCCTGCCGCTTGCCTTGATCATGTTCTTGGTCTTCGGCGCAGTCAGCGGCCCGCTTTTCATCAAAGTGCAAGCGCGCCTGGACAGACTTAATACTATCTTGCAGGAGAACTTGGCTGGGATTAAGGTCGTTAAGGCGTTTACGCGCGAGAAAAGCGAACAGGTAAAGTTTGAGCAGGCTGCTGATTCCTTAATGAATCAGCAGATCACTGTTTCTCGGTTGTTTAGCTTTCTCTTTCCGCTGATCATCCTGGTCGCCAGTGTGGGACAGACGATCGTGCTGTATTATGGAGGCAGGCAGATTTTCGGCAGTACTCTCACTCTGGGGGAATGGCAGGAGTTCAGCCTGTACCTGGTCTATATTTTTTTCCCAATGGCGATGTTGGGGATGATCATCACGCAAATGTCACAAGCTTCTGCTTCGGCAGGGCGCATCTTCGAAATTCTAGATGCGGAGAGTGAGGTAAAAGATAAACCGGGTGCGATCGTCTTGCCTGCTGTAGAAGGTCATGTCGTCTTTGAAAATGTCACCTTCCGTTACTTCGCCAGTGGTGAGCCCGTGCTCAAAGACATCGATTTTCAGGTGAAAGCAGGACAAACGGTGGCATTGTTGGGCGCGACCGGCTCTGGAAAGACGACCATCATTAACTTGCTGCCCCGATTCTATGACCCCAGCCAGGGTTACATCACGATCGATGGCTACGATATAAGGGAGGTGACTCTCGACTCCTTACGCTCCCAAATCGGTATTGTGTTGCAAGAAAGCACCTTATTCGCCGGGACAATTGCTGAAAACATCGCCTTTGGCCGCCCGGATGCCACTTTAGAAGAAATACAGGCTGTGGCGAAAGCAGCCGCTGCCCACGAATTCGTCTTAGCTTTCCCGGATGGCTATGACACCCCGGTAGGCGAGCGCGGCGCGACCCTGAGTGGAGGGCAGAAGCAGCGCATCGCCATCGCGCGCGCCCTGCTCATGAACCCGCGCATCTTGATCCTGGATGATTCGACCAGCAGCGTCGACCTGACGACTGAAGCCCAAATCCAGGAAGCGCTCGATAAATTAATGAAAGGCCGTACCAGTTTCGTCATCGCCCAGCGCATCAGTACCGTGATGAACGCTGACCTGATCCTGATACTGGACAAAGGCCAGCTGGTCGCCCAGGGGCAACACGAAGACCTGCTCGAAACCAGCGAACTCTACGCTGAGATTTACACATCACAACTGATTAGTGATGTAGAGGTCGAGGCTGAACCAGAACTGGAGATAGCACTATGAAGGGCAGGCGTCGATTAATTGAATTGGAGGCGCATTAATGTTTCATGGTGGAACAGAAGGTTTACGCAGAATCATGAGCCAAGACACCCTGAAACCCAGGAGGTTGGGAGAGACTCTTGGTCGTTTCGGAGGATATTTCAAGCCTTATTGGCCAATCTTAATCCTGGCAGGTCTCTTGGTCATCGGGTCGACCTGGGCGCAAGTAACCGCGCCGGAGCTGCTTGGACAGGCCGTGGACTGTTATTTCAGCCCGGCGGCAGCCTCTGCTTTTGGAAATCTCCCCGGCGCCTCCGAGGAGGGTGCGACAGCCAGCGCAGCAACCAACTGTACTTACACCGATGACCCTGCTAGGTTGACAAATGAAGAACGGGTGGGTGGATTTGGTGGCTTGATTCTACGCATCATCGGCCTGTATGTCATGACATCCTTACTCACCGGCCTGACTTTTTACTTGATGAGCTGGTCCGGCCAACACGTCCTGCGCCAGATGAGGGTCGGATTGTTCCGTCACCTGCATCGCCTTTCCATAGGCTATTACGCTGAGCACGAGGTGGGTGACATAATGAGCCGCATCACCAACGATTCGGACACCATCCAACAGGCGTTCAGCTTCGCATTGGTCAATGTGCTGAGTGGTGTGCTGCTACTCGGTTGGATTGCCTATAATATGCTGGCTAGAAGTATGCCGTATGCCTTGCTCAGTCTGTCTGTGGTGCCATTGATGATAATTGCGACGGTCTGGTTTTCATCGCAGGCGCGCAAAGCCTTCCGCAGCACGCGCCTCCAGATGGGTTCGGTAAGCACGGAGTTGCAGGAGACTATCTCCTCAGTGCGAGAAGTCCAGGCCTTCAGCCGGGAGCAGGAAAATATCCAGAACTTCATGGAGACTAACGCCGCTAACCGGGACGCCAATATCCGGGCAGTTTCGTTTACCAGCGCCCTGGCGCCAACCCTGGAAGCCTTGGGATACCTGGCTCTGGCGATCGTGACCTGTGTGGGGGGGATCGCCCTGTTGCGCGGCCAGACTTTGTTCAGCACTACCGTTTCGTTCGGTCTGATTGTCACTTTTCTGGCATATGTGCAACGCTTCAACCAGCCGATCCAGCAAATTTCTGTGCTTTGGACCAATATTCAGAACGCTATCGCTGGTGGTGAGCGCATTTTCAACCTTCTGGATATCGAACCTGACATTGTGGATGCGCCAGAAGCTCAGGCTTTACCGCAGATCGTAGGCAGAGTCGAGTTCCAAAATGTCTACGCTGCCTACAAGAAGGACGAGAGCGTCTTGAACGGAATTAATTTTACCGCGGAGCCGGGACAAACTATCGCCGTGGTCGGGCCGACCGGCGCGGGGAAGACGACCTTGATCAATCTGATCCCTCGCTTTTACGATGTGGCAGGTGGAGCGGTATTGATCGATGGCCTGGATGTGCGTTATGTGACCACCGAGTCGCTGCGCAAGCAGATCGGCATCGTGCTACAAGATACATTTCTCTTCAGCGCCACTGTGATGGAGAATATCCGCTTCGGAAGACCTGAGGCAACCGACGAGGAAGTAAAAGCTGCCGCCAGGTTGGCCCATGCGGATACCTTCATCGAGCGCTTGCCTGATGGATACCAGACTGTGCTAGGCGAACGCGGCAGCGGCTTAAGCCAGGGGCAACGCCAGCTGCTGGCAATCGCCCGGGCTGCCTTATCTGACCCCCGTATCTTAATCCTAGACGAGGCCACCTCCAGCGTAGATACCCGTACTGAGCGCATGATCCAAAAAGCCCTGGAGAACTTGCTCATGGACCGCACAAGCTTCGTCATCGCTCACCGCCTGAGCACCATTCGCAATGCTGACCTGCTGTTGGTGCTGGATCAGGGGCAGATCGTCGAGTGTGGGAAGCACAACGAACTGTTGGCGCGTCAGGGCTTCTACTACAACCTTTATATGAGCCAATTCCGCCGCCTGGAGCCGGAAATTTCGGTTAGCGGAGATGGGCACAAAGCTGGAGAGCTGGCGACTGTCTAGATATGGAAGACCAACAGCTCAATGGTAAGCCTTTCTAGCAGAGGTAATCAAATAGGCCGGCAATCGACTTGCCGGCCTTTGGTTATATAGCGCCTTTGTCTTCCTCACACGCTTAATCTACATTATAGCCTGCCAGGCCGAGGCCTGTTTTTTGGATCACGTGAAGAGCTTTATAAAGGGTTGGTTTTTCGGCCAACGCCCGGTACTGGAACAAACGCAGAATAGTCATCAGATCGCGCCATTCAGAGGTAAATTTCTCAGGAGCAGCAATGACTTCCCAGGCTTCTGTAAGGCTGGCGGAAAGGAATTCCGACGCGCTCATACTGGTCAATTCATCATCCAGGGCTTTGACAATCTTCTCAAACTCGCCCTCGTCGAGCCAGATTCCCTGGCACTGAGTACAGTAATTCACCTCGACACCTGTTTCTCCATAACCAAGGGCAACCAATCTGGTACCATCTTTCGGGCATAGGATGCCCCTTAAATCCAATTTGAATTGATCTTCGTGTTTCCAGATTTCAAAATCCAGCCAGACCGCATCTGGCTCAATTGTATCTTTGGCTTGTAGGAATTCAGCCTGTTCAAACCAGATGCCTTTACATTGTGGGCATTCTTCTACCTGAACACCCCCCATATCACGCCGAATCATCTCAATTTTATCGTTTGGACACTGCATAGTCTCTACCTCTCATAGGGATTCGAAGCAAGTTTATCATATCTCGACATCTTATCAGATTCAAAAGGAAGGGATATAATCAGGCCCGGCCTACTTCGGCTATTATCCAACAGTCAGTGAGATCACCGTGAAAGGGTAAACCTGCTTATGTTGAATGTTTCGAAAAGACAAATCGTCCATCTCGCCATCCTTATGGCTGCTTTAGTTTTAAGTGCGTGCGCTGGGACCTCTCCGGCAAACAGTACGCCGAACGTGGTTACAGTTATCCAGACTATACCGGTGGAAGTGACTCGCATCGTGGAGATCACGCAAGCGGTGGAAGTGACACGCCAGGTTGTCGTGACGCAAATCGTCGAGGTTCCAGTCACAGTCACGCCAAGCCCAACCGCGGAGGCCACTCCAACGCCAACTATGCCGTTATTCCCAACCTTTACCCCCGCCCTGGCTACTCAGATCACTCCGCAGGGCAAAGGCGATGGGTTTACCCCCTTTTTCATAGTAAACCAGACACAGGATAGAATGGAGGTTTATATCACCGGCCCTCTGACGCCTGATCCGGTTGCGCTCTCGCCAGACTCATCCTTTAAGATTTTCCTTCGGGAAGGTGAATATTCCTATTCTGTCTGGCGGGATGGTAAAGTTGCTTACGTAGGGGGATTCCGCATCACGAATATTGACAAGCACCAGCTGATCTTGCACGAGGATAAGGCGGTCTTTTGGATACCCTAATAAGTATGATTAGCCAGCAGTCCAACTGCTGGCTAATCAATCGCCAACTCAGCGAATGATGAGATTACTCGTTGAAGGAAAAAGTCGATTCGGCGTAATAGCGGATACTGTTAGCAGCCATGCGCTCCATTAGCCAGGCTTGTAACCACTCTCGCTTTTTTTCAAGTGTCCAATCCACATTTAGAACCTCGAGGGGGATGTTTATATTCAAAGCCCTGGCTGGGATGATATGGCGCGTGATGCCACTGGGGATTTTATAACCATTCCGGATGGCGTGGAGAATATCTTCAGGACGATATCTAGGAAAAATTACTAGGGCGGTAATTCCGGGATAATAAGGAGCCTGAATTTCCCAAATATCGTTCGAGGCGCGAAAAATGTCCGCCCGACCCTTGTAGGCGTTAACGAGATCGTTCAAGATATGCAGATCGCCTGGTTGGTTCTGTGTTGGGAAGGCTACCATGCGAACCCCACTTTCGCAAACGATATAGGCGATGGCCTCTTTGTCACCTAAAGCTTTCCGGGCTTCTAATAATGTACAGGGTCGCAGGTTTGCTCTGCTTACCTGCGAAAGCGCTCCTTCAAAATCCTCCAAGGGCATTCCAGCGACGACATGGTACCAAGTATCTAAGACGACTCCTGGATCGTCATAGCGGACAATCTGGGCAACAATATGGGGGATGCCCATCTGGGCGAAGGCTATGACCCGATTGGCGCCATCTAGGACAACAAACCGGTCACTTTCTGGGATAGCGGCGACAACAGGTGGATTTTTCAGACAGCCATCTTGAAGAATGCGCTGGGCCAGACGCTCAATCCGGCGTGGGTCGCAGTCTTCATGAGGCAGCAGCGCCTCTGTCGCCAGCATTTGTAGATCTGGTAAAGCGGTACTATC
>MGOK01000112.1:6324-6483 GCA_001795335.1 Chloroflexi bacterium RBG_19FT_COMBO_55_16
TCAACTGCTGGCCCATCGTGTAACAAGCCAATTGCCTTAATTCCCCCAGGCAACCGGGGGATCGATGAACTCCTTGAGTTCTAAGCGCCAGTATCCGGTTTTTTTCTCAACTTTATTGGTCAGGGTTGCGCCTTCGAAGGGTACCCATTTCTTGCCATC
>MGOK01000113.1:0-11896 GCA_001795335.1 Chloroflexi bacterium RBG_19FT_COMBO_55_16
GGCGGTGGCCAGGGTGAAAACAGGCCAGGAACCTCGCACCACCAGAAACTCGGATATGAAGCCACCCAGGCCTGGCAACCCCAGGGAAGCCAGGGAGGTGAAAATCAGGATGCCGCCATAAACCGGCACCAGCCGGAACAGACCGCCGAAGTCATTTAAATTGCGTGTGTGCGTTCGTTCATAGATCACGCCGACCAGGAAGAACATCCCGGCCGCTGAAAGGCCGTGGTTGAACATCTGTAAGACAGCCCCATTCAAGGCAAGCGTCGCATCCTGGGTGCCCACCGCGTAGGCCGCCGCGGCGATCCCCAGCACAACGAAACCCATGTGGTTGACCGACGAGTAAGCCACCAAGCGTTTAAAATCGCTCTGGCCATATGAGGCCAGCGCGCCGAAGATGATCGCCATCGTGGCCAGGAAAGCCAGCCATCCGGCAAAATAGTGCGCCTCCTGTGGATAGAGGGGCAGCACCAGGCGCAGGAAACCGTACGCGCCCAGCTTGAGCAGCACACCGGCCAGGATCATCGATCCGGCAGTAGGCGCCTCGGTATGGGCATCCGGCAGCCAGGTATGGAAAGGCCACACCGGGACTTTGATGGCAAAGGCGATCACGAAAGCCCAAAAAGCGATGGCTTTAACTGTGCTGACCGGGACTCCCATAACTGTCCCCTGGAGTGGCCCAATATTCTGGAATAGCACCGGCATGTCGAAAGTCCCTGCGATGACGCCGATCAACTGGATCGCCAGCAACAACCCCAGGGATCCAGCCATGGTGTAAATCATGAACTTGAAAGAGGCATATGCACGCGCAGAGACTTTACGCCCACCCCAAATTCTGCGCTCGCCCTTTTCGCTCCCCCATTGGTTGATCAGGAAATACATAGGCACCAGGCCAATTTCCCAGAATACAAAGAACACCAACAAGTCCAGGCTCAGGAAAACGCCCAGCATACCAGTCTCCAGCATTAAGAAGAAAAACATATAGGGCTTGATGCGGTCCTGGATGCTGTAGGAGGCCAGGATCGACAGCGGAGTAAGCAGCGTGGTCAATAAGACCATCGTCAACGAGAGGCCATCCACCCCAACGTGATAGGTGGAGTTGATTGGCTGGTACCAGATGTGCCGTTCTTCAAACTGGAAGCCTGGTCGATCGGCTTTGAAACTGAACCATAAGACCAACGCCAGCGCAAAGGGAATCAAGCTCCCCAGGAATGCTACCCAGCGGATGAGCTTCTCCTCCTCGCGTGGCAAGAGGGCAATGACCAGCGCAACCAGGATCGGACTGAATAGAATGAGAGAAAGCAGGTTATTAGCGATGAAATTCATCATTCGCTCCTATTAAGGCTGGGACAAGAAATATAGATAATAAAACAGGGTTCCGAAGGCGATCACCAGCGCCATGACCATGTATTGCTGCACCCGGCCGGTCTGGACAAATCGGAACGTCTTGCCAAAGCGCTTGACGCTTTCACCAACCACATCGGCGAACCCGTTGACGATCGGTTTATCGATCCAGTTGCGGAAGATACTGCCCAGGCTGAAAATCACCCGTGCAACCGTGTGCAGGATTCCGTCGATCGCCCCGCGATCCATCCAAAGGTAGGTGAACGTTTCTGAAGCCCACAATGCTGGGCGGACGAATAGGAAATCGTAGAGCTCGTCGAAATAGTACTTATTTTTCAGCGCGGCATAGACCGGTCCCAAAGGTTTCTTCAAAGGGTCCTCTGCGCCGGCCGGAAGCTTATGGTAGATCATCCACCCCAGGTACAGGCCACCCAACGCCACCACCAGCGAGGTGAGTAAGGGCACCCAGCTGAACGCTACCCCTTTTGGGAACTCCGCCAGGGTACTACCGACGAACTCGTGGAACCAGTTGGGAAGCAGGCCCCCCAGGGCAGGGAAATGCTCCGGGATGCCAGCCCATCCGGCGGTTACAGCGAAGAAAGCCAAAACAACCAGGGGGAGCGTCATCGTCCACTTGGTCTCCTGTGCATGACCCGCGGAGTCGCTGCGCGCTCCTCCCAGGAAGGTCAGGGAGATCTGGCGCATGGTATAGAAAGCGGTCAGCAGGGCAGCCAGAGCCAGGGTGATGAAGACCACCAAATGACCGTGCCCAAAGGCATCCGCCAGGATTTCATCCTTGGACCAGAAGCCCGCAGTGACCAACGGGAAACCCGACAAGGCAAAGCCGCCAATAAGGAACGTCCAGAAGGTAAGCGGCATTTTCTTGCGCAACCCGCCCATGTTGAACATGTCTTGCGGGTCAATGGCTTCGCCGGTGTGCAAGACGCCGTGCTCCATACCGTGAATGACTGAGCCAGAACCGAGGAAGAGCAGCGCCTTGAAGAAGGCATGCGTAACCAGGTGGAAGGCGGCTGCCACATATGCCCCGATGCCCAGGGCCGCGATCATGTAACCCAACTGGGAAATGGTCGAGTAGGCCAAGACGCGCTTAATATCGTTTTGAGCCAGGGCAATAGTGGCGGCAAACAGGGCGGTGAACGCCCCGATGAAAGACATCAACATCATCGGTATCGTCAGCGCGCCGTGTTCCGCGCCCGCCGAAAGGATCGGGAAGAAGCGGATCACCAGATAGACGCCTGCCGAGACCATCGTGGCGGCATGGATCATCGCCGAAACCGGGGTCGGGCCTTCCATCGCATCCGGCAACCACACGTGCAAGGGCCATTGCGCCGATTTGCCCATTGTGCCGATGAAGATCAGGACGCCGATCAGTGCGGCGGCGGAAAAACCCAGGATCGGAGATGCTGAGACGACCAGTGTATGCAGCGTTTCCTCAGCGAAGATCACCTCATAACTCAAGCTGCCGGTGGTCTTATACAGGTAGGCCAGGCCCAACAACATAAAGACATCGCCCACTCGCGTGGTCAAGAAAGCTTTGATTGCCGCAGCCCGGGCGGATGGCTTGGCGTACCAAAACCCAATCAGCAGGTAGGAGCACAAGCCCATGATCTCCCAGCCAACGAAAAGGGTCAGCAGGTTATCAGAGACTACCAGGGTGTACATCCCGAAGGCAAACAGGGCGATGAAGGCGAAGAAGCGCGAATACATCGGTTCGATGGAGGGCACCCGGTGCTTATGACCGTGCTCATCGGTGACCGTTGCTCCGTGCGGCTGCAGGCCAGCATGATCGGCTTCGCCTTTCGGTTGACCAAAGTTGTGGTAACCGACGCTGTAGATGAAAATCATCAACACGGTCCAAGCTACAAAGAAAAGCGTCACCGCTGCGAGCGGGTCAACCCACACCCCAATTTGGAAAAACGTGTCGCCCGTTGGAAACCAGTTGATCACCGAAGTATATGGGTTTGCTCCTAGGTGCTCCACTTGAAAGGCACGCACAAAGACCACCATACTGCCCAACCAGGAGAGGAAAGCAGCCCCAACGGCAATCGTGTGGCTGAGAGCCTTGCTTCGGTTCGTGAACAGGACGATCAGGAAAAACGCCACGATCGGCGGAAGGGGAAGAAGCCAAATAATGCTTTCAGTCGTCATAAGCCGCCTCAGATCACCATTTCAAGAGATCGATCTCGTCTGCAGCCACGGTGTGGCGGCGACGATAGATCGAGATGAACAACGCCAGGCCAACCGCCACTTCCGCAGCCGCCACAGCGAAGACCATCACTGCAAAAGCCTGCCCGGCGATCAACTCCGGGGTCCGAAAACGCCAGAAAGCCAACACGTTGACGATCACCGCGTTCAACATCAGCTCTATCCCCATCAAAACGGCTACCGCGTTCTTACGGGCCAGCACGCCGTATAGACCGATACAGAAGAGCGCAGCTGAAAAAACCAGGTAATAAGATAACGAGATCATGATTTCTTCTCCCAGGCCACGACGATCGCTCCAATCAGCGCCGCCAGCAGGAGTACCGAAGCCAGCTCGAAAGGCAGCACATACCCATCGGGCGAGACCAGGGCTTTACCCAATGCCAGGAGGGGATCGACGCCTGCCGGCAGATCGGGCAGCGGCGTGCCAAATCCGGTCCAGGTGCTCAGCATCCACGTCAGTCCACCGAACAGCAACAATGCCAGCAGGATCGACATCCACCAGCCTGGATTGACCTGCGGGCCACTGTCTTGCATTACGCGCCGGGTCAGCATGATGGCGAAGATCATCAGGATCGAAATCGCCCCAATGTAGATCACCACCTGCACCACTGTAAAAAATGGGGCGTTGAGCAGGGCAAACATAACTGCCACCCCGAACAACGTCAGGATCAACCACAAGGCGGCATGTACCAAATTACGGGCGGTGACTACCATCACCGCCCCTCCCAAGGTTACCACTGCCGTAACCAAAAATACCACTTGCATTGCGGTCATAAACTCACTCCTGTACGATGAGTTCTTTATAATCGGCTTCTGGAGCTACCGCCACCGGCCGCACCTCCGCCACCCGTTTGCGCTCGAAGCGGGCATAGGTGCGCAAGAGCTGCACCGTCCCCCAGGCGATGATCAGGTTAGCCATCAGATGGCTGATCACGTAGACTGGCGTGGATACGCCCTCTATGACCTTATCCAGGATGGCCGTGACGATCAGTAAGGCTAACGCCAGCGGTGTGAGGAATTTCCAGCTGAAGCCGAGCATCTGGTCAATGCGCAGACGGGGAAAAGAGTATTTGATCCACATGATCACCCAATATATAAAGAAAGCCTTGATGAACAGGTAAACAACTCCCAGGATAGGCACTTGCTCGGCGAAAGGCCCCCGCCAGCCACCCAGGAAGAGGGTGGAGAATAATGCCGAGACAGTCAATGCGTGCAACAACTCCCCGGCGTAGAACAGGCCAAACTTCATCCCCGTATACTCGATATGAAATCCGGCCACGATCTCCGACTCGGCCTCATTGATATCGAAGGGAGCCCGGCCGAGCTCGGCGATAGACGTAATCAGGAAAATGATCGCCGCCAATGGCGCCACCAGGATATACCACGGCTCTTGAGCATTCACGATTACCTGCAGACCCATCGAGCGCGCCAGGAGCACCGGCACCAACAAGGCGATCACCATTGGCACTTCATAGGAAACCATCTGGGCGACGGTGCGAAAAGCGCCCAGTAAGGCGTACTTGTTATTGGAAGCCCAGCCTGCCATGATCACCCCCAAAGTCCCTAGCGCACCGACGGCAACGATGTAGAGCACAGCGACATTCACGTCAGCTCCCAGGATGGTCGGCGCGAAGGGGATCACCGCCCAGAGCAGGAGCACAACTGCCAGCGCCATGATCGGCGCAATATTATAAATGATCCGGTCTGCGCCGACAGGTGTGATATCTTCCTTGATCAGCAGTTTAATGATATCGGCCACCGGCTGGATCAGCCCAAAGGGTCCAAGCCGGTTGGGACCCAGGCGGTCCTGGAAACGCGCCACAACCTTTCGTTCCACCCAGACCAACAAGATGTCGACGATCAACACAAAACTGGCCAGCACTACCACCCCCAATACCATCAGAATAACGGTCACCAGGCTCGCCGGCAGTCCTAAAGCGGTTAACCAGCCACTCAACCAATTCGCTATCGCATTAATCGGATCACCCATACCACTTCTCCTGTATTTCCGCGATTACCCTGGCGGGAACCGCACAAAAAGGCTGAGGGAAGTACTCCTTCAGCCTTTCGAAATCTTCAATTCCTATTCCCTACATCCATTCCAATATGCCTTTACGCCAGGCATAAACCAGGCCGATGAACAGGATGAGGATAAATATAACGCCTTCTATGACAGCGAACAAGGGGATTTGATCGAATGCAATTGCCCATGGGAACAAAAAAACAACCTCAACATCGAAGATGAGAAACACCAGGGCAAAGATATAGTATTGGGCCTTGAACTGCACCCAGGTTTCCCCAAAGGTCTCAATCCCGCATTCGTAAGTTTGCGACTTTAGGGCATTCGGCTTGCGTGGCGCAATAATTCGGGGGATGACCAGCGCGAGGCCAGGAAAAACGGGAGCTATAATAAGGAATATTCCGATAAAGAGCCAATCATTGTGCATAGATGCTCCTGAGACGGCTGGAGTATCGCGTAACCTAGGTAAACTCCTGGGGGGTTATTAGTTTAGCGATCTCGCCCTGGAATGGCGGTCAAAACATGACGGGCAATGGCGCAAATTTTACCATAAATACACCCCCTCGTGAAAGTTTTCATCCATTTGCATCTTTACAACACAAAATAGTTATTGTAAAATATAGATATCTATACGTCTATATAATTAGACAACTTTTATCCAAAAAACGCCTAACCCGATGAGAGACCTTTCACGAACTGAAGGCATCCCACTCTACGTAAAAATTCGGGAATCGCTCCGAGAGAAGATCACAGAGGGGGAACTCGAGCGGGGTCAAAAGTTACCCTCTGAGGACGAACTTGCCGCACAATATGGCGTCAGCCGCATGACCGTCCGGCAAGGTATTACAGATTTAATCGAGGAAGGCCTGCTCTACCGGCGCCACGGGATTGGCACGTTTGTCGCCTTCCCCCATGTCGAGAGGGATCACAGCCGCCTGACCAATTTCTTCGAGAGCTCAAATATAAAAGGGATCAACGCCAGAGCCTGCATCCTCGATATCCAGGTGATCTCTGCCAAACAGAAAGTCGCCGAGGCTCTGTCCATTCAAGTAGGCGAGCCAGTTATCCGCATTAAGACTCTGCGCTACGCGGATGAAATTCCGGTCACCGTACACGACGCGCATATTCCCCACGAACTCTTTTCTAAACTGCTTAATGAAGACTTAAGATCCCTGGAAGCGCAACACCTCTGGTCATTGTTCGAGGCGTATGGTTATCGCGTGAAAAGCGCCGTGCAGAAGCTCGAAGCGCGCGAAGCAGACGAAGATTTGGCCAGGCTGATGGAGATCGAAGAGGGCGCACCGATCCTCTACAAAGAGCGAACCGTGTACGCCGACGATGGCACACCGGTAGAGTTTACCTATTGTTATAACCGGGGTGATCGTTATTCCCTGACGGTCACTCTATTTCGTTAAGAAACCAAATTACCTGAAAGGAGGTAGTTACATGAATGAAAGTGTTATCGAGAGATTGACACAAGTCCACCCCGATATGGAAATCTGGTGGGATTCGTCCCCCTTGATCTTCGAAACGTGGGTTAAGAAGATGGTTGACGCCGCCCCGGCGGCCAAGAAGGCTGTCCTTGCGGAACAGCTCAACCGGATTTATGTGCTTGACGACCCAGCTAAAAGCCTGGTTCGGGGCTGCACCACCAACCCACCGCTATCCTTGGGAGCAGTCAAGAACGATCCAGCTTTCTGGAACGAATGGATCGACACTCTGATCCTCGATAACCCAGGGCTGACCCAGCACGAATATTTCTGGCTGACGTACCGGGAGATCATCCACCGCGGGGCGGAGATGATGCTCCCTATCTGGGAGGCCTCTAACGGTCGCTATGGATACATCTCAGGCCAGCTGGATCCGCGCTTGATCACCGAGCCCGAGAAAATGATCGAGATGGCTAAAGAGATCCGGGCGATTGCTCCCAATCTGATGATCAAAGTCCCGGCCAGCACCCAAGGCGTCGAGGTGGTCAAGGCCCTGACCTCGATGGCCATCCCCACCAACGTCACCACCTGCTTTACCATGCCGCAGATCTGGGCGGTGGCCAACGCCGCGAAGGAAGGCTACGCCCTCGGCGAGAAGAACGGGGTCGACATGAGCAAGTGGCGCGCCGTGATCACGATGATGATCGGGCGCCTTACGGAACACCCTGAGCTGGATAAGCAGGCCGCGCGGCGTGGTCTCACACTTTCCTGGAGCGACAAGCACTGGCTGGGCATTTACGTCTTTCGCAAGGCCTTCAACCTATTGAAAGAGAACGCCATGCCCAGCAAAATGCTGGCCTGTTCGATGCGGGACGGTCCCCTGGTGGGAGGCAAGTACCACTTCTGGGACGTCTCCAAGATTGCCGGCGATATCGTCTACACCATGCCCCCCTATGTCCTGGAGCCGCTCTTCCAGCGCTGCGAAAACCTCACATTCCAGGAGGAGATCCTGTGGGACGATGTACCGGAGGAAGCCCTCTACAAGCTGAGCAAGATCCCCTACGTCCTGCAATCCTGGGACGAGAACGGCATGGAGATTGACCAGTTCAACGCCCACCCCGCCACCATCACCACTGCCGAAGCCTTCTCCAAGGCCTCCATCGGCCTGGAAGAATATGTCAGCAACCGCATGGCGGTTGTCGCCGGACAACGCGTACTGGAAAAAGCCTGAGCAGTACGGGATGTTACCCATCTCTGATTGTATATCCGACATAAAAACGATTTTTGTGGATCGGCTACAGTAATCCAACGAGGCAAGCTGCCTTCCTGGCAGCTTGCCTCGTTTATTGTTTTGTCCAGCTCAGGCTTGAAATTTATAACACTGGTTGGCTCCGGATTAAAGTCATCGCTCATCCATCCCGTCCGGAGCGAACCAAACCATTTTCCAGGAAATCACGAACGACATCATCACGGTTCAGTGATCAGTTTGAATATCTAACCTCTGACTACTGAATACAATTTTCTGGGAGGAGCTCAATGGCTCTTACTCTTGAAGAGGCGATTGCCCGAGTACCGTTCCTTATAAACGCTAAAGACCTAAAAACCAGGCAATTGGGCGGCGGGATTACCAACCTGAACTATAAGATCGATGCCGACCAAAAATCCTATGTATTGCGCATCACCGGAGCCGGTACCGAAAAACTAGGCATCCGGCGCGACGTTGAACACCAGGCTAACCTGGAAGCCGGCAAACTGGGCGTCGCCCCGGAAGTGGTGTACTTCATCGAGCCGGAAGGCTACCTGGTCACCCGTTTTGTGAACGGCAAACGCGTCCCACCCGAGGAGATTTCCAAGCCAGATAATATCATCCGGGTAGTGCGTAAGATTCGCCTTTTCCACAAGCAGTGTCCACCCCTGAAAGGCGAGTTTAACGTCTTCCGCCGGGTGGAATGGCTGATCAGCATTTCCAAGAGCAACAACTGCAAGTTTCCCTTCGACTTCGACTGGATCATGCAGAAAATGCACCAGTGCGAAGAAGCCCTGCTCAAGGACCCCTATCTCCCCACTCCCTGCCACGACGACCTGCTCAACCTGAACTGGCTGGATGAGGACGTGCCAGGCGAGATCGGCGAACTGCGATTGCTCGATTGGGAGTACGCCGGCATGGGCGACATCTTCTTCGACCTGGGGAACTTCTGCCACCACCATCGCTTGAACGACGACCTGGTGCGTTGTCTCTTGCAGGAATACTTCGGCGAAGTGACGCCGAAGAATTTCGCCCGCCTCAAGCTGATGTGGCCCATGTCTGAGATCCACGAATCCATGTGGGGCACTACTCAGACCGGCATCTCCAAATTGGATGAGGACTTCCAGGGTTATGCAGACCTTTGGTTCAGCCGGGTGCGTCAGCATATAACTGACTCACGTTGGGATCAATGGCTGAGAGATGCGTCTGACTTCCACCGGTTTGGGTAACTGACTGCTCTTTGGGATCCATAGCCCCTCCGGTTCAATCGTTGCCGGAGGGGTTTCTTTTACAATTTGCCTAGCCACCGTTTTGATTTTGGGTTAAACTGGACTCTAGAAGTATCCAGCTTGTATAATTAATCGTATTACAAATACAAACGAGTTTAGTAGAACTACTTCGATTATTGGTGGAACCATGTATACTGAGACAAGCCCCGAAATTTCTGAACGCTGGTGGGATTGGCCAGCTGTCTCGCTGCTCCTGGCCGCCCTATTGACAGCAGCCACCCGTCTGAACGCTACCGAATGGGCGGATCACTTGGATCTAGTGCAGACGGTGGCATTCTTGGGGGCACTCGCCGGTCTGGCCTTGGGTCAAAGCCTCTTCTCGCCCTCGGTCGCCAGGCTCTTAGCCTTTGTTTATGGCCTATTTACTATCGGCTGGCAGGTCGGGTTAACCCTGGGGCGGGGGGTGCTTTGGCCGGATCGGCTGGTGAGTGTTGGCAATCGCCTGTTGATCATCCTGGACGATATCTTCCGCCAGAAACCAGTTTCTGACAACCTGTTCTTCATTTGCCTGATGGCTACCCTGTTCTGGGCAATAAGTGTCTATGCCGGCTATAGCCTGACGCGCCACGGGTATCCCTGGCGGGCGATCCTCCCCACTGGGCTAGCGTTGGTCATCATCCAGGCTTATGACGCTTTCTTTTCAATCCGCACCTGGTTCCTGGCTGGTTATATCTTCCTTTCGCTGCTGTTGGTCGCCCGAATGCACTTTCTCCACTTGCAAAAGCGCTGGAAACAGAACGGTACCTTTCTCCCACCCTTTGTTGGGTTGGACTCGATCCGTTTGGGCTTGGTGACCACAGCTATTCTCGTGTTATTTGCCTGGACTGCGCCAGCCCTGGCTAAGGCACTCCCCCCTGCTGAGCAGGTTTGGGGGCGCGCCACCCGGCCGTGGATCACTGTTCGCGAGCGGTTGAGCAATGCCTTCGCCTCCCTGCAGGCTTCAGTGGGATTTGTGACCGATCTGTATGGAGACACATTGCCATTAGGGCGCGGCAATCCCCTGACCGACACAGTGATCATGACCATCGAGGCCCCGCCCCAGGCTGAGGCGGGTGTGCGCTATTACTGGCGCGCCCGGGTCTACGATACTTACGAAGGCAGCTGGTCAAGCACCCTGCCTGGTGTTCGCTCCCTGAACCCTGACACCTTTAACCTGGACTTCCCTGAATATCAAGGGCGCTCAACTGGCGACTTCACTATAAAAACCCTGTATCCCCTCCAAAACTTAAATACACCCGCCCAACCGCTGTGGGTAAGCCGTCCAGTCGAGGCGCAAATCGCGGTCAACCCAGATGGCACAATCGACCTGGGATATTTGAAAGCGAATCCCCTGTTAAGGGCCGGGGATGTCTACAAGGTCAATGCCTCCCTCACTTCCGCCACAGTCGCCGATTTGCGCGCCGCGGGACAGGATTACCCGTCCTGGGTAACTGGGCGATATTTGCAGCTGCCAGAAACGATCACCCCCCGCACCCGGCTGCTGGCACAGCAGATCGCCTCTGGCTTGGACAACCCTTACGATATCGCCCAGGCAGTTACCAACTATCTGCGTGCGAACCTGGAATATAACGAAACCGTCCCCACTGTCCCCACCAGACAAGAGCCGATTGACTGGATCCTGTTCGACCATCGCCAGGCGTTCTGCAATTACTACGCCACTGCTGAGGTCATCCTGCTGCGTTCGCTGGGCATCCCCTCCCGTATGGCCGTGGGTTATGCCGAGGGAGAGCGCTCTTCTCCAGCGCAGCCAGCAACCATCCCCACCTTACCCTCGGGTGCTGTGCCAGAAGAGGCGGTTGTCACCGGTGGGGTATACACTGTGCGCCACCGCGATGCCCATGCCTGGCCAGAAGTATTCTTCCCCAATGTGGGCTGGGTAGAATTCGAACCGACCGCCTCTCAGCTGCCGATCTTTCGCCCCACAGGAAACATCTCAAACCCCGCAGAGAACCCCGAATTAACCAACCAGGGGCAGGATTCCAGAAACCAGAACCTCAACAACCGGGAGGACTTGGCTGGCCAGGGAGCACTGCCACCAGACCTTTCTACCGGTTTGCTTCAGAGGATCCCACTCGCCTACAAGCTCCTGACCCTGGCGCTGGGGATCGTTTTCGTCTTATTCCTGGTTGGACAGGTTCGGCGGAAGCGTGGCTACCCGCCCTTCCCGGTTCAATTTGAAGCCAGCCTGCGACGTCTAGGCCTGGAGCCGCCGGCCACACTGCGTCGCTGGGCACGCTCCGCTACCCTTTCCCCACTCGCCCGCGCCTATTTGGAACTTAACCGCGCCTTGTCTCGCCTGGGCAGGCCACCCACCACGACCGACACCCCAGCCGAGCGCGCC
>MGOK01000113.1:11953-34915 GCA_001795335.1 Chloroflexi bacterium RBG_19FT_COMBO_55_16
GAATACCAGGCAGCCACTTATGGGGAGCGAAGCGGAGATGCCTGGGTAGCTCAGCAAGCAGGGAAAGAGATTCGCAACACCTCCTACCTGGCGCTGCTCCAACGCATTTTCGCTCCCTTCCAGGAACCGCTCAAAGCCGGCCTGCGTTCTACCGGTCGTCAGAATCGTTGACGCAAAGCTCTGCGATGGATCCCAAATCCACTCCCTCAACAACCCTCCCGCTGGACAGGCAAATCCTGCGCCTCAGCCAACTCACCGACCAGATCCGCCTGGGGCTCCAGGCAGAGACCAATCCCTGTTCTGAAGACGCCCTGGAAAACCTGGCCCAGTTAGCGGGCTCTTTAACTCGCATCAGCCGCCAGATCGCCAGGCAGGAGGAGGAACGAGACAACCTGTTAGCCCTGGCGGGCATCAGCCAGATCGTAAACTCCTCTCTCCAGTTGGATGACGTGCTGCGCATTGTGATGGATACCATTGTGCGCCTGACTGGAGCTGAACGTGGTTTTCTTATGTTAAAAGACAGGCAGGGGAAGTTAGCCATCCATATCGCTCGCAATTGGGAGCAAGAAACCCTCGACGCGTCTGAATCTGCCATCAGCCGCAGTGTGGTCAATCGGGTGATTGACGAAGGACAGCCGGTGCTCACCACCAACGCTCAACAAGACCCACGCTTCGACAGCCAGGAAAGCGTGATCACCCTGAACCTGCGCTCGATCCTGTGCGTGCCCCTCAAAGTCAAAGATGATCTAATCGGCGTGATCTATGCCGATAATCGCATCCGCACCGGTCTATTCACCGAGACAGAACGAAACTTACTGGCAGCTTTCGCCAACCAGGCTGCCGTAGCCATCGACAATGCCCGCCTGTTCGAATCGATCCGGCACACCCTGGCCGAAGTGAGAGAAATCAAAAACTTGATGGACAATGTCTTCGCTTCGATTGCTAGTGGCGTGATCACCACAGACCTCGCAGACCGGATCACCCTCAGCAATGGCGCTGCGGAAGCCATCCTTGGACAAAGCCGTTCGGATTTGATCGGCCGCAAGGTTGGCGAAGTGCCTCTCTTGAGCGATTTGCACCTGCCGCGTCATCTGGCACGTGTGCGCCAAAGCAACCAGCAAATCGTCGGATTGGAATTAAGCCCCGAAGTGCCTGGACGCGGCTCGCTCACCTTGAGTTTTAACCTCTCTCCGCTTAAGGATGCGGAAGTAACCACCCAAGGTGTGGCGATAGTGATGGAGGATTTGACGGAAACCAGGCGCCTGGAGGGTCAGCGGCGCTTATTCGAACGCATGGTCTCCCCGGCGGTGATCGATCAACTTAACCCAAGTGAACTGCAGCTGGGCGGCAAACGCACCCAGATCACCACCCTATTTGCGGATATGCGCGGCTTCACCAGCCTGAGCGAACGCCACGCACCGGAAGAACTGGTGTCCGTGCTCAACCGGTACCTGGGAGCCGCAACCGAAGCCATCCTGGGCGAAGGAGGCACGATCGACAAATTCTTGGGTGACGCTATCATGGCATTCTTTAACGCCCCTATCCCGCAAAAAGACCACACTTTGCGGGCGCTGCGCGCCGCCTTGTCCATGCGGGCCGCCGTCTCCGCAGTTCAAAAAGAACTACCCCCTCAGTTTCGGCTCTCTTTCGGGACCGGCATCCACTTCGGAGAAGCGGTACTGGGCTTGATCGGCACCCAAAAACGCATGGAATACACCGTCATCGGCGACAGCGTTAACATCGCCAAGCGCCTTCAGGAAAATGCCAATCCAGGGCAAATCCTGATCAGCGTCCAGGTCTATGAACAGGTGCGCAACCAGGTGCAGACCCAGCAGGCGACCCCGGTTGTCGCCAAGGGGAAGAGTGAACCGATTCCGGTCTATGAGTTGCTTGGGTTGCAATAGATCACTGTAACAGCATCTCACGGTAGCGATCAGCGAACAGCGCCGGGCCGCCGCCAGTGTGCCAGAATAGCACGGTTTCGTTTGGCGAGAAGAATCCCTGCCGCACCAGGTCGATCAGGCCAGCCGCAGCTCGCCCGGTATAGACCGGGTCAAGCAACAGGCCTTCCTGGCGGGCGAAGAGATGCAAAGCCTCCTGCTCGCCCGATCCCATGACCCCATAGCCTCCCCCCAGGTAATCGGCATTGACGAGAATATCATCGGCTGAGAAAGAGGCTTTTTCGCCGATAAGTTCGGCGGTTCTGCCTGCCAATTCTGCTACGCGTTCTCGTAAAACCGGAGCTGGTTCATCGATGCTGATCCCCAAGATTTGGCCTTGAAAACCAAATCGGCGCACCCCGGCTACCAACCCGGCCTGGGTGCCGCCAGAGGAAGTAGCAAAGATGATCCAATCTGGTCGGACGCCCTGCTCAATCAATTCCTCCAGCGCATAGGCGAAGGCTGCCGCGCCGGTCGGGCTGGATCCACCAAAGGGGATCAGATGGGGACGCTGGCCTACCTCCTGGGCACGCCTGACAACCTGCTGTAAAGTTGCCTCGCGCCCCGCCTCACCAGCCCACACGATCTGCGCCCCAAACAGGCGATCCAGGAGCATATTCCCCGACGGAGATGCCGGTTCTTCTCCGGTCAACACCAGGATGCACTCAAAACCAAAACGGGCAGCAGCGGCGGCAGTCTGCCGGCAGTGGTTGGACTGGACTGCCCCGGCAGTGATCAGTGTGCGCGCGCCCTGAGCCTGCGCCTCGGCCAGCAAGAACTCTAATTTACGCGTCTTATTACCGCCGAAAGCCAGGCCAGTCAGGTCATCGCGCTTGACCAGCAGCTGTGGCCCCCCCAGCGCTGCCGACAGGCGGGGCATTGCCTCAACTAGGGTGGGCAGATATGCAAAACGAATACGTGGGATCATTGGTTGTCTCCAATCGAGAAGGAGCTATGAGAAATTCACGAGGTATTATTCATGTCTTTGCGTACTTTGCGACTTCACGGTTTTAATGATTCAACCGCGATATTGAGTGTTGCGTGCGCGTACGACCGCGCCAGCGCATCCAGTCCAGGAGGCGCGGCAGAACCTGGGTATAGAGACGATAATAAAAGGGTCGCACCGGCAAATCCCACGCTCCGATCCCGCGCACCACTTTCCCCCCAAAACCCTCTTTGAACCGGTACACTCCCCACAGCGGGTCGCTTTCCAAGAATTCATCTGGCGCGCCCCACAAATCGTAAAGCTTACATCCGGCAGCCTTCGCCCGCAGCATGGCCTCCCACTGCAACAGGTGACTGGGCATTTTTTCGCGGGCTGCTTCCCGCGACATGCCAATCATATACCAGGCTTTACCTGCAAAGCGGAATATCACCAGGCCAGCGACAGGCTGGCCCTCCACTTCAGCGATCAACGGCTCGGCCATCCCAGCCTGTATGAAAATCTCCCAGAGTGCCCGGTAATAGGCTTCCTCCCGGATGACAAATTTGTCGCGCAAGGAAGTTTCGGCATACATGCGGTAGAGGGATACCAGGTCAGCCTCTGTTCCCTGCCGTATAGTGACGCCCCGCCGCTCAGCCAGGCGGACATTGTAACGCGTCTTCTGCTTCATGCGCGCCAGGAGGTCTTCGGGAGATAATCTCAAGTCTATCACCACCGTGTTGCGAAATTGGACCTGTTCCTCGGAAAACCGCCAGCCATACGCGTGCAGATCGGCGCACACAGCCTGGCCTACGTCATCCTCGCGAGCGTCAGGCGTCCCAGGGACACCGCTCCCCAGGCGTACATCCGGATCGATTTTTATGAAAATCGCCTTTCGCTGCCGCGCCAGGAGGTGCAAGTCCTCGATCACCTGGCGGCGTAAGCCTGGGTCAGCCCAATCCTGCAGCAGAGGTCCACGCGGAACATAAAAAACCTGGGATCGATCAGCCAGGCCGGGCACCGGCAGGGCGCGCACCAGCACCAGGGCTGCCGCCGAGGTCTGTCCCTGTGCATCCTGCCACACCTTTGGGATCGGTTCCCAGCCTAAGCGCGCCTTAATCTGTCCCCATTCCCAGGTTTGCAGGACGTGGGCACCCGGCAGGGATGCGATCAGGTTATTCCAGGTTGAGGCATCCATGTTCCCCCTATCCACGTCCTTTCAATCCCTTGCCTACCCACCAAAGGTAAAGTTTATAGAGCGAGTTCCGGTAGACGCGGTCCCAGGGGCCGGCGCCGCGCCGCAGCCGCCCTCCAAAGCCGCGTTTGAAGCGGTATACGCCCCACAGCCCGTCGGTGCGTTCTGTGAATTGCGATTCCAACACCTGCTCATCGACGTCCGGTATCCCCCACAAGTCGTACTGGGTGCATCCCCTGGCGCGCGCCCACCGCATGGCTTCCCATTGAATTAGATAGGTGGGCATCAAGTCCCGGCGTTGGCTGGCCGAAGCGCCATAGAAGTACCAGGCGCGTTCACCGTGGGCGAAAACCATCAGCGCCGCCAAAAGTTCCCCTTCGAACTCGGCTACTAACAACTCCCCCTCGCCACGCGGGTGGAAAAGCTCGTAAGCCCGGCGGTAATAATCCACGGAGTGAATGCCGAACTGGTCACGCTGGCCGGTCGCTTCCATCAAGCGATAGAACAGCTCGAGATCGGAGCTAGGCTGCACGATCACCCCCTTCTTTAAGGCCAAACGGATGTTGTAACGGGTCTTCTGTTTCATTCGACCCAGCACTTGCTCTTCATTGCCGCACAAGTCCACCAGGATGGTGCGCGGGGGCTGGATGGCGTGCTGGCTGGGTCTGAACCCGGTTGGTGGTTTGAGCTCAAAAAGGAGGACTGGATCGAGCAATTGATCCGGTTCGACCTTTAGAAAGGCTGCTCGCCTTTGGCGGCAGAGGTTATCTAACTCCGGCAACAAGGGTTCCAATAGATCGATCTGTCCCGGCATATCCCCTACCGGTCCTTTGGGCAGATAGGCCAGGGTCAGGCCAGGGTACAGGCGCAGGAAGAGCAGCTGTGCGCCAACAGCCCCCTTTGGCAGCTGGGTGACCAAGCGGGTGACCTGCCAACCGAAGGCGGATTTCAAATCGCCCCACGCCGTCGTCTGCATTAGGTGAGCGTGGGGTCGGTTGGAAAGAAAAGCATCCCATTCGGTAGGAGTCACAATCGTCATAAATCTAACTTGTCCTCTTCACGTATCATTTCTACACTTAGACCACAGCAGTCAAATCAGGTGGAGGAACGCTGCGCACAGCTGCACCGGGGATCGTCTCGTCCAGTAAATGGATGATCCCATCTACATCACCCTCGCCGGCCAGGTAAGCCAGCTCGTTCACGGCACGCGACAAAGCCTGGTTGCTCAGAATGTCCTCATCGACCAGGCGCAGGATGTCGGCATGCATGGTTGGTTCGAACCGCGCCCATTGATCCCACAAATCCTCACTCAACTTCTCTCCTGGCCGGATGCCGGTGAAGACAATTTCAACATCCTTTTCCGGTTCTAGCCCGGAAAGGCGGATCAGGTCCTCGGCCAGGTCCAGAATGCGGATTTGTTCGCCCATCTTCAGCACAAATACTTCACCCCCTTTGCCCATGGCGGAAGCCTGCAGCACCATGTGCACCGCCTCGGGTATGGTCATAAAATAGCGCTTCATTTCCGGATGGGTAATAGTCACCGGGCCACCGCTGGCGATCTGACGCTTGAAAAGTGGGATGACACTGCCACGGCTGCCCAACACGTTGCCAAAACGCACTACCGAGAAAGCACGTCTCGATCGTTGCGCGGCATCCAGCACCAGCAGCTCGGACACGCGTTTGGTCGCCCCCATGACGCTGGTGGGGCGAATGGCTTTATCGGTGGAGATCATCACCAAGCGTTCGACTTCGAAGTTAAGCGCCACTTCAACGACATTGCGCGTGCCGATTACGTTGTTCGTGATCGCCTCTTCAACATTGGCTTCCATCAGAGGGACATGCTTATGCGCCGCGGCGTGAAATACAACCTGGGGGCTAAAGCCATTGAAGATGTTAGCCAGACGGTCTGGGTCGCGCACATCAGCGATGATGGTGTGCAAGGGCAAGGAGGGGAAACTCTCTTCAAGGTCGATCAGCGTCTCAAAAACACTGTTTTCGCCATGCCCTAAAAGGGTTAAATCCGTCGGTCCCCAACGAGCGATCTGGCGGCACAACTCCCGGCCAATAGAGCCGCCCGCGCCTGTGACCAACACTCGCCGCCCACTTAAACTGGCGCCAATCAGGTTTTCGTCGATTTGCACTGGTGCTCGCCGAAGCAAGTCGGTGATCTCCACCTCACGCAGGCGTCCGACGTTAATCTTGCCACCGATCAATTCGTAAATCCCCGGCATTGTCCGGAAGAGCACCCCCTTTTGCCGGCAGCTTTCAGTCACCTGGCGCACCACTCGCCCTGGAGCGCTGGGAATAGCAATGATCACCTCCTGGATGCGCCGTGCATCCACCAGGCGCCCGATATCATCCAGTGTGCCCTCGACTGGCACGTTGTGAATATGCTGCTTTTGCTTGGATGAGTCGTCGTCGACGAAACACACCGGAGAAAGATTAAGTTGAGGGTTCTTCTGCATTTCGCGCACCACCAATGCTCCGGCATCGCCTGCTCCCACGATCAGCACCCTACGTCCGCGGCGCTGGGTATCCACACCTGTCGACCGGCTCTCGGCCAACAAGCGCAGAGCGAAACGCAAACCGCCGACCGCCAGCAAGGAGAGCAACCAGTCGATCGCTAAAACGCTGCGGGGAAAACCTGTATACACCCGCAAAGAAGCCAGCAATATAACAGTTAAGGAGACTGCCACGGAGGCCGTGGTGACGGCAACAGTGATCAATTTCAGTTCGCGGGTGCTGGCGTAAGCCCACACGCGGCGATACAACCCGAAACTGAAATATATGCCTGGCTTGATGATCAAAGCCACACTGAACATCCATACGGCCTGCGGCAAGTAGTAATTGAACAGGGGACCCAGGGGTAACCGCAAGGCAAAACTACCCAAGACGGAGACTACGATCATCAACAGGTCTCCAATGAATAACATGCGGTTAGGATGGCGGAGCGCAGCTCTCATTCCTACATCCACCTTACCGTCTCACGCAAGCCTTCAGTCAGGCTGGTCTGAGCTCGAAATCCCAGAATTTGTTCGGCGCGGGAAGGGTCCCCCAGGGAACGGAAAATATCCCCAGGGCGGGGTGAGCCAAACTGGGGTTCTGGCGCGCCGGGTATTATTCCAGCCAGGGTTCCCAAAAGGTCCAACAGGTTCGTCTCCAGGCCAGTACACACGTTGAAGATCTGGCCAGCCGCCTGAGGACATTCGGCAGCCAACAAGTTGGCGCGCACGACATCGGCGACAAAGATAAAGTCCCGCTTCTGGCGACCGTCGCCGTAGACTTTGGGAGACTTGCCTTCCAATAGGCGGCGGATGAAGATCGGGATGGCAGCCGCGTAATCCGAATCTGGTGATTGCCGTGGACCATAAACATTGAAATAGCGCAAAGCGACAACCGGCAACCCAAAAGCGCGCGTGTACATCCCCGCATAGATTTCGTCCACCTGCTTCGAAGCAGCATAAGGTGAAAGGGGGCGCAACTCTGCCGATTCGCGTAAGGGAAAATCTTGGGAATCGCCGTAAACTGCTGCGCTGGAAGCCAGCACCACCTGTTGGATGCCAGCTTGCCGGGCAGCCTCTAGCAAATTCGCCGTGCCCCGTACGTTGACGTCGTAACACAGGTTGGGATCGATCATCGACTTCGGTACGGATACGAAAGCAGCCTGGTGAAAGATAAAATCCACCCCGTGTACCGCGCTCGCGACGCTAGCAGGATGGCGAAGGTCCCCCACGATCATCTCGAATGATCCGTCAATTTCAGCCAGGTTATCTGCCCTGCCTGTGGAGAAATCATCCAGCACTCGCACGCGGTCGCCGCGCGCCAGCAGGGTACGCACCAGGTGCGACCCAATAAACCCCGCGCCGCCTGTCACTAGGACTTTGTTCAACTCATTGCCCTCGTAATCCGAACACCGTCGCCGGGGTGCGTAATAAGATCAGGAAATCCATCAGCAGGTTGCGGTGCTTGATGTAGTAAAGGTCATACTCCAGCTTGACCACGGTCTCATCGATCGTGGATGCATAGCCGAAGTTAATCTGCGCCCACCCGGTCATGCCCGGTTTCACCAGCAAGCGCGAACGGTAAAAAGGGACGTGCTTCTGGAATATCGCCACCAACTCGGGCCGCTCGGCACGCGGCCCCACCAGGCTCATCTCGCCGCGCAATACATTGATAAATTGAGGCAACTCGTCCAGATGTGTCCGGCGCAGGAAACGGCCGATGCGAGTAGCCCGTTCGTCATCCTCTCTCGCCCATTGAGGTTGGCCATCCGCTTCGGCATCCTGGCGCATCGTGCGATATTTCAAGATGCGGTATAGCTGAGCACCGCGCCCAGCACGCATTTGCGAATAAAAAACCGGGCGGCCGCTGTCGACCAAGATCCCCAGGCTGATAAAAGGCATAGTGATTATCAGAAGCAAGACACCGACCACTCCACCAAGGATGTCGACGATCCGTTTTCCTAATTCATAGAACTGGTTCACCCGGCTCTGGTCTACAAAAGAGCGCAAGACCCAATTCGCTTCCAGCAAGCGAATCGGAACCCTGCCGAGCAACTCCTCATATACTACCGGCATGCGTGTGATCACAACCCCACGCTCCTGGGCGTCCAATAGGGTTTGAAACGTGCTGCCATGCATTTCACCGGATATCGCCACGATAACGTCCGAAACGTTTTCGAGCTCAATGATCTCTAGGAGGCTATCACTGCCAGCCAGGATGGGAGAGTTTTCGAGGCTTGTGCCAATTTTTTGGGGGTCATCGTCGATGATCCCCACCACGAAGAAAGGTGGAGGCCACAAATCGTTGATCAGTTTCAACAAGGTTTGACCGGCCCTACCAGCTCCGACCAGCAATACACGGCGTAGAAACGCTGGGGCTGTGAATATTTTAATATAGACAAAACGCCACACCAGGGTCAACACGGAAGCAGCCACCAGAAATCCCGCTACTCCACGCCGGGGCAACAACGATTTTGGCGGATCGGTAAAATAAAAATATAGCAACAGGTATAAACCCAGACCGATGATAGCCGCGGTGGCCACACCACGCACCGTATCCCCCCAATCACCCGCGCGGTGAACGTCATATAGTTCTACCATTAAGATCAGCCAGACAAATGGCAACAGGTAAAACCAGGTCGGGGGGCGCTGTTTCAAGAATTCAAGCGAAAAGCCCAACCACTCTGCTGCGCTGGCCCAATAGTACAGAGCTACCACCAGAGCGATCAGCGCGGTGAGGAAATCGCCGATCAACAATAAAGTACGCTTTTCACGGGTATGCAAACGCCAGCGCTTGGATTTTGGTACGCCCCGCGGGTGAACTAACATGACTAATGAACTCCACATAAAAGCAGCTCCCCAGGCAAAGTGCATCGTCGCGATCGCCAAAGGGAGGCCGAGCATGTAATCTACCTCACGTTCCTTGATTGCGACCTGCACCCCTGAGAACAGCAAAGCCGAATAATAAACCGCAACTTCAACCATTAGCAACCAGAGTGCCCAGGAGAACCATATCCCCAGGAATCCTAAAAGCGGAATGCTGAGCACAAATACCCCGGCCAGCTGTCGCCAGCGAAACGTTTCCGGATAACGCTTGAGCATGCGCGCTTTCCAGTAGCCATAGCGCCAGTATTGCTGCGCAAGTTCGCCAAAGGTGGGGCGCGCAAAATAAACCGAACGGATGGCCGGGTCAAACCAAATCTGGCCCCCCGCCTTACGGATGCGTGCATTGAACTCGTAATCCTCATTGGTTAACAGCGTTTCATCGAACGTGCCTATACGCTCAACCAAAGATCGACGAAAGGCGCCAAACGGCACTGTGTCCACCGCCTGACCATAACCGCCGAGCCGGTAACGCGCGTCGCCCACTCCCAAAGGATGCCCTGCTGCGACGGAGATAGCCTTCGCCGGCCAGCTATTCCCGATCGGCTGGACCTCCCACTCCCCACCGACGTTATCACCCAACCCGGCCTGCAAAACCTCCACACAACTGGCAACATACTCTGGAGAAGGCACTGCGTGTGCATCGAGGCGTACGATGAACTCACCGCTTGCAGCTGCGATTGCCCGGTTCAACCCAGCTGGGATGATGCGCCGCGGGTTATCCACTACGCTTACCCGTAACTCGGGATGGGTCTGCTGAAAAGCAGCAATTTCCTGCCGGGTGCGATCGGTCGAACGCCCATCAGCGATTACCACCTCCATCTCCTGCCGCGGAAATGTTTGCGCGAAAACCGCCTCCAGGAGCAGGCGGATGGTATCCTGCTCATTGTAACATGGCACAATTATCGATACGAGAGGGGGCATGAGGGAAGTATTACTTCTATCAGTATCCAGTATCCAATCTAAAGTTTTCAGTTTTCAGAGGTTAGTATACGATAGAAGTTGGGTATTTAAATGAGCATTGTGTGCTGTTTACTAATCGCTGATTAACGCGATCGCCTCGATCTCCACTGCCACGCCCTTCGGCAATGCCGAGACCTGGACCGTCGAACGGGCCGGATAGTCCTGGGAGAAGAACTCGGCGTAGATGCTGTTCATTTGGGCGAAGTCGTTCATATCGCGCAGGAATACGGTAGTCTTGACGACTTCTTGCAGCGAAGACCCAGCTGCTTCCAGGACACCCTGTAGATTGCGGAATACCTGGCGCGTCTCAGCTTGAATGCCACCAGGCACAACCTCGCCGGATAGTGGGTCGAGACCGATCTGCCCGGCAGTAAAAACCAGGTGCCCTGCGCGCACGCCGGCGGAATAAGGGCCAATCGGCCCCGGCGCTTTATCGGTTGTGATCACCTTCTTACTTGCCATGTTTTCTCCTCTTGAAAGTATTTTTCCATAAGGGGCTTTTTATTTATGAGGAATCCAAGAAGTCAGGAAACCAGGAATTACAAAATTCCTATCCTGTATTCCTGGCTTCCTGAAAATAAATCATTTTCCCTGCTCGAAGCGTAAAAGTTGAAGTACATCTTCTAAGGCAGCGGCAAACAGCTCATCCATGATCGCCTGATCAACCTGGTACGGGCCGCCGAAAACCCCATCCCCATAAACCTGGCGCGCCTGTTCAGCATCCATCAGGCCAGGCACACGTGGTGGGATCTTTTCTCCGGGCGGCAGATCGGCGACACGCGTGAATGGGAAGGCCTCCAACCAATTGGCATGGGTGGGGCGCAAGTCGTGGTTCTGGGCAACCTTTTCCACGCCGTGCGACTGCCACCAGCTATACCACGCCAGGCGCAGGCCGGGCAACTGATTGGCCAATTCATACAGGCGCAGCCGCGCCGGGTCATTGCCGCCATGCCCATTGAGCACTAGCAAGCGCCGGAAACCCTGCCCATAAGCCGAGCGCACCAGGTCCTCAACCAGGTCGAGCAGCGTGCTGACGCGCAGACTGAGGGTACCCGGGTAGCTGAGGAAATAAGGTGAGGCGCCGAAGTTGAGCGGAGGAGCGACCAGCACCCTGCTTTGTTGGCTGGCGGCATCCGCCAGGGCAAGGGGGATTTTCACATCGGTCAGCAGGCTCAGGTAGCCGTGCTGTTCGCACGCTCCCAGCACCAAGATCAACCGGTCGTCATGTTGTAAATAACTTTCAACGTCGAACCAGTTCAGGTCTTCAAGCCGCATAGATGCCCCTTTTTCCTCCTCTGATTAACATCATTTTATTCCAGGCTTTCATATCAAATTTACCCCCTGCTTACACTCCAATTTGTTAACGGCAATATCCAGGGTGGCCAATTATTTACCAAAATATTCAGGAGCCAGATGCAGTCTTGTCTCCGCAATGCGGTGTTCATCAGGGTTGAAAATTGTTTCAATAATTGCGACAAACTGCTCATCCCTTACCAGGTGTGCCAATGCCTGGAGGTTACTCCGATCTGTGACGTATTCAGCAGCTCCCCAGGTGCCCATGGCGCGGATGCCGGCAAAGATATATCCATATCCCGACCGACCTTGGCGCCTAAACCTTGCGATCAACGAGTAATCTCTTGGCTCAGGGGGGTCCTGGTCGGTTGGAGATGAGAGGACCTGTTCTTTTCTGCGCCGATGTTGTAAGTAAGGAGTATCAGTGCCTACCGCACAAACATCATACTCAAAACCCTGATCGAGCAAAGACTCCACCAAGGAAGGGGGCAGTGACTTGGTGCAAATATAGATAACATGTCCAGGCCAGTCATTGATTTTTGCTTCCGCTTCTTGAGGGAACCAATTTCCTTGGAGTACCTCCGGTAGTTCAAAATTAAATTGCTTCACTTTAACCTGATATTCATTCAAGAACCCCTCGACTAATCTGGTAGCCGTCAAGTCCTCAAATGCCACCACCGGAAATGACCGGTTTGAAACCCGTCGGCAAGGATAAACGAGCAAGTAGGGGAGATCATCGAACTTCCAAATTTTTCCAATGATAGCGGGCTTCATGATCTCATCCTTCTCTTCCTCTTTACATACCTGCTCGTAGGTGAGGCCTCGGTTCCAGCTTTCCCAAAATCGACTGCTTAGATATCGAAGAAAATGGGCGTGGATTCGATCTCTTCCATCTAATATAATTGCTGGCCATTCTTCAAGTTTATATGGCGATCCTCCCTCTTCCGGAAATTCTTCCCACTCGATTATCCCAACGAAAGCAGCAGATGAGTCCGAATGGCTTTCCAATAATGCACCATTGAACATTGGAGGTATATCATAGAAGCGCATATCAAGTGGCTTACCCATTTTGCTCGCTTGCTCATAAATTTCCTTGGCCCTCACCTTGATCACATCGGATTTAAACCATTGTCTTTGCTTAATATCGATCTCAGATCCTTTCTGCAATAAAATTTTGTTATACACTTCTTCATCATGGTGTTCGGCCACCCAATTTCGAGCGATAATCTTCACCTCAAGACCTTCCAAATCATAAGCCAGAAAATCATAAAGCAGCTCATTAGTATATGCAAAATAGAGCAGCCGGTCGAATTTGCGTTGCTGGCGAGTAGCGGTTATCCATTCCTTCAGGTTATTTGAGCTTCGGTCGTTATAATGGAGCGAGCATAACGCTGTCTTCCCATCAAGGGTGTAGATTTTCCCGAAGGCTGGATGTTCATTTGTGAAAAGGCAACGCTCCTGGAATTCGGGCAAAAGACGGCGATAGATTTCCGAAGTCAGGACAACATAACCAGGTTGACAGATTTCCCTGTCGCGCTTTGCCAGTAAATTCAATGCATCCCCAGCCAGCTCGCCTGGCTCGCCGTTTTGGTTAACCAGGCTGCCAGCATGGCACACGATTCTCAAAATGATTTCCTGGCGGTGAGGCAACTTGTTCAGGATCGATTTGGTACGGTTGAATAAAGGGACAAGATGCCTGACGCGATCTGCGAATAGAATCAACTCGTCGCAACCTTTGGAGATATCGAATAATACAATCCCCCCGTCCCCTTGCCAAGTCAATAATATGGCAAGTTCATTCTTGAGCTCATGTTTCAACAAACCTTCAAGGGCTGCTTTCGTCTCTGACTTCTCTCTGTCCGCCCCGGCCTGTTTAGAGTGCCCGACCATATCGATTGAAATTAAGCCGGCAAGGAACTCTTGACCCGGCTTTACATGCTTGGTGAGGAATTCCTTAGGATCCATTATTCGCCTCTCTCCGATAAAGGTTTTTCCTTAGCAATTAGGGATTTACACTCAATGTGAATAATTCTACTACCATTCAACGAACCTGTTGCTTAGGTAGCTCCCTCGGATGAGTAAAATAGACTGAGTTGGTGGCTTTTATCACGCCCCAAACAGTCTCTGGATCTGTATAGAAGGAAAAAATAATGCAGCTCCCAGCCTAATTATGCCAAGCCTGAGAGCCGCATTTCATTCAAATCAGGCACTCAAAAACTCCTTTCTTAATTTCCCCCGCTACAAGCAGCTCGCTGACCCGCAGCCCAGCCAGACCAGGCAACCCGATCAGCGGCAGGGGGAAGCCAGCGAGAGCGCCCCCCAACAATGTCGCGCCTTGCATCAACGTGCGCAACGAAGTGAATTGTCCGGGTATACGAGCTTAAGGCTTGATTATTCTTTTCCTGGACATTCGCCGTAAGCTAATCTCCAGCTGCGTCTTCGGTCTGGACGGTCAGGTAATTCTGCAGACCCATCTGTTCGATCTGGTCGCGCTGGATTTCTGCCCAATCCTCATGGTCTTCTTCCATCTTCAGGATACGGATCAATAAATCAACGCTGGCCTGGTCGCTCACTTCATGCGCCAGCGCGATGGCTGCATTGTAGGCACGCACGGCTCCGAGCTCGGCTTCTTGGTCGTTGGTAACCATTTCAAGAACACTGGCGCCGATTTTCATGGGATTGAGCTTTGAAACAACCGGCGTGCCTTCCAGAAATATGATGCGCTGGATAAGCCACTCGGCATGGTGCATCTCGTCCTTGGCTTGATTCTCGATAGCCTTGTGGAGCTTACCATAGCCCCAATTCTCACACATTTCCGAATGCACCATGTATTGGCTGATGGCGGTCAGCTCATCCGCCAGGAGTTGGTTCAACACCGTCAACAGCTTTTCATTGCCTTTCATTTTTTTCACTCCTTTCATCTACAAACTAGATTTACTGCTGCGAATACCAATTCCCAGTATAACCCTTGCAGCAGTTTCCTCCATCAGGCGCTATTCAGGGCGATAAGGGGCTTCCGCCTCTATGTCACCCACGTATTGAGGAAGATTTGCCTGCCCAAGCATTTGCCGAATGGTTTGTATTTCACCGATGTGATACCAATAATGGTAAGTCATGCGCCGCAGCGCTGAACCGATGCTTTGATCCACGGATTTCCCATTTCGCAATAACTCACTCTGTAAAATCTCACTGGTAAGGGCGTCGAGGAACGGATCTGCCGCCTGCGTCACGCTATTCCAGATCGCCAGCATTTCGTTCAAGGATGGGGTGCTCATCGGCGCCCTGGAAGCGTATACCTCATTCAAAATGGGGAATAGCACTTTACCCTGTGCCAGCTCAAGCCAGTATCGGTGTTCGTGCCAGGCAAGATGTCCGACGATCCAACTGATGCAATTCATCTGGCCAAAATGATGAGCTGCGTCGTCTTCTGATACGCCTTCCAGCCCGCGCAGCCATTCGCTACGTGTGAAGCGGAATTGGTCGACAAGAGGATGGATCATGCTCTATCTCCGATTGTTGCGCTCAAAAAGTTCTCATGCCCGGGCTGCCGGTATGGAAGCCGTTGAGGTTTTGGTAAATCAGGCGCTTAGCTGATGCGCTCGAAACGGCTACCGGGCGTACCACAAATCGGGCACTTGTCCGGAGCAGAACCCCGATGCAGGAATCCACACACCGGGCAGACATAATAGTCTTCAAGCGACGGATCCGACCCCAGGGTTTCCAGGGCAGCTATGTACGCCTGCGCGTGAACTTTTTCGGCCTCCCAAGCCCAGTGAAAAGAAGTAACCGCCTTCTTCACTTGCTCTTGCTCGGCGTCCTTGATGAATTCGGGGTACATACTCTCGACTTCGTAATTCTCTCCAGCGATGGCTGCCTGGAGGTTTTCAGCCGTGGAAAGGATTTGTCCAAGGGCGCGCAGGTGATTAGAGGCATGTGTGGTTTCGGCAACCGCCGCAGCCCGGAACAGCTTGGCTACTTGAGGATAACCCTCATCATCGGCCTTCTTGGCCCAGATCCAATACCTGCGGCTGGCCTGCGATTCTCCTGCGAAGGCAGCTTTCAAATCCTCAGTGGTCTTTGACATTATTTTATCCTTTTATTGGAATAGAAATCGGTTATCAATCATGTTCATTAAAGCACAATCGACAAGATTTCTCATCTAGCATCGATCATGAAAAATAAATGACTTATGTCATAAAACCCTTCCCGGAACCTTAAATCTTCCGGGAAGTTGTCACATGCTGGATAGAAAACCTAACTAAATCAAATCACTCCGATTTCCACCAACGCCCGAGCAGTGATCCCCAATCCAACCAGAGCGATGAATAGCGCGCTGACAGCTGGCAACAGCCTCAATAATCTCCCCTGCGCCGGTAACCGATTGAAGTACTTCCCCGCGTAGACGAACAACAGACCCATGCCGGACAGCACGCTCGCCAACCCCAAGCTGAAGGCTATTACCAACACCAGTCCAAAGCCCACGCGTCCCAGGGCGATGGCGCTCAACATAACCACCAGCGCGGAGGGGCAGGGTAATAGACCGCCTGTAATCCCCAAAGCCAGTAGGCTGCGCCACGTCAACGGTGCACCATCTGCGCCCGGCGGTAGATGGGAGTGACCACCAGGCGCGTGATTATGGTCCTGATCGTGAAGATGCTCATGGTGGTGTTCGAACTCATACTTATGCTCATGCGCGTGGTCATGGTCATGATCGTGCTCATGGGGAGGTTGGTGGTCATGCTTGTGTACTCGAAAATCAACGAGGTAATTCCCATGAGAATGATTGTCATGATCATCCCGCTTCATTGTTAGTCGATTAATCTGCCAGGCGCTCCGCAGGCGCCCGAGGAATAAATTCACACCGATCCCAACCACCAATAAGCCGCTGATAAAGCTCAACCAGGGGAATAACCGCTCAGGAATGATGAAGCGTGAGGCGAAAATCGTCACAGCCCCTAAGGCGAATACGCCTGCCGTGTGCGTGATCGTCGTCGTCAATCCCAGGTACAGCGCATGCAACGCAGTTCCCCTGGACCCCACTAAATATGCCCCCACAATCGTCTTGCCGTGACCGGGGGTCATGGCATGCATCGCTCCCCATCCGAAGGAAATAGCCAGCGCAAGGAGTATAGTCGGCAAAGTGATCTTCTCCAGCAAGATCAGTTGGGTGAAGGCGTCATTGCGGTTTCCCGGCAACTGGCTGCTCGCCGGTATGCCTGCATAGGCTGGCGATTTCGTTCCATCCCCACCCGGCCCCATTACCAAAGAGACCTCCCGCTGGTCGAGCGGGCTCGAGAGAAGGTCTTGGGGATAAGAAACCAGCCGGTCACTGATGCTTGTATTAGCAAAGTCTCCCTCCAGGGAAACACCCGCTCCGGTCACCACGATCTCCCGCCAGCCGATGCGATCTTCGTATGCATGATTTTCAAAGACCACTCGAATTGGTCTATTGATTGTGGTGAACTTAGCAGTAAAAGTACAATTCAGCCTTAATGTGAGCAAGCCGGCTTGTCCGGGAGGGAAATTAATCGTTGAGGCTTGTAAACTTAGCGGTAGCCGCCGGCCATCGATGGCTACAGCCAAGTCAGGAAGGATCCGCTCACATCGGTAGGCGGAGTAACCAACCAACTCCTCTTCATCAGGCTGATCATTTTGGTTCGTGTCGATACTTGATATCTCTAGGAAGGTCGGGATCTCGGCCATATCGAGGATGTAGTCGACTTGGATCCATTGTGGGCTGACCTCCAAACCAGCGTAATGGTTGATCGTGAAGTTGCCTAACGGGTGCGCGGAGACCACTGGTACGCAAACCAATGTGATCACAATGGTTAGTGTAACGATCGATAAACGACGAATTCTGCGCATCTGGACCTCCACAGAGCCCTAATTTTAGCTGGAACCAGCTTCTAACATTTGCAGAATACGCTGCGCCTCCGGTGAGTAGCGTATGGAAAAATATGGGTTATTGGCCAGCGCTTCTCCCAGGAAATCACGCGCCTGAATGTTATCGCCCAGGCGGTAGGCGATCATCCCGGCGTGGAAGAGCTTCAGCGCGTCTTTAGTACCCAGCCTCAATGCTTCTTGGGAATATCTGCGTGCCTCTACATAGTCACCGGCGTTATACAACACCCAGGCTAGCACATCGGCTGCGTAAATACTTGGCCGGCGCGCATAGGCCTGGTGTGCTTCTGCCAGGGTCTTTTCTGAGTCGATACCATGATCGGCATTGAACAGGGCGATCTCCAGGTCCATATCGACTCCATTGGCCTGGTATAACTCCTGGATCACTTGAAGCAGCTCAAATTGCTGCTGGGCTGCCTCGTGCTGGCCATTCATCTCAAAGATATCTGCCAGGGTGATAATAAATTCAGGCAATGGCGTCACCTCGCTCACTTTATTCAACAGCTGGATGGCTTCGTCGTTTTTCCCTTGAGCGGCGCGTACCCTTCCCAACCCAGCCAGGGCGTAGACATAACCGGGGTAGCCGTTTAGGGTTATAAGGTATTCTTCCTCAGCATGCTTTAAATCACCTACGCTGAAATAAAGATTCCCCAATTGCGTGCGAATCCAGGCTGTATTTTCCAGGTTCGGGGCGCCGCCATCTGCCGCCCATTGCATCATCTCGAAAGCCCCTGCCATATCCCCATGCAGTTCTCTGATGTAGGAAATGCGGGCGTACGAGCTCATATCCGGGCGTAAGTCAACCATCTTTTGTAAAGTCTGAATTGCTTCTTCATATTGCCCCAACTCGATTTGGGCATCAGCGATGACGCCATAAGCATACGTTCGCTCGGGATTGATCTGGCGGGCGTGTTCTCCCCACTCGAGCCCCTCCTGGAATTGGTGGCGAGCCAAAGCCAATGCGCCCATACCGCTGACCGAGGTATAGTCCTCCGGCTCATAATCAAGCGCCTTCTTTAATGCCGCCTCCGCCTTCTGGTAATAGGTCGGGTCAGCAATTTCACGCGCCAGCTGCAGGTAAGCCAGACCTAGCTGGCTATTAATCTGCCAATCATCAGGAGAAGCCCGTAGCCTCCTTTGCATTTGTTCGACGAGTTTCCTCGTAGGTGTGCCAACCCGCTCCGCGGCGATGTTTAAATAATCCGTTGCTGGGTGCGTAATCGTTGAAAATCGATCCCTGGCCAGCCACCAGGAGATCGCTACCATCAAAATCACCATGATTGGCATAAGGATGGTGAAGCGAGGGATTGTCCTGGTATGTCTTGCGATTTGCATTGTATCCTCGAAGAGACTTTAACTCTCTTAAATTGATCTTTAGATATTCACGGAGGTGGGAGTGAACCAATATTCCCATTAAATATTGGTTCACTCCAGTTTCCTCCTTCGACGGAAATTAGCTACGGATTACGATGGAACCGGTTGCGGCCATCCCAGGGGGACGGGATAAACGGGAAAGCTTCCGTTAGAGCTTTATCATTGCCATTGACATTATCACCTGCGGTGGCGAAGTTCGTCCCTCCAATGACCCGGATAGCGATGTCGGTAACGTCATCGATCGGACGGCGCCCGTTTGGCCACCCAGCGTTATCACCCTCGAAGACCGTCAGACGCTTTTGATCGGCCAGTGGCGTGGGTGGTACACTGAGATTCAGGCGCAGTAGCTCAGAGAGCTTGCTGTAATCTCCTGAGGTATATGTCAGCAGCTCCCGCAGGTCGAATAATGGGCTGGCTTCTATGCCGAAGATCAGGGTGAGTGCCGTGGCGAGTCGGGGGTTCGTGTAATACTCCTCGAACCTCTTCTCCTTGGAGGGATCCAGCCTGTTCCAGCCGTCCTTATCCTCCGTGCCGATGATCGCTTCATTGATCAATGGGTTTGCCAGGCGCTGCACCTGCACAAGCCCGCGGCGTTGCCGTAATTCGTCTTTCTTATCATCCCCTATGACCGAGACATTTTTCCGGCTCGTGCTAGCATAAGCCCCAAGGACAGTAATTTCCGGCGTGTCTGGGTCATCATCATCCGCCATCAACATGCTGGCCGGAAGTTCCAGAGCGATGGTGTGTACGTTGAAACCGGAAAGCATATCGGGCGCACCTCCACCACCTCCAATGGTGGCAGGGCGCAAGTTGAGTGTGTCGAAGACAGCACCCAGGTCGATATAGAAGGGATCATCCCGCTGGCCAGCGAATACCCGCACGCCTTCACCCAGGTCATAAATACCCTGAGCGGCCAGGGATTCATAATCCGGCATGGTGCGCGGGCCGACGTTCGATGGCACGGCGAACAGACCATCTCCCAACAGCTTACGGTCACCATCCTTGACCATGAAAACAGAGTAATTCTGGCGCATACCCAGGCCTTCCGAACCAGGCCCGTCCAGCGTGGTGATCGGTGGGACGATCGAGCCATCAATAGGTGGGATGTTGCCCACATACGCGAGAAACAGATCTAAGGCATCCGGTACACCGCGAAACTCATTCCTGAACCAGAATTCGAAGCTAACGTCGTTAGCTTTACCATCCATATCGTTGTCGACATGGAACGCATACCTCACATTCGGGTCGAAGTTATAGTAGTTCGGACCGGAACTGGGCTCCTCACCGGGGATCACATCCATGATCAACACGACTTTATCCTCGTTGCCCGGTTCGTAACTACGGAACATAAAGAAATCGGTTATATCGGCGGTGGGGTCGAGGGCGATCAGGGGTGCTTCCCGGTGGCTGGCAGCTCTGGATGGTTGGGGCGCTAGGCCGACAAATAGCAGGCTGATAGCGATGATCACCGCCAGGATAGTCGCAACGGTATATTTCTTACCGTTCATCGTGTTTCCTCCTTTGGAAATAATTCTTCTACATGCTTTGATAGATTGATCACACCCGGATTTTCCAGGGCGGGTAGGTTGGGAATAAAAGCCAACCTGTGAAGACTGATCTATTTCTGCTATCGGCTCATACTTACCACCTCCTCGGTTAACCGCCTGGATGGCGGAAATTTGGGAACACTGGGATCCGCCTCCTCACCACGGGGCGTTGCCATCTAAATATAATACGCATATCAGTGCAATTTGCATCTATGAAAAAACCACAAATTACCCTAAATTTATCTTATTTACTGCGCCTAGCATGAAAATAAAATACCTCTTTCCCCATATTAGGGAAAGAGGTAAAGGAGAGGGTAACTCGACCCTACCCTACACGTCTTTAGACAAAGCGCTGAATATCACGATATCCCCCGTTGGCTGCTGGCTGCCACCTTCCGGCTCCACCGACACACCTAACGCGTTGTATGAGCTGATTGCCTGTGTGGCTTGAAGCTGCAAAGTGGCCTGGCCTTGTTCGTCGACTGTAAACACCCCAGCTGCCACTGGTAGATCGTCCTGGATCAACCACAACTGGTAAACTTTTCCGGCTTCCAAGGGAAGTAATCCAGATAATAGCAGGCTACCCGTTTGGCTATCAGGTTTAACAAATAAGCGCCCACGAGCTTGCGGCTGGAGGTCCGTTCCTGCAATATCGAAGACTTCAACACCGGGAGCGGAAATTTGAGCGATCACTCGGCGTTCATTCAATAACTGCTCCTGCAGACGATCGATCACCAGTCCTTGACTGACCAGCTGCTCCTGAAGGTTGGCAATCTTCTGGTCTAACTCTGAGGCTCTATTCACCAATGACAACGCCCAGGTGAGGGAACCGATGGCTATCACTAGGATTGATGCAACCATCACAGGTAGCAACACGGTGCCTCCCTTGGGGAAAAACAGTTGTCGCAGTCGATCGACTAACCCGCGCAAGCTGGCTGGGAATTGCTGAGCGCCTCTGTGTTCTCGAACACGTTCCATGAGCAACTTTTTAACTTGCGGTGAAGCGTCAACACGATCAACACAGCGAGGCAAAACCGTGGTGACCAAGGTCATTTCCTCAACCCATACTTGCGCTTCAGGGTTAGTCTGCAAGTATGCTTCGACATGATCCCGCTCGTCCAAAGTCAAGGCCCCAAGCATATAAAAGGGAAGCAGCCCTTCGATTCTATCCTCCATAACGACTAATCCTGGTCAAAGCCCCGTGCCTGTAACGATGTCCGTAATTTCTGCAGGCCAAGCCGTGCCCGGGTATGCACGGTTCCAAGCGGAACGCCAGTCACCTTCGCTATTTCCTGCCGAGTGAGACCTTTAAAAAATGCCATCTCGATCACTTCTCGCTGATCCGATGGCAAATCATCCATAGCAGACTGCAGCTGCTCTCTTTCCACAGCGTCTCTTATCGATGCAGCCTCGTTCATTCCGTGATCTGCAATATTTACAATTGGGGCTTCCTCCAAATTCATTGGATTCACCTTCTGCTGCCGTATCAAGTCAATACATAAATTGTGGGCAATACCGAATATCCAGCTCAACAACGTCCCACGATCGGCACGAAAGGAGTCTGTCTTGCTCCAGACCCTCCAGAAGGTCTCTTGGACGACTTCATCCGCTTCAGCCCGGTTAGCCAACATCTTCATCGCTAACCCCATCACTGAGGCGGAATAGCGCTCATAGAGGTATTCCAGCGCAGTTCCATCTCTGCTGGCGATCAGCCTGATTAACTGCTCGTCGCTCAGATCAGCTCGTACCATCACTCAGACCAGCCTCTCGCAGCGCTGAGTGATTCATTGAAAGTACGGAATCCAGCGCCTTTTGCATCCAATACCGATAAATATTACTAAAGGGTATTTTCCAAACTATTTCCTACTAGTATAATCGAATATATCCTTTTCAGATGATACATAACTTTCCGCGATCAAACAACAATATTTACCAGCTTCCCCGGCACCAGGATTATTTTGCGCGGTGGTTTGCCGCCCAGGTGTTTCTGCACCGCCTCGCTGGCCAGGGCAAGCGCCTTGGCCTGTTCTTCCCCGATGTCCACTGGCACGGTAATGCGATCGCGCACTTTACCATTCACTTGCACCACCAGGGTGATCTGCTCCTCCGCTGCTGCAGCTTCATCCACTTCGGGCCAGGGCTGGCTATGCAGCGAATAGGGCTTCCCATGACGCGCCCAAACCTCCTCAGCGAGGTGCGGCGCCACCGGCGCCAGCATGCGCAAGTAGAGGTCGAGGGCTTCTTCCCATTCAGGTGTCCCGGGAACTCCTTGGTCGTGGGCTTTATACATCTCGTTCAGCAACTCCATCAACGCCGAAACAATCGTATTGAATTCGAAGGTCTCGAAGTCGCGCGTTACCTGGCGCAAGGTTTGGTGCAGCTTGCGCCGCAAGGCGCGGGTGTAGGGTTGGGTCTGTTCGCCGGAAGAGGGGTCAACCGTTAA
>MGOK01000113.1:34961-40444 GCA_001795335.1 Chloroflexi bacterium RBG_19FT_COMBO_55_16
ACGCGCCGCAGCCAGCGCGCCGCGCCCTCGATGCCGCTGCTGTTCCACGGCGCGCCTAACTCCCAACGGGCAAAGAACATCAGGTATGCGCGTATGGTATCGGCGCCATAGCGCGCCACCAGCTCGTCCGGTGATACCACGTTGCCGCGGCTCTTAGACATCTTCTCGGAGTCCTCACCCAGGATGATGCCCTGATTGCGCAGCTGCGTCATGGGTTCCGGCCCCTGAGTGATACCCATATCGCGGCACGCCTTATGGAAGAAACGCGTGTAGATCAGATGCATGGTAGCGTGCTCGATACCGCCGGTATAGGTGTCCACCGGCATCCAATAGTCATACTCCTCGGGATCGAAGGGACCTTTGCCGTAATGCGGACTCAGATAGCGCAGGTGGTACCACGAAGAGCACATAAAGGTGTCCATGGTGTCCGTCTCGCGCTCGGCCGGTTCGCCACATATGGGGCAGGTGGTGTTCTTCCAGGTGGGGTGCAGCTTGAGCGGGCTCTCACCCGTGGGCAGCCACTGGACATCGTCAGGCAGCAATACGGGCAGCTGCTCGTCGGGCACGGGCACCGCCCCATGCTGTGGACAATAGACGATCGGGATGGGCGCGCCCCAATAGCGCTGGCGAGAGATCAGCCAGTCTCGCAGGCGGTAGTTCACCGCACCCTTTCCTTTCCCTTGCTGCTCCAGCCATTTCGTCACTACTTGCACGGCGACCTCTCCCGCTGTGCCGCTGAATTCACCCGAGTTGATCATCCGGCCATATTCATGATGGTACAGGGCATCCTGGTAAAACTCGCGACGCCAAAGCATTTCCATCAACGTGCGCGCCTCCTGGCCGCCCGGTTCGGGTCCTTTGCACCGCTCCAGGATGCGCGCCTCGCTCTCCAGCGAATCCCATTCCCAGACTCCATCGGAAAATATGAACGTCCAGCGATTGCCAACCACCTCGACCCAAGAATCTGGCAGGACAAACCTTTGCGCCAGATCAATGTAGCGATCGACTTTATCCGGCGGAATGGTTAGGGACAAGCCTGCCTGGCGCTGGTCGAAGGGAATGCCCTCCGCCTGCACGGCTTCGGCGAAACCTGCCTTCATCGTCCCTGCCAGGACATAGGACTTGGTCAACCCATCTGGGCGGGCGATCACCGGCAGGATCGGCAGGCCAAACTTCAAGGCGAACTCGAAGTCGCGCTCGTCGTGAGCCGGGACAGCCATGATGGCGCCGGTCCCGTATGTCATGAGAACATAATCGGCGATCCAGATCGGGATACGTTCGCCATTGACCGGGTTAAGGGCGTACCCGCCGGTAAACACGCCTGTCTTCTCTTTGTCGGTCGCCTCACGCTGGATGTCCGACTGGCGAGTAGCGTACAAGACATAAGCCTCCACCTCAGCTTTCTGCTCCGGCGTGGCGATTTGCTCTACCAGGGGATGCTCTGGCGCTAAAACCATGAAGGTCGCGCCCCAGAGCGTGTCAGCGCGGGTTGTAAAGACAGTGATCAGAGGCCAGTTGTTTGTAGATAGCGGGGAAAGCTCACCACTATCCTCTAACCACTTACTACTGACTACTGGAAAGTGAACTTCAGCGCCTTCTGAGCGTCCGATCCAGTTGGTTTGCAGTAAAGCCACGCGCTCCGGCCAATCCATGTGCGAGAAGTCAAGCAGCTCATCGGCATAAGTGGTGGTCTTGAAGAACCACTGCTCGAGGTCCTTCTTGATGACCGGCGTGCCACAGCGCTCGCAGTGCCGATCTTCGCCCCATACCTGTTCGCGCGCCAGGGTAGTATTACAGTGTGGGCACCAGTCCACAGCCGCCATCTTACGGTAAGCCAGACCATGCTTGTAGAGCTGGAGAAAGAACCACTCCGACCAGTGATAATATTCCGGATCGGAGGAAACCGCCTCCCGGCGCCAGTCATACATGGCGCCCATACTTCGGAGTTGAGCTCGCATGCGTTTGATATTGGCGTAGGTCCATTCTCTGGGATGGGTTTTATTTTTAATCGCGGCGTTTTCGGCTGGTAAGCCAAAAGCATCGAATCCCATCGGGAACATTACATTGTAGCCACGCATGCGCATGAAGCGGGCGCGCGCGTCTGAGGGGACCATCGCGTACCAGTGGCCGATGTGCAGGTCGCCGGAGGGATAGGGCAGCATGGTCAGGGCGTAATGCTTGGGCTTAGCGGGGTCGATGTCCGCGTGATACAGGCCATCGACTTCCCAGCGCGCCTGCCACCTGGGTTCGATTTCAGCGGGATTATACGTCGCTTGATCGGTCATTAAGTCCTCCAAAAGGCATTTTGATTCACAAAGGGAAACGAACTATTCGTTTCTCTTTGTCATCTCGTGGATTCCAAATATCTTTCCTCAGCTTCGAGGCCAGATTGGATGATTTCCATCGCTACACGCACCCGCTTGAACCAGTTTTGTGGGTCGGCATCGTAGACTTCTGCTGCCTGGAGTTGGTCTTGTGGATCAGCCGCCCGCTCCAGAAAGCGATCGGCTGACTCCCAATCCAATCCATCCACTGCGAGGGTGTCGATCTCAAAACCAGCTCTTTTCAGCAAGACGAGCCATTCAGCGTCTGTGCCGAATGCTTTGCCCGGCGTACAATTCGCCATCAGGACTTCGGCTGCCCGTCGGCTGAATCCCTTACAACCGGCGCTCACATCGAGGGGCTTACCCACCAGATACGAGGTGACCAGGTTGCTGATCGCTTCGGTCTGGTACAGGGCCTGCGGGTGGCTGCGGTAAGCGGCTTCCGTTCTGCCCACCACCAGGCAGTCGACTTCTTGGATGGCAGCCACAGTTTGCCGCCACTCTTCCGGCCTGGTCTCAACCCAGCGCACTAAACGGTCGAAATCGACATAGTGCAGGTGAGTGGCGGATGTCTCCAGTGCCTTTTCGAGCGCCAGATGTCGTCCCCCGGACCAAAAAGGGGTAATGACAACCTGCAAGTGGCCGACCCCCTGGAGCGCCCGCACCACTTCGGTATCAGCCTCCGGCGGCAAAGAAATCACCATCCCAACATACACTTGCTCAAGTTCTGTGATCAGGTTCTTAAACCTGGATAGTTCACCGCGTGGATGCCAGGCGCTGGCTAGGGCAATGCTCATGTTTCTACTTCGTTACAATATTGTAAACCTTACCAGGCACATAAAAAGTCTTGACCACTTCCCGGTCTCTGGCATATTGCTGGACCTTGGGTTGGGTGAAGACTTGCTCTTTGACCTCTGCTTCGCTGGCATCGGCTGGGACGAGGATCACCGCACGCATCCGGCCATCCACCTGCACCGCGATCTCCACCATCTCATCCCGCGCCAACTGCTCGTCCCAGGTCGGCCAGACCTGTTCATGGACGCTGTCTTTGTGCCCAGTCTGGTGCCACAATTCCTCGGCAATATGGGGGGTGCAGGGAGCCAGTAAGACCATGAAAGTCTCCAATGCCTGGTGGTAAGTCGCCGTGCGCCAGGCGCCAGTCCGCTGCCGTTCAGACAGGAAGTTGACGAACTCCATCATGGCTGAGATCATCGTGTTAAAGCGGAATCCTTCGAGGCGTTCGCTTATCCTGCGGATGGTCTTGTGTAATCGGCGTTCGAGTTCTGGGTCCGTCCCAGCAACTCCTGCACTTTCAGCGTAAGCAGCCGCGTACAGGCTCCATACCCGGTTGAGAAATCGCCGCGCTCCGCTGATGCCCTCGGCGCTCCAGTCTACATCCTGCTCGAAGGGAGCCATGAATAACTCATAGACCCGCAAGGCGTCAGCACCGAAAGTTTCTACCATGCTGTCGGGCGTGATCACGTTGCCGCGCGACTTCGACATGCGCTGCCCATCCGGTCCCATCAGCTGGCCCTGGTTGAGCAGCTTCTGGAAAGGCTCGCAGAAGGGAACCAGCCCGGCATCCGCTAAAACATGCGTCCAGAAGCGGGCGTATAACAAGTGCAACACCGCGTGCTCGGCTCCGCCAACGTACAGGTCGACCGGCATCCAGTAGCGCGCCGCGTCTGGTTCGAACGGTCCCTGGGTGTAATGCGGGCTGGTGAAGCGCAAGAAGTACCACGAAGAGCAGGCAAATCCGCCCATTGTGTCGGTCTCGCGTTGGGCAGGGCCGTCGCATTCCGGGCAGGTGGTATTCACAAACTCGGGGAAGCGCGCCAGCGGGGAGCGCCCGCTGCCATCTGGACGGAAATCTGCCAATGGTGGCAGCAGCACTGGCAGCTGCTTCTCAGGTACGGGGACTTCGCCGCACGCCTCACAATACACGATCGGGATCGGTGTGCCCCAATAGCGCTGGCGGCTGATCAACCAATCACGCATGCGGTACTGCACAGTCCGGCGGCCCAGGCCATGCCCTTCGATATATTCGCTGATCTGCTGGATCGCTGAATCACTTTGCAGCCCATCAAACGGGCCAGAGTTAATCATCATGCCCGAACCAGTGAACGCCGCTGGCAACTCCTCTTCGGGGTTGTAGCCAGGCGGCGCGATCACCACTCGCGCAGGCAGGCCATACTCCTGGGCGAACTCGAAGTCACGCTGGTCGTGGGCTGGCACACCCATGATTGCGCCGGTCCCGTAGGAGGGCAGCACATAATCAGCGATCCAGATCGGGATACGTTCTGAAGTAAGCGGATTGGTCGCATACCCGCCAGTGAAGACCCCAGTCTTCTGGCGCGTCTCTGCCAGGCGGTCGATCTCGCTCAAGCGGGCGGCCTCAGCGATGTAAGCCCGCACCTGCGCACGCTGCTCAGTGGAGGTGATTTCTTCAACCAGGGGATGTTCTGGCGCCAGGACCATAAAAGTAACGCCCCACAGTGTGTCAGGCCGGGTGGTGAAGACGGTCATCAGCGACCAGTCGTTAGTAGTTCGTAGGGAAATGTCTCCACCCGGAACTGACAGCTGCCTACTGACAACTGGGAACTGAACTTCCACGCCTTCGCTGCGGCCGATCCAGTTGCGCTGCATGGTCTTGATCCGTTCAGGCCAGTCGATCTCGCCCAGGCCAGCCAACAACGCGTCCGCATAGGCTGTGATGCGGAAATACCAGGCCGGGATCTCACGTTTGACTACACCCAAGTGGCCGCGCCAGCACACTCCGCCGGCAGCTTCGTGACTTGAAAGGGTGGTCTGGCAGGACGGGCACCACCACTGCCAGTTGGTGTCACGGTATGCTAGACCGCGCCGGTAGAGCAGCAGGAAGAACCACTGCGTCCAGCGATAAAAATCTGGTTGGGAGGAATCGATCTCGCGCGACCAGTCATAGCTGGCCCCGATCAGGGTCATCTGGCGACGGAAATTGGCCGTGTTTTGGTCGGTAGTCACCCTGGGATGGATGCCGTGCGCGATGGCATGCTGTTCGGTCGGTTCACCGAAGGCGTCCCATCCCATCGGGTGCAGCACGTTGAAACCGCACATGCGCTTAAAACGTGAAATCACATCCGTCGGGATGTAATTACGGCAATGCCCGACGTGCAGCCC
>MGOK01000113.1:40452-46553 GCA_001795335.1 Chloroflexi bacterium RBG_19FT_COMBO_55_16
TAAGCAATAGATCTTGGGCTTTTCGCCTGTCTCGACGGCGCGGTACAGGCCGGTCTCTTCCCAAAACCGCTGCCAGCGGGGTTCAATCTCGTTTGGATGATATTCTGGAAACATATTTCCCTTCTCTTTCTTGAGAGTAGAGTTCCTTTTGATTGAGCTGAAAGGGATCATCTTCAAGCAAGAGAGGGAGGCGGGGCGCGAGAAGGCAGCGAATATCCCGCTTCATAATATTCAGATTCTTGTTATTCATCTCACACCTCCGTATAACAAAAACCCCTTCTCCACTCAGGGACGAAGGGATTCTCCGCGGTACCACCCTGCTTCCCAAAGTAGGTCAAAATGGCATTTAGACCCTACTTCGGTCAAGATGGCATCTTGACCTACATTGGGCTGCTCTGGTTTGCGCTAACGGGCAAATCCCGCCACCGGCTATCCTTATCCACGAAAAGCCCGGATAGTACGTTATGATTTCCGTGGGTAAACTTTTACCGGTGGAGTCTGCCCCGAAAGACCGAGGCGGCAGGCGAGTTCGGTCCAAGCGCATCATTACGCTGTGCTCCAGGGGCACTCTGCCGTGCTTCCACTTTGCGTTAATCTGCGAACGCTGTTTCCCCGGCTCGCTGCTGGATGGCCTACTACTCCTGCCTTGACTCTATCGAGAGTAAAGATTCGAAAATGGAGAGTAGTCACTATTCTCCATTCTCTGCTCTCGACTCTCTATCTTGTGTGGACCCAGAGGGATTCGAACCCTCGACCTTCTCAATGCCATTGAGACGCGCTCCCAACTGCGCTATGGGCCCTCATTTCCTGTGGACCTGGAGGGATTCGAACCCTCGACCTCTTCAGTGCGATTGAAGCGCGCTCCCAACTGCGCTACAGGCCCCAGTTTTAAGGTAGCGGAATTGTACCTGAGCGCATAATGGCTGTCAAGGAGAGTTCCTTATTGGCCTAATTATTATGATTATCCTCCTATCCGAAGCGGATCCTGGGGTTCAGCAGAGCATACAACAAATCCGCCGCCAGGTTCGCCAGGGCAAAGCCGAGCACGGTCACCATGGTCACCGCCTGGATTAAGGGCAGGTCGCGCCGGTCGATGGCAAACACCAGCAGCCGGCCCAGCCCAGGGTAATTGAAGACATTCTCGATCACCACTAGGCCGCTAATCAGCCAGCCAAAGCTGATGGCGATCACAGTGATGGTTGGCAAGAGTGCGTTGCGCATGATGTGTTTGAGGATCACCGTGCGACGTGGCAGGCCTTTCAACACCGCAGTGCGCACATAGGGACGTTTCAGTTCCTCGATCACTCCGGCGCGGGTCAACCGGACAATATATGCCAGTAAGACCAGCATGGCAGTAAGAGATGGTAGGATCAGCATCGGTAGCGCTTCCAGGAATGATGCGTCTGGAGGCAGAGCGGAACTGGCAGGCAAGGCGGGTAAACCGCGCTGGCGCAAGCCAAACGAAAAAAACTGGATTAAAAGGATGCCAGTGACGAATTCCGGCAAACCGACGACCGCCAGGGAAAAAACGCTGATCGTTCCATCGACCGGCTTGTTCTCGTTCAAACCAGCGATCGACCCCAAGGTCACCGCCAACGGCACCGATATCACCAGGGTAACCAATGCCAGCATCAGACTATTGCCCAGCCGATCCATGACAAGCGGAAAAATCAGGGATCTGGTGCTAAAGGCTAACCCCCAATCGCCGGTTAATAATTTCCCTATCCAGCTAAGGTATTGGAACGGCAATGGCCGGTTCAGCCCTAACTCCTGGCGGCAGGCCTCCAGGGCGTTTTCCCCCACCTCGCGCCCCAGGATAACGCGGCAGATATCGCCCGGTAACCATTGCGTGATCGTGAAGACCACCAATGAGGTAAGCAAGAGGGTGAGCAGTAAGAATCCTAACCGGCGCATGAGATAGCGAGACATCGATCATCCTGTAAGGGGTTGCCCGAAGACCGGCAGGCGCTCTTGTACGGCGCGCAGATCGTCTTCAGGGATATGGCAATAATAGCGTTTGCTTGTAGCCTTGACTTCCCGCCAGGGTGGCGTTTCCTTCTGGCAGATCTCCCCCAGAAAGCGCGGACAGCGGGTGTGGAAAGGACAACCGGTGGGCGTCTCCGTCGGGCTGGGGATATCGCCTGCCAGGCGAATAGGCCTCTGTTCGGCTGTCGGATCGATCAGCGGGATAGCTGATAGCAATGCCTCGGTGTACGGATGGTAGGGCGTTTGGAACAAGTCGGTGGCCTGGGCTACTTCCATCAGAGAGCCCAGGTAGATCACGGCGATCTCATCGGCCAGGTACCCGACGGCCGCCAGGTCGTGCGATATTAACAGGAGACTGCTGCCAGATTCCGCCTGCAATTCGAGCAGCAGGTTCAGGATTGCAGCCTGCACCGACACATCCAATGCAGAAACCGGCTCATCGCAGATCAACAGCGCGGGATTGGAAGCGAAAGCACGGGCGATGGCGATGCGTTGCAGCTCGCCGCCGCTCAATTGTCCCGGCAGCCGCGCCGCATAACTCGCCGGCAGGCGAACAGCCTGGAGTAAATCCGCAACTTCCCGATCGGCCTCCGCACGCGATTTCCCCAGCAAGATGATCAATGGCCTGCGCAAAGTCTCGCCAACGGTGAGAAAAGGATTGAGCGCTTCTTCGGGATTCTGGAACATCATCTGCAGGTGGCGCAGAGTGGCCAGATCGCGTTGTGAGAGGCTGGCAGGCAAGGGAATCTCCAGTAGTTCCATGGAACCAGCGGAGCTGATGGTCAAGCCCATGATGGCACGCGCCAGGGAAGTCTTGCCACTGCCGCTCTCCCCCACCAGGCCCACTGTCCGGCCCTGGGGAATGGCCAGGCTGACACCTCTCACTGCACTGACCTTGCGTGCTGGCCGGTGACGGAGCATTTCCTTGAGTGACGGGCGTTGGGGATAATCCACATGCAATGCGTCCAGGTTCAAAACTAAGCGTCGCCGCTCATCTTCACCCGGCGCGCTCACCTTGCTTACCGTAGGCACCCGCCAGTCACCCACTTCGCCTTTTTGGATCTCTTCCCAGCGGTGGCAGCGCGAGACCCGCTTCAGGCCGGAGACATATAATGGAGGCTGGGTTTCGCAAATCTGGACCGCCAGCCCGCAGCGCGGCCGGAAGACGCACCCGCCAGGAAGTTTCCCCAGGGGGGGTATCTGGCCAGGGATCGCCCATAAGTGAATTTTCTCTTTCGTCTCGCCCAGCAGAGGCACGCTGGCAAGCAAACCCTGGGTATACGGGTGTAAAGGTTGGCTGAACAGTTCCCTGGTGGAGGCCTGCTCGACGAACTCCCCAGCATAAAGCACCCCCACCCGGTCGCATACTTGCGCCACCACTCCCAGGTTGTGGGTGACATATAACACAGCGGTTTGCCGCCCCCGGATTAATTCGCGCACCAGGTCAAGGATGACGGCTTGAGTGGTCACGTCCAGATTGCTGGTCGGCTCGTCCAAGATCAGAAGTTGCGGTTCGGTGCACAAGGCCGTGGCGATCAGCACCCGTTGCTGCATCCCTGCACTGACCTGGTGCGGGTAACTGTTTGCTACCCGGTCAGGGTCTGGCATGTGCACGCGTTCAAACCAATCCAGAGCCTGGCGATTGGCTTCTACTGCGTCCATTGCAAATTGATGGCGAAGTACTTCGGCGAGTTGCTCCCCGATAAGCATGGAGGGGTTCAGAGAGGATTGGGGGTTTTGTGGCACCAGGGCGATCTGCTTCCCCCAGACTGGCTCCATCTCCACCGGGCTAAGGGCCAGCAAATCGCGCCCGGCCAGAGTGATCCTGCCCGCCTTTACCGCGCCATTTTCACCCAGATAGCGCATCGCTGCCAGGGCTAGAGTGGTCTTTCCTGAGCCGCTCTCGCCGACGACCCCAAAGGTCTCCCCTGCGTGAACGTGAAAGGAGACATCGCGCACCGCCTCCAGCCACTCACCGCCCCGGCGATAGGCGACAGTCAAGTTTTCGATTTGCAGGACAGGAGTGATCACAATTCAATCCGCTGCCTGCCAGGCGCGTTTCAGCCCATCAGCGGTTAAATTGACGCCGATGATGACGATGGAAATTGCTCCAGCAGGGAAATACAATGCCCAGGGCAACTGGTCGACGTAATTACGCGCCTCCTTGACCATCAAGCCCCAGTTGGGATTGGGAGGCTGCACACCGACGCCCAGGAAACCCAGGGAAGCCACTAAGAAGATTGCATAAGAAAAGCGCAGCGCCGCCTCGACCGCCAGGGCTGGCAGCACGAAAGGAAATATCTCGCGGAATAGGAGGCGTGCCTGCGACTCTCCTTGCAGGCGCGCCGCTTCGACAAAACCTTTCGACTTCACAGAAAGAACAACGCTGCGTACAACACGGGTTACAATGGGCGTATAGACGATGACGATCACGAGCACCACGCTAAACGTGGAATGGCCAATCGTCCCCAGAAGGACCAGCGCCAGCAGTAAGGCGGGCAGCGCCAGCAAGCTGTCGAAGAAGCGCATCAATCCTTCGTCGATCCAGCCGCCCCGGTACCCGCTGAGCAAGCCCAGGAAAGCCCCGCTGACCACTGCCAGGAACGCCCCCAATCCTGACAAGACCAGGATCTGGCGCGCCCCAAGCACCACCCGGCTGAAGACATCTCGTCCGAGGTTGTCCGTGCCAAACCAATGCTGCGTGGATGGCGGCTGCCTGGCGTCGCTGGCCACGATCTCGTTCTCCCCATAAGGCGCAATCAGTGGTCCGGCCAGGGCGATCAGGAGAAAGATCAAGCTAATCGTGGTACCGATCGCCGAGAGCGGTTTTGCATACAGCCGCTTGAAAAAACAGGCTAAGCGCCGCCCCCAGATGAGAGCGGCGCCTGGAGCGCGCGAGACCTTCAGCGTGACAGTCACGAAATTTAATTACCAGATACACTTACCAGGCGCAAATCTGTACGGCCCCAAAAGGGCTTGATCACAAAGCCCTGGAAACTGTCTCTTATGGCGGTAAATTGAGCGGAAAAGTACGGGATGATCACCGGGCCGCGCTCGATCAAAATGCGCTGGATCTCTTTATAGGCCGCTGCGCGCGCCACTTCGTTCATGGTTGTTCCAGCCTTCTGGATATATTGGTCGAGCTCAGCATCACAGAAATGTGACTCATTCCAGACCGCGTCACAAGCCAGCATCGTATCCAGATAAAACTGTGGGTATGGGCGCGACCCCCAACCAGTGATCCCCAGGTCAACCTCCAGCCACCCATTGTCTCCGTAATAGACGCTCTCTGGTTCGACGACCAATTCGAGATTGACGCCAGCCTCAGCCCACTGAGCCATAAGCACTTGAGCCAGGTTGGGGCGGTTGCCGGTGTCTGGCGTATGCAATTCGAGATTTAAGCCATCCGCATAACCTGCGGCCACTAACAATTGCCGTGCCGCTTCCACATTTCTTTCCGGCACAGGGAATTCCTCGGTATAGTATTGGGAATACATCGGTCCAATCGGGCTGTCCCGTCCAATCGCCCCGTGACCCTGCACAACCAGCTGGTAAATCGCCTCCCGGTCGGTAGCCAGCTTGAGGGCCTGGATTACTTTGGGATCGTTTCCAGGGGGCCGGTCAGCACGCAAGCGCACCAGATCGAACTGGTTGGTAGGAACATCAACCAGCATCACACCCGATTCTCCCTGCAGGCTTGAATAAAGCTCGACTGAGCTGGCCAGAAAAACCATGTCCACCTGACCTCCGCGCAGCGCTTCCACCTGGGCAACCTGGTCTGGGAAAAAGATAAACTCCAAACCAGCCAGTTTGGGTTGGTCAGGAATGAAATAGTTCGAATTGGCTTCCAACACGATGCGGTCTTCCGGGTTATAAGATATTACTTTAAAAGGCCCGGTGCCATTGAAGCGTGTTCCGGCATCGGTTGTGCCTGCCTTGAGGATCAAGGCATGGTTGTCGCTCAAATCGAAAAGGAAGAAAGGATTAGGTTCCTTCAGCGTGAAGGTGACTTCCAGCTTCCCGGTCGCCTCAATCCGATCAATATTGCTGTAGAGATCCTTTGTCGGCAGGCCCAAATCCGGATCGCGCAGGCGATCGAACGTCCAAACTACGTC
>MGOK01000113.1:46573-47372 GCA_001795335.1 Chloroflexi bacterium RBG_19FT_COMBO_55_16
GCGAGGGTAAAGACATACAACAACCCATCGTCACTTGCATCCCAATCCACCGCTAAACGCGGGGCAATCGTATTATCGGCAGTGATATCGATCAGATAATCATAAACATGGTTGGCGACCAGTACTTCAGGATCCGAAGAGATAAAAGCCGGATCAGCCTGTACAATTGGCTGCATCGCCACTTTTAAAACCCCCTCTAGCTGGCGGGATTTCGGTGCGCAAGCTTGAACGGAAAGAACGCTCAGGATAATAACCCCGAGGAGACTAGGTATAGATCGTCTTGTTATCCGGTTTGAGTATTTGTTCATAACCATCACCTTATTCCAACGCACAACTTTGTTGACCAGTTTTCACCACCTCCATGTATGCGGCCCGCCCTTGAAAGGTCCGATAATATCGAGCGAATTGCCTGATCACGCACAACGCTTAATTTAACGACCTGGCCGCCTCATCCTCGCGTCGACCATGGGCTAATTGCGCCCGCAGCAGGGCAAGCTCCCGGTGGTATGCTTTTTCCAACGCCTTCAGAAGGTCGCTGGCTCGTTCTAAACCCAGGAACACCTGCTTTTGGTCTGCGGGCACCTGGAGCAGCACTGCCGCCAGATAGGCAAACACGACCGGATCATCAGCCAGGTTTAATCCGTCCTTTTTTAGAACGCCCATTTCGTTCAAGATCTGGATATATCGCTGGACACTGGAAGTCAACTGGCGCGCGAGCAGAGTGAGTGAGTCTGAATCTTCCTCGGGAAAAGGAAACAACTCGACCTTTCCGACCAGGTAGGGGAATTCGTAATGAAGA
>MGOK01000113.1:47381-49977 GCA_001795335.1 Chloroflexi bacterium RBG_19FT_COMBO_55_16
CGAAACCGGTTTTCCCCCAGGGTGATGATATTCATCCGCCCATCGTTCAATGGTTGGAAATCGACAATGTGCGCCGTACAGCCGATCTCATGCGGCTCAGCCAGTGGGCCATTAGCCTCATCCCCCTTCCGGATCAACACCACACCGAACGGCTGGTGGATTTCCAGGCAATCGCGGAGCAAGCGCTTGTACCGTTCCTCGAAGATGTGCAACGGCAGTGGCATGCCTGGGAAGAGTACTGTATTGAGCGGGAAGAGGGGCAAATCAAACATATCTTCTCCAATTATACCCTGACAGAAGAGTTTCTCACCTACCACGGCTGGTTCAGGCTATAATCAGCGCACCCAGCTTTCCTTCGGAGTATCTATGACTAAAACTCAAGCCGAATCGAACTATCTCCGGCGACAGGCCCAGCTTGCCGGTGCTCTGCTGACGACCGGTCTGGATGCCCTGGCACTTAACGCCGGACCCAGTCTGACTTACCTGACAGGGTTGCAATTCCACTTGAGCGAACGCCCGGCCGTGGCCTTGTTCGCACCAAACCATCCCCCAAGCTTCATCGTACCCGAACTGGAAACCGGGAAGTTAACGGCCCTCTCCTATCCCTTTCAGGTATTCCCTTATAGAGAAGACCCCGGGGAATGGGCAGCAGATTTCCGGGCAGCGGCAGATGCAGCCGGGCTGGACGGTCGTCAAGTCGGCGTCGAACCACAGCGGTTGCGGGTGCTCGAGTTGCGCCTGCTGGAGGCAGCTGCCCCCAGGGCAAATTTCGTTTCCGCGGAAGCTCCCCTGGCCTCGTTGCGGATACATAAGGATGAGACCGAGATCGCGGCTATGCGCAAGGCAGTCGCTGTAGCCCAGGCCGCGCTGCTCGCCACCTTGCCTGTGATTCAGGTTGGCATGACCGAACGCCAGCTGGCCGCCGAACTCAGCTTGCAGCTCCTGCGCCACGGCTCCGATCCGGAATTGCCATTCTCCCCGATCGTCGCCTCCGGCCCAAACAGCGCCAACCCCCACGCCTTCCCCACCGACCGGTCCTTATCTCCCGGAGATATACTAATCCTGGACTGGGGGGCCAGCGTTGGAGGTTATATCTCCGACCTGACACGCACTTTCTCCCTCGGGGAGCCAGACACAGAACTGGTCCGCGCCGGCCAGGTCGTGGCGCAGGCCAATACCGCGGCGCGCGCCCTGGCCGCGCCCGGCGTGACCGCCGAACAGGTGGACCACGCCGCCCGCTCCGCTATCGAACGAGCCGGCTTCGGAGAATATTTTATCCACCGTACCGGCCACGGCCTCGGTCTTGAGGGCCATGAAGAACCCGATATCCGCGCCGGCAATCCCCTGCCCCTGGCTCCCGGTATGACTTTCACTATCGAACCAGGCATCTACCTCCCCGGCCGCGGCGGCGTGCGCATCGAAGATGACATCGTTATCACTCCGAATGGCAATGAATGCCTGCGCGACTTGCCGCGCGATTTGATACTGTAACTACCGCCTATGCCCCACATCATCCCCACCGCCGAACCTTTTTTCTTTCCCGGAAACGCCACAGGCTGTCTGTTGGTTCACGGCTTCACCGGAACGCCCAAAGAAATGCGCTGGATGGGCGAATACCTTGCTGAGCAAGGATATTCCGTCCTGGGCATTCGCCTGGCCGGCCACGCCACCAACTTAGAGAATATGGTGCGCACTCGTTGGCAGGATTGGCTGGCCTCCGTCGAAGACGGATGGAATCTGCTGCAAGGCTTCACTGACCGCATTTTCTTGGCTGGCCTCTCGATGGGAGGCGTCCTCTCGCTGTTTTTTGCGACGCAGCATCCGGTGGCCGGAGTAATTGCCATGTCCACCCCGATCAAACTTCCAGATGACCCGCGCCTGCCTTACCTGCGTTGGTTAAGCCGGCTGATACCCACCGTTCAAAAAGGTCCACCTGACTGGCGGGATTTGGAAGCCTCCCGGGATCATGTACACTACCCGGTCTATCCTAGCCGATCGATCGCTGAACTGAACGAATTGCTGGCGGAGCTGCGGGTGAACTTGCCCAAGGTGACTGCTCCAGTGCTGCTGATCCATTCAACTAACGATGGCGGGATCGATCCGGCGCATTCCCAGGCCATCTTTGGCCAGCTGGGCAGCCGGGACAAGCGCCTGATTCTGCTCGATAACTCTGGGCACGTGATCACTCGCGAGCCGGAACGTTTGCGTGTCTTCCAGGAGGCAGCCAGTTTCATCCGCCGGGTCAGCGAGGAGAGCCAGTGAGCCGCGATCTGATCCTGGTCGCCATCTCCATGTTCACCTGGGGACTGGGGGAGGGGATGTTTCTTTATTTCCAGCCCCTCTACCTGCAACAGTTGGGAGCCGACCCGATTCGCATCGGCTCCATCTTGAGCGCCTTTGGTCTGGCGATGACAGTATCTCATGTCCCGGCGGGTTACCTGGCCGACCGCCTGGGCCGCAAGCCGGTGCTGGTCGCCGCCTGGGTGCTGGGGCTTCTGGCGACCTGGATCATGGGTCTGGCGGACGGCATGCCAATGTTTGTGGCCGGTTTAATGCTTTACGGGATCACCATGTTCGTCCTGTCTCCGCTCAACAG
>MGOK01000114.1:0-1321 GCA_001795335.1 Chloroflexi bacterium RBG_19FT_COMBO_55_16
CAATCGATCCGGCTTCACCTCCAACCCAGGCACTCGGATATGTAATAAAAAGAACTGAACGGTCTTTTGGGGAGAAATGGGATAGAACGGTTTGATATTCGCCGTTAGTAAAAGCACCCCCAAAAATATCACTAACCTCCTAGTGTAGGCATCTTAATACAAAATCCCCCTCACTGGGGGTTTGCAGGTGGATCGGTAATGATTCGCATACGTATCTGTATATGGGTATTCTCTCCGTTTAAATAGAGGAAATAAGCGTAGTCAAGTGAAGTCAATACCCGTTCTCTCACGTACGAGAATTCCAGGTAATTACCCGATAATAATCTTTATCATTCCTGTAAGATTTCTCAAACCAACTGATAAAAATTCTACTGCTCTGCCAGGTTGAGTTAGCGGGCCTTTTGTTACGTGAACTATATAACAAAGAATGTGTATCTCAACCAGACAATATTAACCCAGGGGTTAGTATCAATAACATCCCCTGGGTTTTAAGCACTACTCACCTGCTAATTATTGGCAGGTAGATTTTTAGCAGTGCATATCTTTCCATTCGTAGTTGATAACCAACTACATCTGAGCAGCCAAAAGTTTGCACCATGGGGCTAACACTCAGGTAGTAGTGACCTCCCAAAGGTACTCGCCAGACGATCTGGGTGGTTCCGGTAATATCCAGTGCATTCCCATTCTCGTTATACAATTCTAGTAGCGTCTGAGTATTCGTGACAGTCACCGCTGTGAACGTGACTATATCATTGGCGATTACATCGAAACCGAGCACATCCTTATCGGCTGCAAATATTAGCGGGTTGCTATCAAACGAGTGCAACTGCAGCTCCCCCGGGACAATCGCCTTACCCTGCTCCCACATATCATCCACTTCATAGGTATCAGGGCACATATGATAGATTACCCCATCAGGATTCGCGAGTGGTAAGTCTTTGATTCCATAGAATTTGTTCAGGTTATTCTTGTTGATCATCGGCAGGAAGTAATGCAGGCTGATTTGGGATTCAACCAAAACCCAAACCCGATAATTCGTCTGACAGCAGATCAAACCAGCCCGGTTAGTCACATGGATATAATAAACGCCAGAGACTGGAGCCTGCCATACAATTTGCGATGAATAATCAGGTGCACCTTGGTAATCATCATTGGCAGCCAGAAGGGTCTCTCCGTTGGTATCGTACAGAGCCAGGAAGGTATCTGCACGCTGACCATAAGAGTCGGTAGTGATTGTATAGACTCCTCCAGTCTCTACCGTGAAGGTAATCCAGTCGGTTGCATCGTCGCAGAAGGTGCGTTCCTGCAAGCCCGACAGCCC
>MGOK01000114.1:1561-6191 GCA_001795335.1 Chloroflexi bacterium RBG_19FT_COMBO_55_16
GACACCATCCATCGTGATGACCACATCCGGGATACCTTTCTCACCTGGATCTTTAACGCCATTACCGTTCGTGTCTTCATACACCCATCCATAGATGTTAGCCAGATTTGGAGAACTGATCAGGGTATGTTCGATATCTTGATTGTTGTCCAGTGCCAGATCCACGGTGGTACTGCTTATGCTAGCTACATTCTCTAGCGGGTCGATGACATCTGGATCCACAATCACCGTATAGACAATTGCTCCGTTTTCTCCAGCCGGCAGTAACGGTGTAGTCCATGTGAGTATCTGCCCCGTCTGGATCGGACCGGTGAGGTAGGAAGGCTGGCTAATAATGCTATCGAAGGTGACTTTAGAAGGCAACTCGTCGGTGATGATTACTGATTCTGCAATTGATGGACCCTGATTCGTTAAATTGAGTGTGTAAGTCAACATGCCTCCAGCCATTACCGGATCAGGCGCGTCCGATTTATCTATCACCAGGTCAGCAAGCATGTTAACCGGTGTTGTTACGGGAGTGCCAGCCAGGAAGTACGTCTGGTCGGAAATAATTCCATAAATATCATTGTTGATCACACTTCCCTGGGGTAAAGAATCATCCACCAAAACGGTAAAACTGACCGTCCCGTTCGAGTTTTCTGGCACACTGCCCACCTGCCAGGTCACTAACCCGCCGCTATAGCTACAGGGTGCGCCGCTACACGATTGATAGGTCGTGCTCAGAGGCACTGTATCTGTAATGACCCCATTTGTCGCTCCTGCAGTACCGATGTTTGCATAAGCAATCGTATAAACGATGGGTTGCCCAACGAAGACTGGATCGGGAGAGGCGCTTTTGCTGACAGTAAATAGCGGCGCGGTGACCGTGGTTGTGTCAGATGCCGTCTGGATGGCATACAAATGCCCGACAAGGTTTGTGTACTCAACAGCCATGTTATTGTGCAAGAAAGCGCCGTACGGCGTTTTTATATTGATCCTCACTGGGATATGAATGATTGCACTCCCATCAGGCGGTATCGGTCCCAGGCTGGTCCAAACTAATGTCTGACCATTCTGGATATCAGGAGCGGGAGTTGGTATCCCATCTAGAGTTAAATCGCTGGGAAGCACATCGGTGATCACCACCCCATAAGCCGTCACGGATCCGTAATTGCTGGCCTGCACTGTATAGGTAAGAGGATCTCCAGGCTCTGCAAAGTTCACCCCATCAGTTTTTTCTGCATTGATCATCGGCGCCTGGATAGTAGTTGTAACACTATCCGATAACGCGGGATTGTTAGGCAGGCTGTCAGGATTAATGCCAAAATTAGCAATATTAATTAAAGGTGTATTATCGGCGATATCCTGACCTGCTCCATCAACCAGAACAGAAAATGTTAACATCCCTGAGCTGCCTGGCTGCCCGTTGGCAGGGACATGATTGAGATACCATGCCACCCGGCTGCTGGTGGTTTCAGCTGGGTCTGGAGATGGGCTGATAGTAGGAGTAATCACCGAGCCGAGTGAGGTATTGATATCATCCCAGATCCACACATAAGACAGGGGTAGGCTGCCCGTGTTGGTATAATAAATCGTATAAGACAGGACTTCTCCTTGTTCGATCGTACCGCTACTGGCTTGTTTATCCATCGAAAAGATCAGTGTTCCTTCGAAGGGAAGAATCGTGCCGTGATCTGGATCACAATAGAATTGGTCGTATTTTCGGGTTGAAGAATAATCAACCCCGACGTATGGGCACACGTATGTGTTTTCAGGCAACAAGGCGAGGAAGGTAAATGTCACCTTGGCGGTCTGGGCACGCTGGTCCACCGCTGGGAAGTAAAGTCGCTCTTCAATCGTATCCTGCCATGTCCTTGCATCATCATAAAATTGAACTGAGGAAGATGACAATCGATACCCGGCCGGGTTAAAATTGGTATTGCCCACCGGACTGAAAACCAAGTTAAATGGAGTATTGCCAAGGTCATAGGTTACGGTTACAGTGAACTCAACCCCAACGATGATATCCGCGCTTATCCCGGCTATTCCACTATTGCCTGTGCTCAAGTGAGAAATGGTTTCAACGGTATAGCCAGGTTGTGGATTACCATAGAAGTTATCCGCTGTGGATACCAGTGGTGCATTATCCGCAAGTGCTGAAATTGTATAGAGGTGAGGAGAATTGGGCATTAAGGCGTAGCGTGCAAACCAGTATGCATGGTACTCCGCACCTGGAGCAAGGCTATCGATCGTACGTTCGGGATCTTCCCCAGGTAGCAGTACCCAATCATTGGCAGGGTCCTCGTTGTAATCCAGGGTAAAGACGACATTAGTGGCAGGGGAAGCTCCAACATTCGTCACCTGTCCCTCAACTACAAAGACCTGTGGAACCGGTCCATGGTCACCATGGGGGTCGTTGGAGTCGAGAATCGCCCAGGGTGAGCTTAAAATGCTCACAGATAAGGTGGTGTCATCTACTTGCCCGCCCTGAGTATTGAGTGGTTCACTAGCTACTCCTGAGTTTATGACAGCGAGCGTTGAGAGCATTGGTTTATCAGCATTCAATTCTTGCCCGATTGTCGCCTCTTCAGATGCTGCAACCTGCATTGGGGCTATGTAAGAAATGAGCAATTGTGAGATTACTGTCAAGGTTATTACGATCCGCAACCATTTTTGTTTATGCATAATGAGAACCTATCTGAATAATGATTTTTCTAATTGGATAATGACAAATACAATATTTACCTTGCACAGAGCTGTTTTGTTCGCCACTCATATTCTGGGGAATAAACTATCCTATTATACGAGAATTTTCGCTTAATTGATACCCAATTGTGGCAAGAAAAATAACAAAATATTCCTCTATTGTCAAATCTATTTTACTGGATTTTAACAGGATTCAGCATACAGCTATGCAAGTACTGCGTCATATGATCAGTTATTTGCTTTCACTTATGCAAATGCGGAGATTCACAATCAGTCTTCGATCTGATTTTTTCACCCATCAGACATAAACTCAATCGGCACACACCGGTAACCTTGATGCATAACCATGATGTCCCAGTGATTATCGTTTCTTGCCGGCTTGGGTATGCCAGGGCATCGATTACGAGTGATGTCTATGGCTATCTTCTACCGAGTATGCAGGATGAGGCTGCACAGCTGATAGATGAGCTGGTCACACCGACGGCAGTGAAGCTTACCGAACCAATCCCAGTAAAATAATTGTTGCAAGCGTTGCACACAGTTGCACACGCTATCAGTTGTTATCCCAAACACCAACCTCATACCCCCATATGTAGGTATGTTAAACAAAAATCCCCCACAGGTGGGGGGATCCAGTGGACCTGGAGGGATTCAAACCTTCGACCGCTTCAGTGCGATGGATAAGCAGGTAGGGGAAAAGGGAAAAAATACCGTCTATTACGTCTAGGATATACCATTATCACCATACTGTTTGAGTATATTTGTACTCAAATTGTGCCCCGATATGCATCGGTATGAAGCAAGGAAAGGCGGCCCGCAGCCCTGTCTTGAGGGGGATATGCTTGATCGCAGAATTTCCTAAAGGAACATGTACACTAGGCAATTTAAGAGGGCTACATTTACGTGCGCTTATTGTACTGGTTTATGGCCACTAGCTATGTAACTTGTTGTACTTATACGAGTAAACAAAAGCGTGTTTATTGTATTTTTAAAAAGAAGTAAATTAATGCAGAATAAGCTTGATCTAAATAATGTTGGTTTCACTGAAAGCTTAATGTATTAATAACATACTGGTTAGCGAGGAAGTAGGTATTTTTAATGAAAGTTCGGAGAGATATCTTTAAATAAATATTTGTCCGGATGGGCATGAAGTTGCACTATCCTTATAACTGTCGTTAGGCAGTTATCATTCCTGAATTTCCAGTTCGATCCAGGTGGCCTCGTAATAGACTTCTCGGTAACGAGCCAGACGCATATGCTGGCTGGTATACTGGGCAGTCAGTTCGGCTTCCAACTGGCGAATCTGTGACTGTAATTCAATGACCTGACGGCGCAGATGCAGGATTGTCTCAGCGACAACCTCGTTAACACCCAGATCGTCCTGTAATCGGCGCTTACTGCGCGACTCATAGTCCTCGTAGGGATCATACCAATACCGTTTTGGGGATGAATTTTCGGGAATCACTCCATTACCTCATTTGATATACAGTTAAGAACGTTTTGGCCGGGAGGAAGCCAACTCGCGGATGATATTGACCTCCTTGTCGGTCAGAGGCTCGGGTAGCACTAGCCTGACCAAGGCAAACAGGTCACCGTGCGTTTTGGGATCACCCAGGTGAGGCATGCCCTTGCCGCGCAGACGGAAACTCCGCCTGGCATTAGTGCGGGGAGGAATCTTCAATATCAGCGGTTTGTCAAGAGTTGGGATGCGGGTTTCACCGCCGGTAATCGCGGTGAAGATATCGACCGGCACGTCAATGTGCAAGTCATCCCCTTCACGCTCGAAGGTTTCATTGGGTAAGATATGCACGATCAAATACAGATCTCCCGCCGGCCCGTTGTTGTGACCAGGCTCCCCTTGACCAGACAGGCGAACTCGCGAACCGGTCCGCACACCTGGTGGAATAACGGCTTGGATGCGATGCCCATCAATTTCCAACAGGCG
>MGOK01000114.1:6390-10160 GCA_001795335.1 Chloroflexi bacterium RBG_19FT_COMBO_55_16
TGACCAGGTTGGGACGACCAGTTTTGCCAGTCGAAATCCTGTTGGCGACCGCCCGCTTGCTGCCATTGTTGGTATTGAGCCCGTAACTCATCATACTTCTTGCGCTTTTCCGTATCCGATAGAACCTGGTAAGCCTCATTAATTGTCTTGAATTTCTCTTCTGCTTCTTTATTTCCCGGGTTCAAATCCGGGTGATACTTGCGGGCTAATTGGCGGTAGGTCTGCTTTAAAACCTTCTTTTCTGCGCCAGGTGGTACACCTAATATTTCATAATAATCCTTAAAGTCCATTGTGCGCCGCCTCACTCGTCTTCTAGTTCATCGTTTAGCTCTTCGACTTTTCTGGACTTCCATCTTTTATAAGCAGTCTCAATTTCCCCTGCTGTGTGGGTATCGCAGGCGACCAGAGGTTGTCGTTCATCTGACACGCAGTGTCCACCGGGGCTGGTTACGGTACAATCGACCAGCCTACCGTCCGGGGTATATATGGCAAGGGTATTGAATATTCTGGCACATACGATGCAGCCATGCATCTCGACTACAGTTATATTTTCAGACATGGAACCTCCAGGAATGCACTGGTTTCAACGCCGCTGGGTTTGATCATCTGATCTCATGCAAAAACATCGCGCTTATGCGAGAGGTGGTCGTGAAGAATTGCGAATAATTGGCGCGGAGAACATCGATACGGGCATTGGTTATGGCTGACCATCTGCCGTTCGAAGCCAGTGTTTCAGCTGCCAGGAATCCAAATATCTGGGTTCCGGCCAGTATTCCCCCGGAATGAAGTCTGAACATTCTGCGGGAAATATGCGCCCACCACGATTGGGCTGTGACCAGCCAAATTCAATCTCCCGATCGCAGTTTGCGCAATTCACATAAAACTCGTCACTTTCCGGGTTGTTCTCCGATTCGAATATTTCATACTCTTCCGGTTCAGAAGCAGAGTCATCTTCTGTAAATTCACCGAAATCCCCCAGTTCAGCTTCTTTGTCTGGTTTTTCCTCCACCCTTTCTTTTAATTCAAAGTGCCAGCGATGATCAGCTTCAAGCGGTCCCCATTCCTGCCAGCGTTCACTTACGGGACCAGCAAGGATGGTCCAAATACGAGTGACGGTCAATTTATTATCGCCACACGTTTTACAGGTGAACTCCCAGGGTTGTTTATCATTCATGGCTAAACTCCTTCTGTCAACCATCATAACCGGGTTGCATTCACCCATCGCTGGGGAGTTCCCGGGCAAACTCGTAAACCTTTTAATCCCGCCTGGTTTTGATTTTTTTTATTTATGCAAGGCAGGTTGCCCAACCAACCCCAACTATCAGGATTATTGCCTGGAGTTGGATGACTAACGGTTCTTGAAGTTGAGAAACAAGCGCATCAGAGTGGACTGGCGCTTCTCACGATCAATCTCGTCTAGCCCATACTATTTAGCGCGAGAATCATCTTATGCTGTGCTAAAGCCGCTTAATTGCGGTTTAAACTCCGTCATAACGGTATCGGTATCTATGTGTGCTTTTTCTAATAATTGATATGAGAAATGCGCCACTTTCTCACCAAGTGGATTATCCAAACGCTGAGATGGATTCAGGGTCGTCTTCAGTACTCCCATCCATACCTTCGCTGTTGATCATGATTTTGATCGATGAAATCAAAATTCCGGTACTGACAATTGGCAATAAAAAATATCCACGAAAAAAACGAAGTAATTTATGTAAGTTTCTAGGATACGTTTATGGTGCTCCATGGAACTACCGCCTATATCATCTAGCAATATTGATCCTTGGAATGACCTGACCCATTGGTGTTGCGGGTCAGGTCACTTTGCAATCGCGAATTTTTATTCGTCTATGCTTAACTTTTCTGCTTTCAAACCACCAGGCGGTTGAAGAAGGAGCGGTAGCGCTGCAAAGCCTTGCGGAGATCTTCAGTAGAGACATCATTACCCTGTTTCCACTGAGCCTCCAGCGAGCTATGTTCGTTGGAAAACATCTTGGTGATTTGCTCAATCACCTCAGACACCAGCGCATCGGCCTGCTGGACAGCAGAGCGCGGTTCGTCCACAAACTTACCCTGGATCTCATTCCAGCGCGTGCGAAAATGCTCTGATTCCTCACGGTTAAGCAAGGAAGCCGATACCCCGGCATTCGTGCCGATAGGGACTTCGTGGGTAATCGTCTCGCCCATCGGTGTCTCTTGGACAACCGTCTCACCTATCGGCATCTCATGGATAATCGTCTCTTCCATCGGTGTCTCGTGGACAACTGTCCCGTCCATCGGCGTCTCAGGGATAAGATCCGCATCCAGCGGGACTTTGTCGGCAAAAGGATCTGAATATACCTCTTGACTGTTCATGTCCTTATCGGTTATCTCAACGATATCTGAGTTATCATTCTGTTCATTCATCCTTTTTTCTCCTCTCCAACGACCTGCTCTGGTTTGAGGAGTTCCTCGAACAGAGACCGGTAATAAATCATTGCCTGCCTTAGTTCTTCAGTATTTGCCTGTTGCTGCTTATTTTTGTTCGCAATTTCCCGTGCACCACGATAATTACTCACTAAACCAGGATATTTGACCGAGATATCGGCTGAGCGCTGCTCAAAATCAGATACTGGGTAGCCACGAATCTGCATGACTTCGATTATTAGGCGGTCGGCATCTACAATCGCCTGTCCCGGTTCGTCGACAAATTTGGATTGGACAGCAGACCAATCAGCCAGATAACGCTCGCGTTCGCTAACCGAAAGTGGACGAATTTCCAAAGTCTCAACATGCTTCTGCCGTTCATTCAGCACTGTTTGTGCTTTCTTCTCGTCACCCACGGTCTGCACTGTGCGATCATACTCAGGTCCGAAATGTTCATGGAGCTGCTCCGAACGTTTCCGACGAGCAAAAACCAGACCTAATATAGCGCCAATTATCACCACTACCAAAACAACGATAATAATAATTGATGTATTATCCATAAAACGCCTCCTTATCTAATAAATGATATGTTGGAAGTCACGGGTCTGATGACCGAGTGGCAGTTGACCTAACGGCTCAGTAATAGGTTTATCTCTTGTGACCATGCGAAGGATTTACATCCTGTGCACAATTAAATTAAGTATAAAGGCGTAGAGTCTCAAAAGCGTCACAAAACGCCGCCTGGTTGTGTTTATCAGATCACAATTCAAACTACGATCTTGCGCGGCCTCATATGTTTTACCAAGTAGTCCTCAGGCACTGCCTAGGATAACCACCGCTGGGATGCCTGCTACGCCGATAGCGCAGTGAGGTTTGCCAAAGCTTAGGGATGCAGTGACCAGTGCCACGAGGATCAGCGGTAATGCCCGTGCTAACGGATATGCTACGGATATGTCACCGAACCGGTACGCTTCTGCAAGCCCGATGCAATTAATTACATCGAACAGGCTAGTGAGCCCTGACCAAGCCCACGCGGTTGTTAGGATTAACGGGATGGTATCCTGGTAGACTTGGAGAAGCAAGGAGAAGCACAACGCTCTAAACTACGATCCGACGAAGAAGAAAGCAGTTGACGGGTTCTGCCGTTTGCCCAGCAGGTTCCAAAAGCACTTAACTGACAGTTTTTAATCCGATAGGAATCTTTTCCGTTCAACATCAACAGCTAAAGCAATTTCCGACTGACCAACCAATTTATATGCCCGGCTAAGCTGCGAGTATAAATCCTCCAAATCGGCCTCACCTGGCACTTCTGGCGACGCTGCCTCCCGTACGAAGTGGCGGGCGCGCTCAAGATGGACGACGGC
>MGOK01000114.1:10240-10495 GCA_001795335.1 Chloroflexi bacterium RBG_19FT_COMBO_55_16
GGCTGCCGACTCCCCACCCTTTTCGAGGGCTTCCAATGCCCGACGGTGAAAAAGCCGCCGCCGCGCATCCCCGGCTTCGGTATATACCACATCGCGCAGCATGTCATTGGTAAATGTGTAAGCACTGGTCACGCCCGGCTGCACCGTTTCCAGTAAGAGCCGACCGCTGATCAATTCATCCAAGGCGGGTAAGGACTGATCTTCGCTAAGGCTGGAGATAGCGCACATGCGATCGAAGGTGATCCGATACTCGAG
>MGOK01000114.1:10646-16558 GCA_001795335.1 Chloroflexi bacterium RBG_19FT_COMBO_55_16
CGTTTTGGGTGCAGCACGCGCCGTTCGAGCAAATCCTTGAGCGTCTCAATCAAATAGAATGGCTGCCCATGCGTTTCATCGAACAACCACTGTGCGAAGTCAGTGTCGGGTGGCGACAGGATGGACAGCATCATCTGCATTGTCTCACGTTCCCCAAGCGGCTCCAGCTCGATATGAACCGGCGTCAACTCATGCGCCACGCGCTCCAGCCACTGGCTTAAACCCTGTGGGCTGCTTCCTGACTGGGGTTGGGTCATTGGATGCAAGGCTTCTGATCGTAGAATGGCCAATAACAAGATCCGTGCTGCGTTGTCTTGCCAGCGCCGGATGGCATATTGCAGCAGGTCCAATGTGGCGCTATCTGTCCACTGCAAATCGTCGATAAACATCACCAGCGGTGCCCGTTTGGCCAAGGCCAGCATACATTGCACGAGGGGTTCGTACAACTGCGCCTGGCTCACATCTGCTACCGGATGAGAACGCTGCACAGAAGTGGTGGACAAACTTGGATTATTTTGGCGTAATTCTGGTAGCAGCTGACTCAGCGGTGACAACCAAATCTCATCCACTAAGTCTGTTAACGAGCTTTCACCCTCGAGCCGCAGCCGGAGTGCCTCCACCAACGGTTGAAACGGCAAATGACTACCGCTCTCAAAGGAGCTTCCCAGCAGTAATTCAGCTCCCTGGGCACTAGCCCAATGGATGAATTTCCTGGCCAGGCGGGTCTTGCCAATCCCAACCTCGCCGCGCAGCACCACGAGCTGGGGCCGGCCTGCAGCGGTCCGCTCATAGGATTTAAGAAGTGTCTGGTACTCGCGGGTACGCCCGGCAAACAGGCTTCCCAGGAAATTGACCGATGTATCTGGTCGCCGCAGCCGAGGCGCGGCATGATGGTCGTAAGGACGTCCAAGGGGTGGTTGCGTGCGAATGCGCTCCGCCAGCGTTGCCGTATCCGGTTCTGGTTCGACGCCCAATTCAGCCGCTAAAATCGCGCGACAGGTCTCATAGGTCTCCAGTGCTTGCCCGCGCTCACCGGCCGCGAAGTGCGCACGCATCTTGCGGCGATAGGCAATTTCGTTCAGCGCATCCAGGGCAATCCAATGCGAAGCAGTCTCTGTGGTGCCGGCAAACTCGCCATGCGCAAATTGGATTTCGGATAACCGGTCCAGAATCAGACTAAGTCGGCGATGCCAGACTTCGCGCTGAATGGCAGCCCAATCGTCGAAGGTGGGCGCATCGCCCAGCGAAAATCCGGCCATAAATTCACCACGCTGGCAATCTGCTGCTGATTGTAATAATGGCAGGTTGGCTGAACCCTCCGGCAGCGTTCGGCTCGCACGGTCCGCACGTGCCAGCATATAAGCTCGTTCTACTGTTTGCAGGTCAAAATCGATGTTGGCGTCAGGATTCAGACTTAAAGAATTGTGTGCGACAGAAAGATAGGAGGTTTGAGCCTGACCACTCGCCTGGCGTAAGGCTGTTTGCAAGTGATCAAGGGTGTTGCGAAGCGACCCATGGCTGCGCTCAGGGCTGGCTTCCGGCCACAGCAGGGCAGCCAGATGGTCGCGCGGTTGTGCCCCGGTCTCTATTGCCAGGTAGATTAGTAGCGCCAGCGTCTTGCGCGTGGGAAACATCACCAGGTTTTCACCCAGGCGCACTTCGGGGGGTCCCAATGCATAGAGATGTAATGGTAATGCCTGGTCAGCCATTGCACGGTTCCTTGTGACGTTTTTGAGACTCTTGGTTATTATACTCAGACTAAAGATTAATGGATAGATTTTCTATCCGCAATAGATAGTGCTGCGATCTGGAAGAAGGCTGACGATGTCTGGTATTGTTCTGACATTCCCCATCCTGGACGGTAAGGTGGAAGCCTGGCGGCGATTTACCCAGGAATTATGCGGTTTTCGACGAGAATCGTTCGAAACCTCGCGCCATCGGTTGGGTATCACACACGAACGGTTGACTTTGGTGGAAACTTCCTTTGGAGCGACGGCTGTAACGACGTTGGAAGCTCCCGATGTGGCGCAAGCTTTGGGGCAAATCATAACATCAGATCTCCCGTTTGATGTCTGGTATCGGGATCGAATACAGGAGCTGCACGGCGTCAATCTGGCTGGGTACGAGCAATTCGCACAACCAACGCCACTCCCACCCGAACAGGAGTTACTCTTTGAGTGGACGTTGAATTCTTATACTGGCGGATGACCCCCACTTTAATGCCAGCGCCTTGGTAAATGATTAGAGTGATGTTATATTCGCTTCTCCTCGGAGAGCAGTTGGGATGAACAAAAACACGCACGGTATTCCGTGCAAATCAAACATTCACACAGGAGATAGAAATGAACATCATAATTTACCTGATCGTTGCTGCAGTAATTGGTTGGATCGCGACAGAAATCATGCGGGACCGCTCGAGCCTGCTAATCAACATCATAGTGGCAGTTGTAGGTGCCTTCCTGGCAGGCTGGTTCATTAGCCCCCTGGTCGGTGTCGGGACGATAAACGATGCGATCACCCTTCCAACTATGCTGGTGACATTGCTGGGTGCCATCATCCTGCTGGCGATCGTTAGACTGATCCGCCGCAGACGATAAACCAGTTAATTTTCCTCTCTATACGATCCAGCGAGCAGAGGTGCATTACTGCACTTATACCAACCTCAGCTACGAATGTCTAAACACCAGGTTCCATTTGACCAGCTTGACAAGGAGAATCGCAATGGACGAAAAAGAAACCATCCAATCCGAAGCTAAACCTGAAACCCGCCCGCAAAAATCCATGCGGGGTGCAGTGCGCTGGCTGCTGGCGGTGCTGTTGGCGTTTGGGTTGGGTGTGCTGTTAATCGCCGTCGCCCTCTACTTCCCCGCCCGGCAGTCGCTCGAAAAAGCCAATGCCGACCTGGAACGCGCCAAGGCAACGGTCACCAGCCAAACCGATCAGATCACTGTGTTGCAGACGCGTAATGAGACCCTGCAAAAGGATCTGGATTCCGCTTTGCTGCATAATTTTGCGCTCAAGGCGTTGGCAGGTGTGCGGGGTGCAAGCCTGGCGGCGGCTACCGACGATTACGCTGGAGCGCGACTTTCGTTGATCCAGGCCTCTGATTCACTGGATAACCTCTCCAGCCTGCTGGGGGCGAATCAAAAAGACGTGCTCACCGCCATGCAACAGAGCGCCGCTCAGGCTTTGACCAAGCTGAAGATCAACCTCACGTCAGCACAGCTGGAGCTGGATCAGTTGACGAATAACTTGGTGCAGCTGGAGGATAACCTGTTCCCCAACCCATAAGAAGGGTGGAGGATTCAAATTCCGACCACACAAGCACAGAACCCCATGGAAGACTGGCGCGCTTCACTGCCTGGAGCGCCAGCGCAATCAGCAGGGGCAGCATATCCGAAGAACAAGAGGAGCACAAAATGAACAAGGACATTTTCGAAGGCAAGTGGAAGGAAATGAAAGGTCAGATCAAAGAGTGGTGGGGTAAGCTCACTGACGATGAACTGGAACAGGCGGGTGGTAATGCCGAACAAATAGTTGGATTGCTCCAACAGAAGTATGGCTACACCCGCGAGCGCGCCGAAGAGGAATTCAATCGGCGGATTAAAGATGTAAAGATGAAAGTTGATAAAGCTTGAGGCACACCGAACACACCCATGGCGAAAGCCAGAAAGGAAATCGATAATGAACGATAGAAAATTTAGAAAGCAAGTTATTCGCGATGTTGACAAGGCCAAAATTGATTTAGCTACATTGAGGGATGATGGCATCACCGGGTTGAACAGGATATTTGAACAACTGACCGGCGACACACAGAAAACCGTAGATTTGGCAGCAAAGACGGTTAACGAGACCGTTGGACAAGGATTGAGCCAATTCAATGCGAAAGTCCAGGAAGTTGCAGACAGAGTTCCAGGTGGCTTAGGCAAGAAGGCTACAGGATACCCCTGGGTCACGGTCACGATATCCCTGGTTGTGGGCTTGTTGCTGGGTGTCTTACTCAAACCAAGCCGGCAGCCTCTTGGGCAGCTCCAAAACAGTTAGTTCGATAAAATAATCGGCCTGCTCCAAATGAAGTATGGTTACACTCAGGAGCAGGCCAAAGAAGAATACCAAAAGAGGACAAAATGTCAGACTATAAAGAAGTAAGAACTACAGAACATGAAGCGGGAAGAGAGCAGCGTGTGGCGACCTTTAAAGCCACACAGTTGATCTGGCTGCTGCTGGGTCTTCTCGAAGCTGCAATTGCACTGCGGGTTATATTTAAGTTGGTCGGGGTCAATGAGGCCAATTCATTCGCAACGCTCCTTTACAAAGTGACCGACTTTTTCTTGGCTCCCTTTGCAAGTTTAGCGGGGTCTCCAGCAGCTGGTCGCATGGTGTTGGAAGTGTCTTCCATCATTGCAATGATCGTGTACCTGCTGATAGGTTGGGCGCTTGAACGGATTGTGTATGTTCTTTTCTACCGCCCGCGCGGACCTGTGAGCGTCAGGCAGACAACTGTTGCCGAGCACACCCCTCCGAAAGCACCTTTGGGTGTCAGCCAAACGATGACGACTGAACGCACAACGACTCAAGTGCCACAAAACGCCAGTCAAACGACCGAAACAGAACGAACAAATACCCAAACACCGGATTCCCCTTGATTGTAGGATAGGAACACAGCACCGGTTTCGTCATGCAACTGCTGAATACCCAGGGTTGTGAAACACTATGAAAGGAGAAAGAAATGGAGCTGATTAAGTTCATTATGTGGCTGATTGCTGGGGCTGTTATCGGCTGGTTTGCCAGCCGGATCGCTACGACAGAATATTACTGGACCCACAAACCTTTACCTGTCAATGGTTCCATCTCTGAGGAGAGCTAAACCTTATTGTTGAAGCGGTCATGCACAGGGTGTCGACCCATCTGACAACACCAATTGAAAAACCTGATCAAAAAGAAAGGACACCTGCATGAATAGATTCACTAAGAACATCGGCATGCTCTTGCTGGCCATCTGGCTCATCCTCTACGGACTTATCGCATTGTTCAGCTTGAGCTTTAATGGCCTTGGGGTGATCATGGGGCTGCTCGCCATCGCGGCCGGCATCTTCATTTTACTCGGCCGTTAGATTCGACCGTTAGGTCAACGGGCACATGGTCAACTGCGACCAGGTGGCTGCCAATAGATCATTAAATCATTTTAAAAAAGGAGAAATATCATGTTGTGGACTATCATCATCATTCTATTAGTACTTTGGCTACTCGGCTTTTTCGGTCGGAATATAAGTCCAAGATTCCCAAAGACCGGTAATTGGATCCATACTCTGATTGTTATCGCCATTATTCTTGTCATATTGAACCTGCTTGGGGTAGTTAATCTCTAGCGTTTCAACGATTTGACAGGGCTTGTCGAAGCTAATGAAGTCTTCATCTTGTTTTCCGCAAGGCAAACTGCCACCCAGTTAATCGACTGGGTGGCAGAATGTTGGAATTTTCCAATTCACAATGGATTAATCCTTGCGTGAATTTACAATTTATCGATGGAGTAGGGAGTATTACCTTTGATGCGAAGGTGACATCGATCTGCGATTTTACAGAGCATCAACTTCAATGAGATGGTTAGGAGAGGCTTATTCCCGGCTTTTCTAACGAAGCAAGCACCGAGAGTAAACAGTGTTCAGCCCTTTGCAGCGTTAACTGGTGAGCCATCTCGCGACCTCAGGGAGCTGTATGTCTGACTCTTAGTTTATCAAAATATAAAAGGAGTAAAACCTTATGTTACCTATTGGTGATGATGATTCTGCTCGTAGAACTGTCCCACTGGTCACTTATGCCTTGATTGCTCTGAACATCCTGTTTTTCTTTGTTGAGCTGAGTGGCGGTGAGGCTTTTATTGATAAATGGGCTTTCGTTCCCAGCCGCTTCCT
>MGOK01000114.1:16578-17129 GCA_001795335.1 Chloroflexi bacterium RBG_19FT_COMBO_55_16
CCATGTTCATGCATGCCGGATGGCTTCACCTGGGCGGCAACATGCTTTACTTGTGGATCTTCGGAGACAATGTGGAAGATCGCTTCGGGCATATCAAGTTCATAATCTTCTACCTGATCTGTGGGCTTGCGGCAACTTTTGCACAGTTGGCATTCAGTATTGGATCGGATGTGCCGAATTTGGGGGCATCGGGGGCGATTGCGGGCGTGCTGGGTGCATACATTTTGCTATTTCCAAAGGGTAGGGTCAGAGTATTGCAGGGCTCACAAGTGATTCAAGTTCCTGCGCTGATCGTCATTGGGCTCTGGATCGTTTTACAGTTATTCAGCGGCATCGGTTCCATTGTCAGCACCGCGCAGACGGGTGGCGTTGCATACATGGCGCACATCGGCGGATTTGTGGCCGGGTTTGTATTGACCTTTTTGCTTCGTGGGAATCGACGGCCAGCGTTGACTTCGTGAGCATAAATCTGGCTGGTCAATACAGCGGGGTCGGTACGTTTCAAGATGTGCCGAAGGATTGATTAAAGCATGACAATACAACAGCCTTCA
>MGOK01000115.1:0-250 GCA_001795335.1 Chloroflexi bacterium RBG_19FT_COMBO_55_16
GCTGATCAAGGCCATCGTGGACGTGATGCAGCCAGAGCCAGAGCGGACCCTCTGCGATCCGGCCTGCGGCACGGGCGGTTTCCTGCTGGCGGCGCATGATTACATCGCCGACAACAATCCGCTCGACCGTGACCAGTGGGTGCACCTGAATCACAATGCCCTGCATGGCTGGGAGATCGTAGATAACACTGCCCGCCTGTGCGTGATGAACCTCTACCTGCACGGCATTGGGGCTAATGGCGGCGGATCT
>MGOK01000115.1:390-4267 GCA_001795335.1 Chloroflexi bacterium RBG_19FT_COMBO_55_16
CAAGCAGCTCAACTTTGTCCAGCACGTGCGTAGCATCCTGCAACAGCACGGGCGCGCCGCCATCATCGTACCGGATAATGTGCTGTTCGAGGGCGGGGCCGGCGAGGTTGTCCGCCGCCGCTTGTTGAACGAGTGCGACGTGCATACCCTATTGCGCCTGCCGACCGGCGTCTTCTACGCCCAGGGGGTCAAGGCTAATGTGCTGTTCTTCGACCGCAAACCGGCCAGCGAGACTCCCTGGACGAAGACATTGTGGATCTACGACCTGCGCACGAACATGGATTTCACCTTGAAGACCAGGCCGCTCGCCCGCGCAGATTTGGATGAATTCGTAGAATGCTTCCATCCCGAAAACCGCCATGATCGACAGCCTACCTGGACACCCGAAACCCCCGAGGGCCGCTGGCGAGCTCATCCTTACGAAGAGCTGATCGCCCGCGACAAAGTGAATCTGGATATCTTCTGGCTGCGCGACGAATCGTTGGAAGATACCGCCAACTTACCCGATCCGGACATATTGGCTGCTGATATAATTGAAGACTTGCAGGCAGCCCTAGAGCAGTTCAGCAGTATTCACGAAGCGCTGGGAGTCTCAGATGAATCAATTTCGCAGTGAAGCGTTTCCAGAGCCACAGCCGGAACCACCGGTAGAGAAAAGCAGGGGTGGGTGGCGGCTGTTGCGCGAAGCGCTGGAGACGATCGTCTTGTCGCTGGTGATCTTCAGTGTGATCAATACCCTCTCAGCGCGCATCCGGGTGGAATCGGTCAGTATGCAGCCTACCCTGTTCGCAGGGGACTTCGTGATCGTCAATAAGCTGGCGTACCGGCTAGGCGAACCGAGCCGGGGAGATGTGATCGTTTTTCGTTACCCGCCTGCTCCGGAGCAGGAGCCTTATATTAAACGGATCATTGGTTTGCCGGGCGACCAGGTGCACATCAGCGGGGGGAAGGTAACTATCAACGGGGCACCGCTGGCAGAGCCTTACCTTAAGGTGGCAACCAACCAGGGGGGCGAGTGGGTCGTTCCACCGGAATCGCTGTTTGTGATGGGGGACAACCGAAACAGTTCGTCGGACTCACGCGCCTGGGGGATGGTGCCGTTCGAAAATGTGATCGGCAAGGCGCTTGTGGTGTACTGGCCTCCAGGAAAATGGGGCTGGCTGAGCTTCCCCTATGCATCGGCCGCCGGGCCTTAGCTAGAGTTCATCGACGTAAAGCTTCCCCTCGGCGGGGCCGCCGGGCCTTAGCTAGAGTTCATCGACGTAAAGCTTCCCCTCGGCGGGGCCGCCGGGCCTTAGCTGGTGTAAAATCGTTACCTGCGCTGAGGACGGTGCAGGAATCACCGCCGAGGACGGCGGTTTGAGCAAGTTTTGCAGATTTCCCTCGGCGGGGCCGTCGACCTTAGCAATGCAAGACGTGGCGAGCGATGACCATGCGCTGGACTTCACTGGTACCCTCGCCGATGGTCATCAAGCGGGCGTCCCGGTAGATGCGCTCGACCGGGTAGTCGCGGCTGTAGCCGTAGCCGCCGAAGACCTGGATCGCATTCCGGGAGACGCGCTCGGCCATTTCGGTAGCGAAGAGCTTGGCCATGCTCGCCTCAGCGCTGAAGGGGCGCCCCTGGCTCTTGAGCCAGGCGGCGTAATACACCATCAGGCGGGCGCTCTGGATCTCGGTGGTCGCGTCGGCCAACATCCACTGGATCGCCTGGTGCTCAGCGAGGGGCACGCCGAAGGTCTGGCGCTCTTTGGCATAGCGGACAGCCTCTTCGAAAGCGGCTTGCGCCAAACCAACCGCCAGAGCGGCGATGCCGATCCGGCCGCCATCCAGGACGGCCAGGGTCTGGGGAAGTCCTTGACCGAGGGCGCCAACTAAAAATCCAGCCGGCACGCGCACGTTTTCATAGGTCACGGGATGGGCAGGAGAACCTTTCACGCCCATTTTCTTTTCTGGCGGGCCGATATGCAAGCCAGGGCTGTCGGTGGGCACGACGATCAGGCTCAGCGAGCGTGATCCACCTTTGGGGTCGGTGCGAACCAGGGTGACGATGAAGTCGGCCAGGCTGGCGTTGGTGACCCACATCTTAGGACCGTCGATGACCCATTGATCTCCAACCAGCCCAGCGCGGGTGCGCACCCCGCCTTTGAGATCCGAGCCTGCGCCCGGTTCGGTGAGCGCCAGAGCGGCCAGCTGTCCCGCGCCGCTGGCGACGCGCGGCAGAAAACGTCCTTTCAATTCTGCGCTGCCGAACAGGGCGATGGGCGCGCAACCCAAGCCGTTGTGTGCGGCGATGGCCAGCGCGGTGCTGCCGCAGCCCCAGCCCAGCTCCTCGATAGCGACCGCCGCGCTGACCGCGTCCACGCCTGCCCCGCCATACTCCTCCGGGACATTCAAACCTAACAGTCCGAGGGGACCCATCTTGTGCACTGCCTGCCAGTTAAAGGCCTCCTCCTCGTCCACCTGGTTGGCCTTAGGCTTGACTTCGCGGGCGACGAAATCGTGCACGGTGCTGCGCCACAGGCGTTGTTCTTCGTTGAGGTCAAAGTCCATAGTGTCCCTTCTTTTTTTGATTGGTACACAGATTTAAATGATTTTTCCTTTGACGATCTTTTTTCACGGCCCTCGAAAGGCGAGCAAGATACGGTTTAACGTGCGATGAATAACAGCGTGCAAAGCAGAATCACTGCCACCCCGACGGCGATCACAAGCAGGGCGATGCCGATCGTATAGGCGCTGTACCAAACAATCGCCGACCGGCTGATTTGCTCTTCACTTTGGGGTTTAGCCCCGGCCAGGCTTTCCCCACAGCGTGGGATGCCTCCAACCCTTCCGGTGCCATGGCGTGACAATTCGGACACCAAACGGTCATTGCATACCCCTTGAGACGGATTAATAATTATGCCACACATCGAATTAGCGGGCCCTTGCTTTTTCGTCAACTGAGCGGATGAAATCGGTTTTCCCCTCTACGTAGCTGTTGATGTCCTGCGAATATTCTCTGGCTAACTCTACTTTCAGCTGGCTGTACGCCTGGGCCTCGGCAGGATGGGCAATCAGGTAATCGCGAAAGTTGATATGCCGGGCTATTTCTGGGTTTCCCGTCTGGAATGTATGCACGTGGTAGATACGCACTCCATTGATCTCTTTGATAAAGTAGCGCCGGCCAGGGATGCCATTTTCGCCACGCGGCTGGTATCCCAAGGCGATCAGCTGGTCGTTATAGCTGTCTACAATTTGGATTTCCTTCACTTCCAGCAAGATATCGACAACCGGCTTGGCAAGGATACCGGGGATGGCGGTGCTGCCGATATGGTGGCTGGCGACGATTTCGGATGCCAGAATCCATGCCAGGCGCGCGGATTCTTCCATGAACATGCTTGCCCAGATAGGATTGTAGGGAATAACTTCGACTTTTCTAACCATGTGTTCACAGAGCTTTACGAATCTCTTCGACTGCCTCGGGGTTGACCAGCGAGGAGATGTCGCCGGGGTCTTGCTCCAGGTAGGCGGTGCGGATCACGCGGCGCATGACCTTAGCATTGCGCGTCTTGGGCAGATCGCCGACGAACAAGACAGCACGCGGGGCTAATGGCTTACCAAGGGAGGCCACCAGCAGTCCCATGAGCTCTGCGCGCAGCTCGGTGGAGGGTGGATAGCCAGGGCCAAGTACGCAGAAAACCACGAGGGTGCTACCTTTGATCTCGTCGGGGATGCCGATGGCGGCGGCTTCGACCACTGCCGGGTGACCGACCAGGATCGACTCGACCTCTGCTGGTCCAAGGCGCTTGCCGGCGACCTTGATCGTGTCATCCGAACGCCCCAGGATGTACCACAGGCCATCGGCGTCAATGGCGGCGAAGTCGCCGTGCACCCAGAC
>MGOK01000115.1:4310-4706 GCA_001795335.1 Chloroflexi bacterium RBG_19FT_COMBO_55_16
TCGCGCCAGAAGCCGCGCGTCATGCCGATCCAGGGGGCCTTGATAACAAGCTCGCCGACCTGCTCCCGCACCGGGCGGCCGTCCTCAGCGAAGACGTCGGCGGCGATGCCGGGACAGGGTCCAGAGAAGGCGGTCGGCTTGAGCGGTAGGAGCGGGTTGCCCATGACGATGCCGCCAGAGATCTCGGTCCCGCCAGAGTAGTTGATAATGGGGATCTTGCCCTGGCCTACTTTTTCAAACAACCAGAGCCAGGGGTCAGGGTTCCACGGTTCGCCGGTGGAGGCGAAGAAGCGCAGCGAGGACAGGTCGTGGGCGCGGAAGGGCGCTTCACCATGGGGGATCAGGGAGCGGATCAAAGTCGGAGAAACGCCCAGGGTGGTGATGCGATGGCGGGAA
>MGOK01000115.1:4763-6584 GCA_001795335.1 Chloroflexi bacterium RBG_19FT_COMBO_55_16
AAGGTGCTGCCCAGGATCAGGGCGCCGAAGACCAGCCAGGGGCCCATCATCCAGCCCATATCTGTGAGCCAATAAAGGAGCTGGCCGGGGTGTAGATCCGTGCCAAAGGCCATGTCTTGGGCGGCCTTGACCGGAAATCCGGCATGGGTGTGGACAGCGCCTTTGGGGCGGCCGGTCGTGCCGGAAGTGTAGATGATCATCAAGACTTGCTCGGCGTCGGTGACTTCCGTTTCTGCCCGTTCAGATTGCTTATTGACCAGATCGTGCCACCAGAGATCGCGGCCGGGGGTCATTTCCACCGGCAGACCGGTGCGCTTCAGCACGATGAGATGTTTGAGGGTGGGCGTCTGATTCGCAGCGGCGTCGGCAGTCGGCTTCATCGCAAGCGGCTGGCCACGGCGGAAGAATCCGTCGGCGGTGAATAAAGCCCTGGCGTCAGCATCGGCCAGGCGAGAGGCCACTGCGCCAGCGCCGTACCCGGAGAAGAGTGGCAGGATGATCCCACCGATCTTGGCGATGGCCAACATGGCCACCACGATCTCGCAGGTCATGGGCATGTACAGACCGATGGCGTCGCCGGCTCCCAGCCCAAGTCCCCGCAAGGCGTTAGCGGCCTGGTTGACACGGCGCCACAATTCGCCGTAGGTGAAAGTGCAGACCTCGCCCTCTTCGCTTTCCGCGATCAAGGCCAAGCGGTTTTCGAGCGGGGTGCCGATGTATTTATCCAGGCAGTTGTGGATGATGTTCATCTTACCGCCAACGACCCAGCACGGCCAGGCGATCCCCCGGGACAAATCGATGACCTGGGTATAAGGTTGGTAAAACTGGATGTCCAGGTACTTGAGCAGGGCGTCGGTAAACCAGGCTACATCCTCAGTCGAGCGACGCAGCAGTTCAGCGAAGTCGGCGATGTGATGCTGCCGCATGAAGTGAGTCAGGTGAGCTTGCTCGATGTAATCGGACGTTGGGCGCCAGACGATCTCCCCGCCAAAATGAAACGGATCGGTCATCAGATTTCCTCCAAAGGCAAGAGGGGGGTGGGTAAATATTATAACATTGGCGATTATCCCCCCGTTTCGAAGGTGTTTTCGACGAATCGTTTAATTTGACGCCGATAATCTTCAAAGGCCTTGCGACCCGTTTCAGTCAACTGGCAGACGGTTAATGGGATTTTTCCGCGGTAAGTCTTCACGATCCTCAAGTACCCAGCCTCTTCGAGTTTAGACAGATGGGAGGAAAGATTTCCCCTGGAAAGCCCGGTTTCCTGGTGCAAGTAGAGAAAGTCGGCGCTTTCAACCGCGGACAGGATGGCAAAGATCATCAGGCGGGCTGGCTCATGGATCAGCCGATTTACCTCAGCCAGGCCTTGAATGTCACGACTCATCGGATTCCTCTTGGGGAGCTGGCGCCTGCTTCAGGTAGCTGCGAAGCGTCAATCCACCGGACAGGAGTAATGTAAATCCCATCGAGGCGTAGTAGATGGCCAATCCAAGGAGGTCGCCGAGTCCCGATAATGAAAGGCCTATCCCAAACGCCAGGGAGGCGATCGCTAACAGGAAGAAACGCGGCAATCCCACCCGAGAGGCGAAGATTAGCCAGCCTGCAGCTACAATCAGGCTGGTGATGGCGGGCATCCATTCTAAAGAGGCTGGGGCTGTCGACATCAGCGCAACGACCAAAGCTGCCATGAACAGGGCCAGGCCAGCGCTGATCCATCGCGATCGAGTGGTGGGGGGACGGTAGGTGACAAAACCGGTGCGGGGGAAGGTCAGGCGAATCTTAATAGCAGTGACAAGACGCTTGCCCAACAACAAGCTGCCG
>MGOK01000116.1:0-6813 GCA_001795335.1 Chloroflexi bacterium RBG_19FT_COMBO_55_16
TTTGCGGTCCGATCCACCCCCATAATAAATCCAATCGCGTACCTTATACATGTCGAGGGTATAGTACATGGCCTCTGGCCCCCAATCGCCAAAATGATCACCAGTGAGCTCAACGATGTCGGTGCCAACCTCTTCCAACAGACCGATGTACTCAGGGTCACTGCAAAACACCAACCCGGCCTGGGTTGGGTTGGGTGGCGGGCATTTGGGGGTAAATGGGATCTCGTTGCTGATGTGAGTCAGGTCAGCATCGCGCAGCAATTCGCCGATATCCAGCGCTGGATAGGTAATCCCTTTCCGGTACATGGAGAAGGCCGTCGCTCTCACCATTGCAGTCACACCAGTCAAGGCGACGGTGGTTAACCTGTCCGCATCGCGATTGCTGGCAGGTAAACCCCAAGGTGCGACGTTTTCCCCTGTCTCCAGAGACGAGGTCGCTTCGATAAGGTTTGCATCGCCATTCAACGAAATGGGTACGCTCAAGGAATAACTGACCAGATCGAATTCCTTACGGAGCGGGGACTGCCCATCTACCTCCAGTACCTTCCAACGTGGTTGCAGGGCCTCAAATGGCACGAGTGCCCAGGAAGGCTGGTGATCCCAGGCGTAATCGACCAGTTCATTTGCTGGCACGACTCTGGTTGCCTTAGGTGCAGGTTCTCCCCACCAGGCGGAGAATACCCCGTACGTGCTATCGTCTACCAATAATGGCTCACCGCTGAATGGCCCTGCCAGCTCTCCTCGCCAGGAACGCTTGAGCGCCTGGACAGATAAGCCGTCTGGTATAGTCGGGAAAGGACTCACCAGGGCGAATACCCACTGGCTCACGCGATGCTCATCACCCACTTCGAGCCTCAGTGAGGCCTGCCCTGGTGCATCCACCAGGGTAAAGTTATCCGCTAGGGTGAGGCTTTCTTGTAGTGCGGTGGGTAAATAGGGGGCGACCCAGATAGTCACAAGCGCGCCGGTTGGCGTGTTTGGGGTAGGTGTAACCGGGATTGCCGGCGCTTCACTCGCCAGGATTGTTGCCAGGGTTGGAGGCAGAGGCTGGAAAGGGGTTCGTGTGAAGGTTGGCAGCGACCCAGGGGTTAGGAGCGGAGGGTTATCGCTCGAAGAAAAAGGCGTAGCGCCAGTGCACGCTGTAAAGTACAGGCTCACGAGCAATAACACCACCGGAACGGATGGGGAGCGCTGGGAGGATGCCGAGAAGGACATCATTCTAAGGAAAAGCCTCCCCGTGCGGTGATTTCTGAGCGTATCCGTCCTTGCAGGTCTCCAGCGACTTCTTCCAGAGCCTGGAGCCTACCAATCAGCTGCTGGGCGACAACCTGGTCTTGCAAGCTGGCGGCGTTGGTGCGTACGTTCAATCCAGCCCCACTCAGGGCAGCAGCTGCCAATGCCCCGGCTGTACCGGCATCGCTGATCGCATTCTGGTTTCCGTGGGCAACTACCTGGACGATCAGTTCCAGAACCTTGACACACATCTCCGCCACTTTCAGGGGGACGTGTGTTGCTTGCTGGGTGGAAGACTCGATCTCTTGGGCACGGGTGGCTTCTTCGCCTGGGGAGGTTTTGGGCAGACGGAACGCCGCTATCACCGCCTCGTAAGCAGCTGCGTCTATGTCGACAGCCCGGGTTAGCTCGGCGCGCAGCGATTCTGCTTGCTCCAGGATAGTGTGCATCTCCTCGTCCACGGCAGCGTATTTTTTCTTCCCAACGGTCAGGCGGGCGACCATCGCTACCAGGGCGGCCGCCATGGCAGCTGCGTATGCGGACGCCGATCCCCCGCCTGGGGTCGGCTTACCGCCAGCCAGGGCTTCCAAGAAGTCTACCCCGCTTCGACCGCTGGTGTCTGCTGCCAGCTGCTTGCCAGGGGTTTCAGCAGCCCCCTGGTCAGGAAGAAATAACCGCCTCTCCAGGACCTGCTCCCCCTCAAACTGGTCCAGCTGCAGGTACCAGACAGCCGCCTCGATCAGGGCATCCTGGGGGATCAGGCCGACAAGTTCACTATGCTGAATTGCCACCCCGTAACGGGTGGCTTCCCGCCGGATCAGCTCTACAACACGCGCCAGGGGCGTCTTGTGGAAATCAGTCAAATTCATCGAGACCTGGGCGCGCCCGTCCACCAACAGGCCGAGCGCCTTGACAAAGCGTAGACCGCCGGAGGAGTGGCGCACGGTCTTAGCGATTTTTTCGGCGATGGACACCTCGTCGGAGGTCAGATATACATTGTAGGCGATCAGGAAGGGCCGCGCGCCAATGACAGTCGCCCCCGCTGGACCAAGCTGCGCCGGGCCAAAATCTGGTGCCCGTTCGGGCCGGGTGGCGATCTCTATTTTCAAGGCCTCATATTGACCACGGCGGATGTTTTCCAGGTTTTGTCGCTCCGGGCGGGTGGCAGCTTGCTCATACAGGTAAACGGGGATGCCCAATTCGTTCCCCACCCGCCACCCCACCCGGCGAGCGATCTCCACGCAATCCTGCATGCTCACGCCGGAAATGGGCACAAAGGGCACCACGTCAGTCGCCCCGACGCGTGGGTGCTCGCCAGTGTGCTGATTGAGGTCAATCAGCTCGGCCGCCCGGGCGATCCCCCGGAAGGCGGCCTCCTCCACTGCTTGTGGAGAGCCAACGAAGGTGATCACCGTGCGGTTGTGATCTAGATCGGAATGGCGATCCAGCACGTGCACTTCAGGTACACTGCTAATCGCCGCAAGGATCGCTTCCACCACCTCCGCCCGGCGGGCTTCCGAAAAGTTTGGGACGCATTCGACGATAGGTTTGGACATAGCTTCAAAAGTATCCATTAGCCAGTTGTTGGTTCGCACTCAGAAAAAAGGAAAACCAGGGAGAAGATAAACTCAGCGCCTCCTGCAACAAGGTGCAATTATACTCTTGGTTTTCTAACAAGAAACCGGGTTTCTGGTTGTTAAGAAACCCGGTCCCTTTCTCTCACTCTAGTTCGTTCTTACCGGCATATCTCCAGGGTTACATCGTCCACATACATCGCCGAGACATCCCCCGAGCCGGTGTTATATGTGCCGAATTCGACCTGGATAGTCCATCCGGCATAATCGCTCAAGTCAAATACTTTTTCTTTCCAGGCGCGGCTGTTGCCAAGCTCGTTAAATAACACCTCGATTAAGTTGTCAGAGCTGTCCAGGATCAGGATGTAGTGGAAGTCGCTCGAGAACAGTTCATGGCCAAAGGGCATTCCCAGGGTTAGGTTGGGAAGCGAGTGAGGCGCATAGACATCCTCACTGATCTGGTAGATCCACAGGGTCAACTCCGCGCTGTCCGAATTGCTGGGGATGGTCACCATTTGACGGGCGCTCGAGTAGCTGTAGATATTCTCCCTGGTCCTGATGATGCCAGTGCGCATCGAGCGGTTACCACTGTGGGCCTGCTCTTCGGAGTATTTGGCCCAGTACTCGGTATTTGGGATCTCCCAGTCTGAATTTTTTTCAAACCCACTGTTTCTAATCAGGTCAGAACAACCCGGCGGGGTGTTGGTGGGGGTCGGGGAGACCGTGCCAGTCGGGGTGACTGTTCGGGTGGGGGTGACGGTGGCCGACGGGCTTGGCGTTGGCGAAGGCATAATCAGGAAATTACGCAGCACGATCGGGAGATACTGCCAGGGAAATAGCGTGGGGGGTGGGATATCACCAATTTGAACAGAACCGTCTATGGTTGAGCCGGGTACACTTTGCCCCTGGTTATCGCCAAACGAAGGCGGTGGGCTATCTTGAGAAAAGCCAACCTTGGCCTCGGTTGGGCTGGAGGGGTTATTGGTGCGCAATCTGACAGATAGCACAACGCTGTTTGGCAGAGAAGCCAGGGGTACTACCGGATCCATAATAAAGCATTTTATCTCCCCGTTAATGTCCGCTGTATCCGGTGTGCAGGATCCCACAAAGTCAGGCGGCAAATTAAAGACGATTGAGTTTGGCAAGCTGGAGTCATAGCTCAGCCAGGTCTCGTTGTAGTCTATAGCAAACACCACGCTGGAGATCTGGGATCCGTTTGCAGTGAATTGAACCGGGATGGTCACCGTGCTGTTGGGCTGGGCCGGTATCTTCAAAGGGATCGAGAGCGAAGGGCTATCCAGCTGAGCAGCCAGGCCAGCCTGGATGCGCGGGCCGATCCCAAACACAACCCCTATCGTCCCGAACAGCAGGCTGGCGATCAGGGCAGGCACGCTTTGTTTAGATATTATTATATGCATAAGCTTCTCACGGAGAATTAGCGCTCGTATATCGTCACAGGTAGGAAGGTCAGGTGACTAGCCTCACCCGCGATGAATACCGATCCGTCTACAGCCTCTCCGTCCAGGCTGAAGCCGGTGGAACTACCGAAAGATGCGCGTGGATCGAGGGATGACTTGACTTCCGCCAGGAAAGAACCCTCCGGCTGGCCAGCGATCAGCCCGATTGTCAGGATGTTACCCGTGGGTATTATCGCCTGCGGGATACCTAGCTGAAAAACGACAATATCCAGCTCTCCGTCGGTGTCTGCAGGATCGTATTGGGCGGTTGCCAGGAAACCATCCGGCAGGTTGAAGTTGATGGCATCAGGCAGCCCATCTCCATCCTTATCGGAAGGGTTGAAGGACAACCAGGATTGATCGAAATCAACCGAGAAGACTAAGCTGGAGACTTCCTGGCCCCAGGTGTCCAGGTGGATGGGCAGCGCCGCTCGCCCTCCAGGCCAGATGGGCACCTTGGCTGGGATGGTTAAGGTGATGTTTCCAGCCCTTCCTATCAGGCCTCCGCTAGCAAGGTTCTGCTTAAGCGGGTCGGGTCCACCAGTGCAAGAAGCTGAACCGCCGCCATAGATGATCAGCACTGTGCAGGATAAGTCACCAGCATCGACCACGACGTCCTGGTTCGGATTGCAACCAACCGGATTGCCGCGGAAAGTTCCACCGGGCGTATCGTTGGGGAACGAGCCGTCGCCATCAAAGATTTCAAGCACCAGGGCGCTCAGATCGCCGGCGTCAACCTGGCTGTCGCCATTGCAGTCGCCCAATAACCCGGCCAGGATGTGGACAAAGCCATCCGCAGTATAGCCAAGGATGCTCAGGCCATTGCTGCCGAAGGATGCGCCGGGATCGGTGGAGAATCCCACCCGAGCCAGGTAGGGTGAGGGTGAGCTGGCACAGGCTGCCTTGACTTCCAGCTTGAACGTAACGATCGTCCCATCTGGGATTGGCGTAAGAGGCGCAGATGGGTCATATATTGAGATGTCCAATTCACCATTCCGGTCACCAGGGGTGAACGTCCAGCTGGTAACGAAATTGGCAGGCACGTTGAACTCGATGGCATTCGGCAGACCGGGGTTGAAGCCCAAGCAACTCTGGTCGTAATCGACGGAGAAAGTTGTAGTATCGATCGCCATCCCGTTTCTATCAAAGATCACAGGCACGGAGACAGTCGAGCCGATACTGCCCGGGATATTTCCTGGAATGCTCAAGAAGGTGGGGATACCCCGTTGGCTGTTGTAAGCAAATACATCCCAGGCGCTGTTCGTATCGTTGGTCACCAGATTGGTTGCTTCAGAGACGAAGGCCACATGCTGGCTGTTCTGGGAGATGACCGGCGCAAAGGACCAGTCATTAGGTTCGCCCTGGTTGAAGCTCAGCGAGATGCGATTGGTTAATCCGAATGCGTAAACTCCCTCTATTACTTGGGTACGGTCGTGAACAAAGATGTCCCGCCTGGCATTCAGGTCCGGCAGGTGGACATCCAGGTTGTTAGCCTCCGAGGCAAAAGTAACGAACCGCCCGTCTCCTGAGATCGAGGGAGAGTAAGAATCACCGTTGAGCGCCTCCTGGCCGAAGAAGTTGATCGAGACGCGGCTGATCAACCCACTGCCCCGAGCCCAGACGAAGATATCGGCGTCATAGTCGCCTGCAGCTTCGACCAAATCCAGGCTGTAGGCTCGTGACGCAAAGGCTACGAAGAGGCTGTTGCCAGAGATGAACGGGGTGTAGGAGTCTCCGAGATCGCCACCTGCACTGGTTGAGACCAATCTGGTAGCACCGATTGCGCAACTAACGAAGACGTCAGACAGGTTACCGTTTAAATCATTCGTCACGAGGTTGTCAGCGACAGAAGCGAAGGCAATACACAGCCCGTTGTTGGAGATGGTTGGGGTGAACGAATCGCCATTCCCCTGCGGGTTGCCTGTGTTCGTATTGGGAACCGATATGCGGAAGGTCTGGTTGGTGTTCATATCCCGCAGGAAGATATCGGAGGAAATGTTCGTATCGCCGGACACCAGGTTGGTCGCTTCGGAGCGGAAGACGACCAGGTTGGTCGCGGAGGCGATAAACGGCTGGTCGGATGGCCCGTTGCCTTTTTCGACAGGAGATCCATTTCTCAGCGAGACGATCTTGATATTCCCAGTTGCCCGTTCGTAGCGGAAGACATCCCGAACGCCATTGCCATCCCCTGACACCAGGTTGCTTGCGTCTGAACTGAAAACAATGAATCTGGCATCTGGAGAGATGGCCACTTCCCAGGAGTCGCCGTTAGCTTGTGCGCCGCTGGAGGCTTTGGAGATGCGTGTCGTCTCGACAAATCCAGGTTCATCATATAAACCGTCCTGATCTGTGTCGCGGTCGCGCAGGAAGACATCCCGGTGGCCGTTCGTGTCACCGTCCACCAGGTTGCTGGCTTCGGACGAGAAGACCACATAACGCCCATTGCCAGAAATGCCGGCGCTGTACATCTCGAAATCCAGGCCGGAGGAGGCGTTGCCTTGAGTATCGTTGGTGTGCAGCGAGACGCGCTTGATCACCCCGCCTTTGCA
>MGOK01000116.1:6833-7541 GCA_001795335.1 Chloroflexi bacterium RBG_19FT_COMBO_55_16
CGATCGCCGTGCGCCATTCCGTGCCAGCCGAGTTCGCATCGTAGTACATGTTGGTGTACCAGAAGACGCACTCGTCCAGCGGATCGACTGACATCTGGCTCTGTCGCCCCCAGGGACCATCGGGAAGGCCATCCAAATCGAATTGCGATCCATTATAAGTGGGGAAAGGCGGCACGCGGAACAGAGTCTCGGTCTGGGGAAGTTTCCCAAGTGGATCGCTTCGCAGGCGGCCGGCGTAGCGGATCTGCGGGTTCAGGGCATTACTTGAAAGGCTATACCCGAGCGCCATATTCCCCGTCCGATCCACCGCCAGGCTGCCCATCCAGCGATATTGGTTATTCGGCTGGTGCGTGCCCTGCTGGTAAATGTAAGGCGCCTCATTCAAGGGGGCACGCAACTCATACCAGCGCATCCCGACGACCCCATTGTTCAGCACAGCATGCGTCGTCCATAGGGAAGGGAGGCCGTCTAAAATGCGATATTGTAGCGGAGACATCAGCCGCTCCCCGTGGGCGTCGAGTCGCTCGCCGGTACCGAGTTGAGGCACCAGGTAGCCATTGGCCCAGATTGCAGAGGTGTCGGTGCTGAAAGTGTAGTTCGGTGCAAGCGCATCGCCAAAGGTGGACAGGCCCAGGTCGTTCCAGTCAGCATGGAACTCCCAGATATGGAACTTGCCGGGTTGGATGGAAGCGAAGTAGTTTGGCGTGC
>MGOK01000116.1:7576-18607 GCA_001795335.1 Chloroflexi bacterium RBG_19FT_COMBO_55_16
ACCAGGTGTTCGAAACCCATATGCTCGGTCAGATAGAAGTCAACAAAACGGAAGGGAGGTACCAAATTGCCGCTGATCAGGTCTTCCCGGTTGAGCGCCCAAACTTTAACGCCGCGTGGCGTGCGGTTAAAACCGTTGTTGACAACATCGTACATATCCGCGGCCAGGTAATAAGCATCCGGCCACAGTCCCATCTTGGGGGAATCTGGGTAGAAATGCAGATTCCCGGCGTTGGTGCTGAGGGTATAGTAATACCAGAAGTTGCTGTCAAAATAAGGTACCTGCGTTGCGGGCGGCGGCAGACCGTTCGATACGGCCACACACATATAATATGGACCGTTATCAATATTGTCGTAAGCCACATCCACCACTACCCACCGTTTAGCCAGGTGATCGTAGAGCACGTAGGGCTGGCCGTGATGAAGCGCGCCCGCCTGAGTAGAACAGGCTGTATTGGTGTTACTGCTCGCCCAAAACTCGGCGAAAGTGGCGCTATCGTACAGAGTGCCATCCTTCTGGTAGATGGCGATCATCTTGTTGACGGCTTGCAGATAATGCGTGTGCCCGGCTGCGCCAGTGGTATCCGGCACCGCGCCGATCACCCGAGGATCGTTGATGTTCACATTCGTTGGATAGATATCGGGATCCGTCGGGTCATTATTCGGCCGCTGCACGCCTGGGAAGACATCTATAGGCGCTGGCATCGGGGCTGTGATCGCCTCAGGTTCAACTGGGCCTTCATCTGACGCCAGGACCGCATTTTGCCCAGGCAAGGCCAGAGTCGTCAAGAGGAACAGGCAGGCGATGAACAGGTTGAATAGCTTATGTGTCTTCATCTTAAATCCTCCAAATGAACGACGAATATACGATTGACTAGTTCCATGGAAAATCAACGCAATTTGTCGAGCGGCTCCAATTAATTCGACCCGTTCCGCATGTGAGCGTTTAACAGGTAAATTAACCATAATATGATATTGGACTCGCAACTCCCGACCCTAATTGCTATTTATCCGTGCAAATCGGTTGAACCAGAGGTCTCATGCACGAAACTGAGCCCCTTAACCAGGATGAGAATTATATATATTATAGCAAATTATGCGATTAGGTCAAATTAAAAATAGCTGGTATTGTTGTTGCAACAGATTACTTTTTAAGGATAGAATTGCTCAATGGCGCGCACATTTCTAACGCCCGCAAGAATTCTTCTATTCGCTCTGGTATGGATTGCTGCTCTAGTGGCGTGTATCATTATCGCTTTTGCCGATAGTGGAGCCTGGCTAATTTCCGAAAAGCCGCGTTCTGAACCTAGCGAGGGAGGTCAGACCAACCAGACTGTTTTTCTGTCCTCCACGGTGTTGCCAGCCGCTCCAGCCTTAAGCCCTACCCCGGATGACCCTCACCCTTTGCCCTCTTTGCGAACAGGAAGTGAGGAATACGTCGTCCAGCCTGGAGATACACTCAACCAGATCGCTCGCCGGTACGCGGTCAGCGTGAACGCCATCGCCAAAGCCAACCGCCTGGACAATTCCGATTATCTGGATGTTGGTCAGGTATTGAGCATTCCAGCGCCTGAGCCGCAAGCGACCGGCCCAGACTTTAAGATTATCCCGGACTCCGAGCTGGTTTATGGGCCGACTAGCGCCTCCTTCGATGTGGCAGATTTCATCAAAGGCAGGGATGGGTACCTGGCTAATTATGAAGAATTAGTGGACGATCGCACCTTGAGCGGGGCAAAGATCGTGAAACGCGTCGCCGATGATTTTTCAGTGAACCCGCGCTTGCTCCTGGCAGTGCTGGAATACCGAAGCGGTTGGGTAACTCGACCTGACCCCGCCGAGGCAACCTTGGACTACCCGATCGGCGCGCCCGGAGAGTGGCGCAATGGGTTGTACTACCAGCTGGCCTGGGCTGCGGATAACCTCAACCGCGGTTACTATCTCTGGCGGGTCAATGGCATGGCAGCCTGGGTTCTTGCGGATGGCAACGCAATCCCGATCGCCCCGACGATCAATGCCGGTACGGCTGGCGTGCAGCACTTCTTTGCCCAGTTGCTAGACCGGAAAGACTGGCACCAGGCTGTCTCAGAAGAGGGCTTTTTCGCCACCTACAACGCCTTCTTTGGTTATCCATTTCAATTTGGATTTGATCCGCTCATCCCCGCGGATCTTTCCCAGCCATCGCTCCAACTGCCATTCGAAACTGGAGAGACCTGGGCCTTCACTGGCGGTCCACACGGTGGTTGGGGCAGTGGATCGGCCTGGGCAGCCCTGGACTTTGCCCCACCGGGCGAGGCTCTCGGTTGTGTACAGAGCGACGCCTGGGTGGTCGCCGTCGCCGATGGCCTGGTCGTCAGGACTGGAAATGGCGACGTTATCCAGGATCTGGATGGAGATGGACTCGAACAGACAGGTTGGACGATGCTTTACATGCATGTGGAAAACCGCCAGCGGGTCAGCCCGGGAACGTATCTAAAGGCTGGAGAACGCGTTGGCCATCCTTCTTGCGAGGGCGGAGTCTCTACGGGGACCCATCTGCACCTGGCCCGCCGTTATAATGGGGAATGGATCCCGGCTGATCAGTCACTGCCGTTTGTTATAGACGAATGGGTGTCTGTCGGGCTGGGTAATGAATATGACGGTTACCTTCAGAAAGATGGCAAAACAATCGAAGCCTGGGAGGGTCGTAGTTCCAAAAATGCGATCGAACGCTAGGGGCCTGCACTACCCCAAGGTAAGGTATTTAATAACCATTCTCCTCCTCCTTGGGCTGGTTAGTTTGGCCTGCTCACTAAGCCCGCGCCCCGCTTCAGATCCGTTCTTTAACCCTCCGGGTGGGGTGAATAATCCGACGGATGCTCCACCAGAGACCTTAATCCCTTTTTTTGCGACTCCTACCCTGGCACTTTCTAATTCAACGCCAGATCCACCAGCTGCGCCTACCGAGACAACCACCCCGACGCCTCCCCTGGTTAATACAACGCCCATCTTGTATTACACTCAGGCTGGGGATACTTTGCCTGTTGTAGCAGTACGGTTTGGTGTCGATCCCTCCGAGATCACTTCCCCAAATCCAATCCCCCCAACTGCTTTATTCAATCCTGGCCAGCTACTCATCGTTCCACATCGCCTGGCAAATACCACCTCATCGCAGCATTTGATGCCAGACAGCGAAGTAGTCTATTCTCCCTCCTCCCTCGATTTCGATGTGGCAGCTTTTGCCGACCAAGCCGGAGGGTATCTGAGCACCTTTAAGCAGTACCTGGCCAGCACAGGGATGACCCCCGGCCCGCAGGTCGTAGCCCGCGTGGCAATTGAGAATTCAATCAACCCGCGCCTCCTGCTCGCCCTCTTGGAGTACCAGAGTGGTTGGGTTTATGGCCAACCAACCGACCTGGCTCAGACTGATTACCCCATGGGAAGGGTCGACTTAAAGGAGAAGGGGTTTTACCAGCAGCTGGCCTGGGCTGTCACCCAGTTGTCGATCGGTTATTATGGCTGGCGCGAAGGGCGCCTCACCGAGATAAATTTCTCCGATGGAGTCACAGCGCGACTGGCTCCAGACCTGAACGCTGGCACTGCGGCGTTGCAATACTACTTCGCTCAGCTCTACAATAGCCAGGGGTGGATCCAGGCCTTGGACCCACAAACTGGTTTCCCGGCCTTCTATGAGAATATGTTTGGCAGCCCCTGGGTACGCGCTTTGACCGTCGAGCCTCTCTACCCTCCCGACCTGGTGCAGCCTCCGCTCAGCCTGCCCTTCATGGTCAACCAGATCTGGGGCTACACCGGCGGCCCGCATGGCGCCTGGGAACGGGATGGTGCCTGGGCGGCTATCGACTTCGCTCCCGGCAGCCTAGAATCTGGCTGTGTTGAAACCGAAGTTTATACCATAGCCTCAGCTCCGGGATTGGTGGTGCGTTCCGAGAATGGCGTCGTCGCTCTGGACCTGGACGGCGATGGGCGCGAGCAGACCGGCTGGGTGTTGATTTTCCTGCACATTGCCAAGCAGGGGCGCATCGCCACTGGACAATGGGTAGAGGCCGGCGATCCGCTTGGCCACCCCTCCTGTGAAGGCGGGTTTTCCACCGGCACCCATATTCATCTTGCCCGCAAATACAACGGCGAATGGATCGTCGCCGATGGCCCCTTGCCTTTCGTTCTTGGCGGGTGGACCGTCCATGCTGGAGAGAGGCCTTATGAAGGCACCTTGACGCGCGGCGACCAGACGATTCGCGCTAATCCGCTCAGCCCTTTCTCCTCTCGCATCATCCGTCGCGCTGGCGATCCATAAAGACCCTGAAGTTTTTTATTGTCAATATGCCTAAAAAATACTTACCTGGGTTGTGGCGGAAGTCAATTGGGTTTTTCTTTCTTGTGGGAACATTATTTCTTTGGCAAAGGTCAGTAGTTCTGCCCGCGCAGCCGGCCTCTCCTCGTTCCCCCCGGCTTCCCGGCGTCCAAGCTCCCCTTTTCCTCTCGTACCCCACGTCCCCGACCCCCTTCTCTCCTAATCCATCCGCATCTCCGACAGCCCTGACCCCCAACACCCCGGCGCCACCTGTCCCTTTGCTTTATTACACTCAGGCTGGGGACACATTGCTGGCAATCGCGGCTCGTTTCCGATTGCTTCCAGAAAATATCCTCCTTCCCAAGCAGGTTTCATCGACTGAACTGCTCGACCCAGGGATGGCATTGATCATCCCCGGGTACTCTACAGACTCTATAGCTGCTCGGCGCCTGTTGCCGGATAGTGAAGTAGTCTTTTCCCCTTCGGCAGTCGGTTTTGACATCGCAGGTTATATCGCTCAAGCAGGGGGGTATCTGAGCACCTATCGCGAGTACTTGCGCAGTACAGGTTGGACCAGCGGAGCGGAGATTGTTGGGCGCGTCGCCCTGGAAAATTCGGTCAACCCGCGCCTGTTGCTTTCCCTGCTGGAATACCAGTGTGGGTGTGTGCTCGGCCCCCTCGCTGAGGGAGTGGCAGAAGATCACCTGTTAGGGGTCAACACTCGCGTGCGCCAAGGTCTTTACCGGCAGTTGGGTTGGGCTGTCAATCAACTTTCCCTGGGTTATTATGGGTGGCGAAATGGCCTGGTTACAGAATTGTATTTTGTCGATGGCGAGGCATTCCACTTAGCGCCGGATTTGAATGCCGGCAGTGTTGCCCTGTCATATTTCTTCGCCCAACTCTACGATTATCAGGACTGGCGGCATGTTTTAGACCCAGAGCAGGGCTTCCCGGCCCTGCACCAGCGCATGTTCGGGGACCCCTGGCGGCGGGCTAGATCGGTAGAGCCTCTATATCCACCAGGATTGGCCCAACCCGAGTTGATCTTACCGTTCACGCCAGGCAAAGTCTGGAGTTACACCAGTGGTCCGCATAAAGCCTGGGAGACCGATGGCGCTCTGGCTGCCCTGGATTTCGCCCCCGCCAGCGAAAAAGATGGTTGTGTCCGATCTGATGCCTGGGCCGTAGCCGTTGCCGATGGACGCGTCGCCCGCGCGGAGCATGGCGCGGTTATCTTAGACCTTGATGGCGATGGACGTGAACAGACCGGTTGGGCGATCCTCTACATGCACGTCGAAAGCCGCGACCGCGTGGCTGCGGGCACGGATCTGCGCGCCGGCGACCCGATCGGCCATCCTTCCTGTGAGGGTGGCCCAGCCAGCGGTTCGCATCTGCATATCGCCAGGAAGTATAATGGAGAATGGATCCCTGCCGACGGTGCCCTGCCATTTGTCTTAGACGGATGGGTGGTGCACGCCGGCTATAAGCCTTATGAGGGCACGCTCACCAAGGGTGACCTGACCATTGTGGCGAATCCCTATACGCCTTCCCAGGCCTTCATCAGCCGTCCAGCCGAGGACACCCCCGCCGGTCGGAAGTTTAACCGTAGTTTATTATGGTACGAATGAAGCGAAATCAGACTGTATCTGTAATTGTGCTTGCTTTTCTCCTGGCTGGTCTGCTAGTCAGCGCCTGCCAGCCGCAGCCTGCCTCCCTCGGCCTGGTTGCTCCCGATGCACAAGCAGAATCTACTGCCCAGGAGCCTCAGTCTCCGGCTTCGCTGGCCACGCCTCTGCCGGTCCGCCCGGCATATGCTCCGGGTGAGCTGGTGGATTATGCAGTCCAGACGGGGGATACCCTGCCAGCCCTGGCGCGTCACTTCAACACCCGCGTCGAGGAGATTCGCGCCGCTAACCCGGTCATCCCCCAGGATGCGACTACCCTCCCGCCGGGAATGCCGATGAAAATTCCGATTTATTACGCACCGCTGTGGGGCTCACCATTTAAGATCCTGCCGGATAGCCTGTTTGTCAATGGACCAGCTCAAAGAGATTTCGATACGCGTGCCTTTGTCGCCGGTCATCCTGGCTGGTTGAATGGGTATGGTGAGTACGCCGCGGATGCCAACCGCAGCGGAGCTGAGATCGTCGATCTGGTTGGTCGCAACTTCAGCGTTAGCCCGCGCCTGCTGCTGGCCTTGCTCGAATACCAGGCTGGCGCCTTGACCCTCCCCACCTCACCCGGCGGGATCGAGCCATACTTCCTGGGTAAGGTTGACCGTGGACATAGGGGTTTATATCTGCAGCTGGTATGGGCTGCGAACGCTCTCAATAATGGCTATTATGACTGGCGCACCGGGGAGCTGCAGTCTATCCTCCGCCAGGATGGCACCCTGGAGCGCCCAGACCCCTGGCAGAACGCCGCCACTGTCAGTCTGCAATCCTACTTCGCCAACCTGTTCTCAGTGGAAAATTACACAGCCGCCAGCGGTCCTGACGGGATAGCCAAAACCTACCGGGATCTGTTCGGCGACCCCTGGTTGGTAGACCAGCCCCACCTCCCGGGCAGCCTGGCTCAACCTTCGTTCGTGCTTCCGTTCGAACCTGGGAAAACCTGGGCTTTGACGGGTGGCCCACATACTGGGTGGGGTACGGGTTCGCCGCTGGCTGCGCTTGACTTCGCCCCGCCGGCGGTCGTCGGCGGCTGTGTTCCCACCAGCGAGTGGGCCACCGCAGTCGCTCCGGGGTTGGCGGTGCGTTCTGAGCCTGGGATCGTCGTGCTCGACCTGGACAGCGATGGCGACGAGCGCACAGGGTGGGTTGTCTTTCACTTACACGTGGGCACAGAAGGTCGTGTGGCAGTTGGGACGCGACTGGAAACCGGCGACTCGTTGGGCCATCCCTCTTGTGAGGGGGGAAAGAGCACCGGAACGCACATCCACCTGGCGCGCAAATACAATGGCGAGTGGATTCCCGCCGATGGGCCGCTGGCCTTTAACCTGGAGGGTTGGGTCGCATCCAATGGCGTAGCGCCTTACCGCGGTACTCTGACGCGCTTCTCACGCACCATAACCGCCTGCGAATGCTCCGACGCCGATAGCTTTATTACCGCGGGGGAGCGTTAGATCAGGCTAGCATTCCTTGTCAGTCGCTCTAGTTTTCTCTCGACAAGCAAACCCCAAACCAATATCAATAAAATCAAATATTGAATTAATATAACTTAAAGATAGTCCTTGACATATTCTATTAATTGAGTATAATATTAATTATTCAAACAAACGGTATCGATTTCCCGGAAAGGAGGACGCCATGTGGCCCCCATCAGATGAGATTGCCAGGGATTACCGCCAGAGGATGGCTCAACAAGCGCAGGTGGCCCGCCAGCTCTCGCAGCCAGACTCACAGAAAAGGATTCTCCCCAGTCGCCTGCTGGTTATCACCGGCGATACGTTGATTTCCCTGGGGTTATGGCTAAAAAACTTCTCCACAGCCTCAAGTGAGGAAGTTATCACACCGCTCTATACTTAACTTAAGTTATCGTAGGAATTCTGCAATGCAAACCTTACCCAGCAAATGCCCATTGTGCGGCGGTGAAGTTACCGTCACCCGCATTCACTGCCAGGAATGCGACAGCACCATCGAAGGCCGCTTTATCCACGGCGCGTTCGAACGCCTGACCCCTGAACAACTCGGCTTTGTCGAAACTTTCATCCGTTGCGAAGGCAAGATCAGCCGGATGGAAGCTGAGATCGGCCTTTCCTACCCCACCATCCGCAACCGTCTGCACGAGATCATCCGCGCCCTGGGGTACGAACCGGGCGGCGAGGAACCGGTCAAGGTTCCTGATGAAGAGCGTCGCAATATCCTCGACAGTCTGGAACAGGGGCGCATCTCCTACCAGGAAGCCATGCGCATGCTCCAAGAAGGCGAGGGATAGACATGGACAAACGCTCTCTAGCCACTAATGGAACTCCAAAGGTTACTTTAGAGGTAAGCGGCTCCCTAACCTTAAAGGGTTGGGAAGACTTAGAGGTACTCGCCAGGTGCCCAACGCCAGACGATCTGACCCTGGAACAGCGCGGCGACGAAATAGCCATCACTTGCCAAGGGGATTGCACGGTGCGCGTCCCGTTCGGCGCGGTTTTGCAGGTGAATAATGTCTCCGGTCACGCCACCCTGAAGTCGCTCGAAGGAGACCTGGCGATCAAGGAGGTCTCCGGTCATCTCACCCTGCGCAGCGTTGGAACGGTGACCATCGACCGGGTGAGTGGACATCTCGCCGCTAAGAACGTCGCCGGTGACCTGAAAATCACTACCGTTGAGGGCAATGCGACTGTACGCGACGTGCAAGGTGACTTCATCGTCGAAGACGCCATCCAGGGTAATCTAACCCTCAACGACATCGATGGGGACGCCCGGGCGATCGCCCACGGCAATGCCACCCTTAGCCTCGACCCATCGCCGGGGAACAGCTATACATTCAAGGCAGGTGGGAACCTGCTGTGCCGCATCCCGGCCGACGCCAGCGTGCAGGTGGAGATCCCAGGCGCAAGCTCGATCCTGGTGAAGATCCCCGGAATGGAGCTCTCCGCACCCATCCGGGCGCCTTACAGCCTGACCCTGGGCGAGGGTGATGCGACGCTCACGCTTTCAGCAGGGGGTGATGCAATCCTGGCTAGCCTGCCGCCTGATTGGGATATGCAAGATATCGAAATCGGAATCGGAAAGGACTTTGACCAGGTGGCCGAGAGCATCAGTCACCAAGTCACCCACCAGATCGAAGCCCAGATGGAGATGCTTGAACACCAGTTGGAGTCTCAACTCGATAGTCTCTCCACGATGTTCAGCACATCCAGTCTTTTACCGGAACAAGCCGAGCGCATCACCCAGCGCGCCAGGGAAGCGAGCGAACGCGCCAGTACCCGCGCCCAGGAGAAGATCCAGCGCGCTCAAGAGAAACTGCAACGCAAGCTGGAGGCGGCCCGCCGCCGGGCAGAAATGAGGACCCGCGCCGCCGAGCGAGCAGCGCGCGACCGTCGCAAACGCTACGAGCCTTTTGACTGGTCGCCTGCCCAACCCCAAACCGCAGACCAATCGGTGACCGATGAAGAGCGCCTGATGGTGCTGCAGATGCTGGAGCAGCAGAAGATCACCATCGAAGAAGCCGAGCAGCTGCTGGCAGCCTTGGAAGGCAAGGCTTCCGGAGACTAAGTATGGACGATAGAAGCGAACGACTTCATATCCTGGAAATGATCGAAAGCGGCGTGATCACACCCAAGGAAGGGACGCGCTTGCTGAAAGCGCTGGAAGGTGATTATGAGCCAGACCAGGCGCTCACCGGCGATTCCGAAACGGTTCCATCCCTCGAGCAGGCTTCATCGACCGCCTCTCCACCACCGGCAGCTACAGTGGGGGAGGTCGTGGACGAGGGGGAGGAAACCGGCCTTCCAATCGAAGAATTTAACGCCAGGATTGCCGGCTGGCGACGGTGGTGGATGATCCCCTTATGGGTGGGGGTAGGGATCACAATTATCGGCGGGTTATTGATGTTCTGGGCTTTTCAGTCTACCGGGATCAGTTTCTGGTTTGCCTGTGCGTGGTTGCCGTTCCTCTTAGGCCTGGCAGGCATCGTCCTGGCTTATGGTAGCCGGACAGCCCGTTGGTTGCATCTACGCGTGCACCAAGGACCTGGCGAGTGGCCGCAGACGATCGCCCTCAGTTTTCCACTCCCCTTGCGCTTCACGGCCTGGTTCTTGCGCACTTTTCGTCACTACATCCCGCGGCTGGACAGAACAGGATTGGATGAATTAATCCTCGCCCTGGGGAAAACCACCAGCCCAGAGACACCATTTTATGTAGAAGTCGATGAAGGCGAGGATGGTGAGCGCGTTCAGATTTATATCGGGTAATCCGATTATCATTTGCAACCCAGGGATTTGTGCCCTTCTTATTATAAGTTGCTCGGACTTCGTGGGGCACGCTAATCGACTGTCAAAGAAAAATCAGTGAAATCTGAGTAATCCGTGTCCCAATCGAAAAAGGAGGTCAGCTAATGGCAACAACTGAAGAACGGATGAAAATCCTCAACATGATTCGGGAAGGCAAGATCTCCGCCGAGGAGGGAGCGAAATTGCTCTCGGCCTTGGGAGGCGGCAGTCAAAAAGTGGGGCGCAGGCCTTCTCCCCGCATGGCTGGCGAGCCGCGCTGGTTCCGCGTGCGGGTGAGTGATACAGTGACCGGGAAGACCAAGACCAGCGTCAACATCCCGTTAGGCTTGATGGAATGGGGCATGCAGATCGGGGCGCAATTTGCCCCCGAAGTCGGGGACCTGGACATGGAACAACTCAGTGAGATGCTCCGCACTGGCGTGGAAGGCAAGATTGTGGATGTGATCGATGAAGAAGATGGTGAGCACGTCGAAATCTTCATCGAATAGCCTCCCTTGAACCCAAACATGCGAAGCAACCGTCCCTCCGGCATGTTGGCCTTCACCGTCGTCTGGATCGGCCAGGCGATCTCGCTCTTAGGAACCAGCATGACCGCCTTCGCCCTGACGATCTGGGCTTACCAGCTGACCGGCAAGGCCACCACTCTGGCTTTAGTGGGCTTTTTCCATGTCACCCCATTGTTGATCATCAGCCCGATCGCCGGCGCGCTCGTTGACCGCTCCAACCGCAAGCTGATGATGATGTTGAGCGACCTGGCTTCCGGGATGGCTACGATCGGCATCCTGCTGCTCTACCTT
>MGOK01000116.1:18615-18878 GCA_001795335.1 Chloroflexi bacterium RBG_19FT_COMBO_55_16
GGCACCTGTATATCGCCAGCATGGTTACCGGGGTCTTCCAGACCTTCCAATGGCCGGCCTACTCGGCAGCGATCACGATGATCGTGCCCAAGCAACATTACGCCCGCGCCCATGCCATGACCGACCTGGCCGGCAACACCTCCGGCATCTTTGCCCCGCTGCTGGCCGGCGCTCTCCTACCCTTCATTAAACTCGGCGGAATCCTGACGATCGACATCGTTACTTTCACCGTCGCCATTGGGGCGTTGCTGTTTGTTCATATC
>MGOK01000116.1:18949-19206 GCA_001795335.1 Chloroflexi bacterium RBG_19FT_COMBO_55_16
CCGTTACATATTCGCCCGGCGCAGCCTGTTGGGGTTGCAGCTGGTCTTCCTGGTGGGTAACTTCTTCGCAACGATTGCCTACACCCTGCTGGCGCCCATGATCCTGGCCCGCACCGGCAGCAACGCCCTCATTTTCGGCAGCGTGGAGACTGCTGGGGCGGTCGGCGGGGTAGTTGGAGGAGTAGCGATGAGTGCCTGGGGCGGCACCAAACGCAAGGTGCACGGAGTGCTGTCCGGGTGGGCGCTCTCCGGGTTGC
>MGOK01000116.1:19247-19779 GCA_001795335.1 Chloroflexi bacterium RBG_19FT_COMBO_55_16
TGGGCGGCTGGCAATTTCCTGGGGGCGTTCATGGTACCCTTCGTCAACAGCTCCAACCAGGCCATCTGGCAATCCAAGGTCGCTCCAGATTTGCAGGGACGCGTCTTTGCCACCCGGCGATTGATCGCTTGGTTCGTCACGCCGCTCGCCACGCTGCTGGCCGGCCCGCTGGCAGACTACGCCTTCGAACCGGCGCTGAGCGTCAACGGGCTTCTATCTGGATTGTTCGGCTGGCTGGTTGGCACCGGTCCGGGGGCAGGCATGGCTTTGATCGTATTTTCCGCCGGATTTGCGATGGTCTTCGTGGGATTTGGGGGCTACGCGGTGCGCGCCGTGCGAGACGCGGAGCTCATCCTACCCGATCACGACGTGGTCGTCGGAGCAGACATCGACCTGCGCGCCCAGCTGGGAGAGCTGCTGGAGGCCCGCGAGCGCCTGATCACGGAGCCGCATTCGCCTGACCGGGAACGGGCTCTGAAACAGGTGACCAACCAGCTGCGCGAGCTGGGCCGCCTGCGCTCGCAAGTGGACT
>MGOK01000117.1:0-9667 GCA_001795335.1 Chloroflexi bacterium RBG_19FT_COMBO_55_16
GAATCGAGACTTTGACCAATCCCGCGGAGTAGAAAAGTACGAATGATTACGTTATACTTGATTGTTCGAGAATGTAATTCTCCAACTTCTGTATTAGGATTTTTTGTTCAGAGATAATAGCCTTGACCAAATCCCCAATCGAGACGATGCCAATCAACCGGTCATTTACAAACACTGGAAGATGTCGGACATGCTTGGCAGTCATTAGAGCCATACAATTTTCGATGGTTTGATTTGGGGTAGTATAGAGCACAGGTGAGGTCATGATCTCCCTGACCAAAGTATCTTTGGAAGATCTCCCTTTCAAGATCACTTTTCTAGTATAGTCTCGTTCCGATATGATGCCAACCAGTTTCCCCGCTTCAATTACCAATAAGGCACCCACTTCATTGTCCGCCATCATTTTAATAGCATCATAAACAGATGCACTGGGCGGAATGGACCACATATTGTACCCTTTGACTTTTAAAATATATTCGATGGTTTTCATGTCCGAATCCCTCCTTCCATTTTTTCGAGGCGGTCTAATTGGATAATAATTGTTCGCTTCAAGATTTATGTTACTTCTCATATTATACAAATTTATTATCCCAAAATCAACTAGAAATAGAAGAAGAAATCAGTCATCGAGGAAGATTGTCAATTTGGATATCTGATGATGTTAAAAACCGCCCAGGTTATCCGTGATCGCTTGAACGCTCTTAGGATCGAAACCTTGGCTTATTCAGCTGGTTAACTGGGCAATTTCCGTCGAATATACTTAGGAGCGTTGTATGTCCCGGGTAAACCTCCCGGGATATACTTTTATTTATGGTCAACCGCTTCTGGGCCATGTTTTTTGAAGAACTCCCCCATTCCCCGGAAGCAATTAGCGCTTAATTTATGGCCAACATTCTCCTCACAATAAGTGACTCGGGCACCCGCCTTTTCCAAAATGGTAACTGCTAATCGGGCGCTAGTAACAGGCACTAGGTCATCCATCCGGCCGTGGGCGACGAAAACATACTTACCAAGTAAAGGGCGCCCTTCAACGAGTTCTGAACTACCTTCTGGAAAGAACCCAGACAGACCCGCTAACGCACCCACTCCTGGTGAGTGATACAATGCCATCGAATACATCAAGGCTGCTCCCTGGCTAAAACCGATCACATTTACTTGCGAAAGATCAGCACTGGAAAAATTTTGAGAGGAAATCAGTTCTCGTAGAGCCTCCACAGATAGTTTAAAGTCTTCAAGACTCGGCCAGGATCGTTTTCCCTGTGGATGCCAGCCAAACCCTCCAAGTGGTGTTGGAAACAGGCCGCGCGGGGCTACAGTGATGAAATTGTTGGTCAGTCGGGAAGTGAAGATCCACATCGAATTTTCATCTCCAGTCCAACCATGCAACAACAATAACAGAGGATGCGGCCCATCTCCCGCTGGGATTCGCTGTTGGATAACCCAGCTGCCAACCTTTCGAGTGACTTGGGACGCATTCATTCCCGGTTTGCCTTTCTAGCCAGCCATTCGATTCCCCATAACATCACCCAGATGATGATCAAGGGTAACAGACCTAATGCCAGGCATATTAACCCCATGATCGCTGCACCATTTCCATAGAATATGTAGATCAAACCATCGCCTACAAGAAACAAGAGCAATAAACCGCCAAGGATCAATCGGATGTTTGTTTGGTTTGCGTAACGGCGCAGATCACGAGTCATAGGATTATGGACTGGAAAGTACAAGTCAAAACCGAATTAGATCTAGCCAGAGCGGCCCGGGAAGCCGGAAATGAAGGCAAGGCGCGTGTGTGTGCCCGTCGTGCCGCCGGGTACGTTATCGGTGAGTATCTTCGCCAAAGGGAATTACCCTCTGTCCGTTCCAGTGCTTATGCGCGCCTACAATATCTGCGGTCATTGCCAAATATCTCTCCTCAAGTGCGAAACGTCACCGATCACTTCTTGGTGCGCATCACTCCTGATCATACACTTCCAGTAGAAGTTGACTTGCTCTCTGAGGTCCGCTGGTTGGCATACGAATTACTCGCCGATATCATCGAGTAATCGAATTTACCTAATCCCCCGCATCATATCGATCAAAGCCTTAGCCAATCGGCTTGCAGTCAATATAAAGATCACACCGCTGATAACGCCAACAGCTATCAACAATAGGAATTGAGAAGTTACTTTTCGGGGGAAACGAACGGTTGGCATCAAGGGGTCCGTCAGGCGTTGGCGTAATTGGTGAACAAACTCAGGCCTTGGATCCACCGCGGGGAAAGAAGTTTGCATGAGTTGTTCTAGGTCATCCAATCCATCTTTATTCACCTGAGAAACCATCATTTTTGCCGTTCTCCCCTAGGGTAGCTCTTTTAAGTCCGTTAAGCCTTCCAGTTTCACCTGGTCAAACTCGAATCGCAATGATAGTAAAGTTCGATGGTAGAGGCTCTTAATCGCCCCTTCAGTCCTTCCCATGATCTGGCCGATCTCAGCATTGGAGAGGTGCTCAACAAATTTTAGGATTAATAGCTGCTGGCGGTCAGGAGGCAGGCCATGAATAACATTCATTAATCCTTCTCGCTCTTCTGTCTTCAATAAGGCGACTTCTGGGTGTTCGCTAGTATATCGGACAAGTAGAATTTCTTCTAAAGGCACCTCCTTCCTCCGGCTGTTATCGCGATGCCAGTTAGCTACCAGATTATGCGCGATCCGGTAAAGCCATGCTGAGAAGGGTAAACCACGATCTTTATAATTGCCAATATGCCGGAGCGCCCGGAAGAAGACGCGAGCTGTAAGATCCTCCGCATCGTGCTGGTTGCCAATGCGATAATAAATATAATTATAAATTCTGCCCACATAGCGCTCGTAGAGCACCCCGAAGGCTGTCTGGTCCCCTTGCGCGGCTGAGGTCAACGCAGCTTCATCGCTTAGTTCAAGCACAGTCCTCACCAAGTCGGCAAGGTGCACCAGTTGTAACTGATAACACCGCCGAGTAAAAATAGTTTCATCTAGTATATCACGCACAAGTGGGGTATAATTAACCCCCACGGGGATGACAGGCTTCGACGGAAGAGGCTGATCCCGGATTGCGAGCCGAGAGGCGCCGACCTCGTTAACTCAGCGCAAACAACAAGTGCCAACCGCACTTCCATCTCCGCTCTGCCCCTCGCCGCTTAATCGGCAAGGGTAAGAGCTTGACCCCGTTAGCGGGTCACGTCCGCCTACCCCGCTCTCCGGCCGGAGGTAGACCGGGCGAGATAATGTCGGAGTGCCGCACCTGACACCACTAACAGTGCGAAAGAGGGACTCTTGGGTCCCAGTGGCTGGCGTGTTGCCTGGCTTGTCGTTTATCCGGCCTCGCGTGAGAACTAACAAACGACTACGCTCGTAGATATCCGCGTATCGATCCTTTCGGACGCGGGTTCGATTCCCGCCATCTCCACCATTACCCGATTACGGAGGCCTCAAAAACCTCCGTAGTCTTTTTTTCTCACACATGGATGATGAATCCCTTAAGATAACTTCCCTCTGGAAAGTTTAACGCCACGGGGTGGTCAGGTCCTTGATGTAAATGCTCAACAATTCGCGCGCTCACTCCTGCATCCAACGCTGCCCCAGCGACTATCTTTTGGAACAAATCCTCACTGACACCCCCTGAACAGGAAAAAGTCATCAAAATTCCACCTGGTTTTAATAACTTGAAGGCCAACAAGTTGATATCTTTATATCCCCGTGCTGCCCTCTGCGCCTGAGCAGCGGTTGATGCAAATTTCGGGGGGTCTAATATGATCAAATCGAATGAGAGCCCCTGGTCTCGAAACTTCCTCAATACTTGGAAGACATCCCCTGTGACCCACTCAGCGTTCTCCACTGGGAGTCCATTGAGCGCCAGGTTTTGCTGGGCTAATCCAAGAACCTCAGCTGACGAGTCGATCGCTACCACCTTTTCAGCGCTTCCCGCCAAGGCAGATATAGTGAACCCACCACTATAAGTAAAACAGTCAAGAACCTTTCGACCTGCTGCCAGAGCCCTCAGACGAGCTCGATTCTCGCGTTGATCCAGGTAAAACCCGGTTTTATGTCCATGGATAATATCCACCCCAAAGAATAAACCATTTTCCTGGATTTCCAAGCGTTCAGGCGACTCAGACCCTATCAACATTCCTGCTCGGGGTGCCAACCCCTCCAGGGTTCTTACCTCGGCATCAGAGCGCTCGAAGATTTGCCGGTGCCCACTAATTTCTAAAATTAATTCCACTAGGGTATCGCGCCAACGCTCGGATCCACTGCTCAGGCACTGCACCACCAATGTGTCCGCGTAACGATCGACGATCAACCCGGGTAAACCATCTGACTCTGCATTCACCAGACGGTAAGCGTTTGTTTCGGAACGGTCCACGAATTCTAGGCGCGCACCCATCGCCTTAACAAGACGATCGCGGAAAAACCTTTCGTCAACCGCCTCCTCAGGATCCCATGACCAGATGCGCACCCGAATTTGGGAATGTGGGCTATACGCACCACACGCCAGGAATCTCCCCCTAGAATCGACTACATCCACAGTGTCTCCCATTCCCCCACCTGCGTCAATCCCCTCCACACTTGCCACGGCACCCGAAAAAATCCACGGGTGCCGGCGTAAGAGCGACTTCTCCCGCCCCGGTTTCAACCGAACTATGGCCATCTTTCACGCTTCATGCAACACCTCTTACGGAATCACTCCCACCTGCTTCCCCGCCGCCTGGATGATGTTCATGGCGTGTTCGATCTGCCCTGGTTCATGCGCGGCGGTAACTGTAGCCCGCAGTCGAGCCAGACCGGGGGGTACCGCTGGTGAGACAACTGGCAGAACGAAGATATCCTGACGTTGAACCGCCTGTGTCATTGCGAAGGCGCTGTTGTCGTCACCACAAAGGATAGGCACGATCGCTGTCGAGGTTTGCAAAGTATCAAATCCACGATTTTGCAATCCCGAAATAAACTGTTGCGCATTTGCGCGGAGCTTCTCCACTCGCCAAGGCTCATCCAGGATGACTTTAAATGCCTCGTTGGCTGCAGCTACCTGTGCGGGTGGCAAAGCCGCGGAGAAAATATAAGCGCGACTGGCATGGCGCAAATATTCAATCAACTCCTTTTTTCCAGCGATATAACCTCCCACCGATGGGATCGTCTTGCTCAGCGTGCCCATCTTGATGTCGATCGTGCCTGGCATATCAAAATGCTCTTCTATCCCTCGACCTGTTTTCCCCAGAACGCCGATCGAATGCGCCTCGTCGATCATCAGCCAGGCGCTGTATTTACGGCACAGATCCACCATCCTTGGAAAGTCTATCGCGTCCCCATCCATGCTAAAAACTGCATCGGAGATAACCAACTTCGCTGATCCATCTTTAATGCTCTGCAACCGTTCTTCCAAAGCTTCCATATCATTATGCTGGAAACGGAGGAATTTGGCCCCTGACATCAGACAACCATCCACAATGCTGGCATGATTGAGTTTATCCGAGATGACATAATCCCCTCGACCAACCAAAGTGGACACGACAGTTAAGTTCGTCACATATCCTGAGGTATATGTGACTGCGCTTTCGGTTTGTTTGAACGCAGCGATCGTTTCTTCGAGTTCTTGGTGCAAGTCCAGACTACCGGCCAGAGTGCGAACACCGTGTGTCCCGGTACCATACCGATCAATAGCTTCTTTGGCCGCTTGATTGATTCGCGGGTGGCCGACCAGGCCTAGATAGCTGTACGAGGCGAACATCCCCATCTCGCGCCCTTTGACCATCACATGTGACCCACCGCGCAGCTCGGTGATCGGTTGGTTATAAAAATATAGATCAGCCTCTCGAAGGAATTGTAGCCGTTCCAAAATGGCGTTCATGCGGCGTGTTATCGTATCGTCTACTTGATGAATATCCATTATGTCGCTCCTTTACCTTTCTGAGATGACCTATGCAATCTCACCTGCTAACCGGCGTAAGCCGATCTCATCGAGAATCGGAATACCTAACACTTTGGCTTTTTCATATTTTGACCCTGGTTCTCTACCCAGGACCAGGTAACTGGTCTTCTGGCTAATCGAATCGGTAACTTTTCCGCCATAGGATTCGATGAACTCCCTGACTCCCTCTCGCGAAAAACCAGGCAAAGTCCCCGTAACAACGAAGGTTAATCCAGCTAATTTCAGTGCATCCTTTCCATTCTCTGGTCTCTCTTCAGCCTGCGGCCAGACTCCGGCTGTTCGGAGTTTTTCCAATACAGCCTGGTTGCCCGGCATAGAAAACCAATCAACGATCGCCTGAGCGATATTAGGGCCGATTCCTTCGATCATCTTCAAATCTTCAATGCCAGCCAGTTCTAATTCGTGCAGGTCCTGAAAATGATGGGCAAGCTCAGCTGCTCCGACTTCACCCACGCCGCGAATGCCAAGCGCGGTGATCACTCGCACCAGGCCACGGCCTTTTGAGATGTCGATCGCCTGCAATATATTATCTGCCTTCTTTTCTGCAAAGCCTTCGAGTTGGAGTAAATCCTCTTGCCGGAGGGTATATAAGTCTGCCACGTCGTGCACCAGGCCAGCCTGGACGAGTTGTTCAACAATCTTAATGCCCAGGCCGACAATATCCATTGCTCCGCGAGAGACGAAATGCTCCAGGTTGCGGATCAATTGCGTCGGGCAAGCGGCATTTACACAATACCAGGCTACCTCACCCGGAAAGTGCTCAACTGGCTCACCACAGGCCGGGCATTTATCGGGTGGCACAAAGGACCGTTCAAAACCTTTACGCGCGGTTACGACCGGACCGATCACATATGGGATCACATCCCCAGCGCGCTTGACCAATACTCGATCGCCAATGCGGATATCCTTTTCATCGATATAGTCGAAATTATGCAGGGTAGCCTGCTTGACTATCACCCCGCCTATTTCAACCGCCTCCAGGATCGCATAGGGCGTGAGCACTCCCGTACGCCCAACATTCACACCGATATCCAATAGTTGAGTAGTCACTTCCCGAGCAAGAAACTTGAACGCGATCGCCCCGCGGGGGTCTTTACCGACTACCCCCAGGTCTTCCACCAGAGCCAGATCATCAATCTTTATCACAGCTCCGTCCGCTTCATAGGCAAGCGACAAACGCCGCTCATTCCAATCCAAACACGCCGCGATGGCTTGATCGATTGTCCTATACCGCTTCGCCTCGACCACTGGAAAACCTAAATCCCGTAGATACTCCACGGTTTCGAGATGAGATCCTGGCAAGGAATCCTCTCCCTCTACAATGTCATAAGTGAGCAGCGTTAGTGGGCGCGAAGCTGTTAGATTCGGATCGAGTTGGCGTAAAGAACCTGCAGCAGTATTGCGTGGATTGAGGTACATTTTTTCGCCTGCCTCTTCCAGACGGCGATTGAGCTCTTCAAAATCTTTCAGGTACATAAACACTTCACCGCGTACCACCAGATAACTTGGTGTTTTTTTCTTATCCGGTTGTACGGGTATCCTCAGGGGAATGGCGTGCACTGTCCGTAAATTCGTTGTCACGTCTTCTCCGACTTCACCGTCTCCGCGCGTCGCTCCCTGGACAAATATGCCGTCCTGGAAATGCAATACGACCGTTAGACCATCTATTTTTGGTTCGACGACGAAACTCGCCTCAGCTACCCTTTCATCAAGTCGCAGGATGCGTTCGTACCAGGCACGAACCCCGTCAGCATCGAACGCATTCCCCAGGCTAAGGACTGGGGCTGGGTGACGAAGTTTCTCAAACCGATCGGCAGGAGATGCTCCGATCCTTTGGGTAGGCGAATCTGATGTGATCCACTCCGGATGCGCGTGCTCAATCTGCAGTAGTTCAGACATCAGCTGATCAAATTCAAGATCACTGATCTGTGGGTCATCTAGCACATGGTAACGATAGTTGTGGAATTGGATCTCGCGGCGAAGCTGCTCTAGCCGCTGGCGGAGCTGATTAATTTCCATAGTTACGAATTATAGCCTAAGTCGTAGTTTCGCTGCTTGAAGATATAGGAGTTTTCTGAGGAGATCGCATGAGGCTTCCCACCAACATCCTTTGACTCAACGCATTTGCTGCCAATAGGACTAATATGATCCAAAGCAAATCCGAGAGAAGAAGGTGAAGGATTTGCATCCAGATCGGTGCAAGCAAGAAAACATTCACTAATCCAAAGCTCAATTGCAGGATAATCAAAATTATTAATATCTTGGCCAAGAGAGCGGTGACATGGTCTCCCCTTCGCAGGTAAAGCCATCTGGCGACCAAAATTAGGTAAAGGCCAACCAGGATAGCAATCGTCGGATGTAAAAACCGCAACCGGATCAAGAAGTGCGCAGTTGGAGATAAATCCTGTTGTACCCCTTCCGCCAACGAACGAGCTGGAAAAAGCGTGTCGCCTAATGCTGTGACCGCGCCGCTCATTCCTAAAATTAACATCCCGATCATCCCCAGTGCAAGCAATCCTAGCATTAACCCTTTGCCCTTCGTTTGGACAGGTCGGCCGCCCGAGGCCCACCAGGCTGTCAAAGACAAGCTTGCCAATAGGAGAAAAGTATTGACAAGGTGGAAAGACATCGAGAAAGCCCGGGCCAACGAGGCGTTTTCTGCTACCAGTTCAAACAAAACCAATCCCGCGCCCAACAATGCTTCGCTGACCATGAAGAGCATGGATAAACTAACCCCCAAGCGTACCATACTTCCTTTTTGATACAACCGAAAGGCGATCACCAGCAGGGCGATTACCAATAAGAAGGCTAACCCACTCATCACCCGATGGGTAAACTCAATTAACGTTTCTATTCTCGTCGTGTGGGGAACGACTACTCCATTACATAATGGCCAATGGCTGCCGCATCCCGCTCCTGAACCAGAGGCGCGTACATACGCTCCCCACAGGATCACTGCCAGGTTGTACACCAATACTCCCCAGGCAAATCTTGCAAATCCAGATAATTTCAAGCCAAAGGGCTTTATCAATATAGCATGACCTAGACGGAATCAAATCCTGGCTTGAGAAATTCTTATCCCATCCGACCTGTAATATAATCTTCGCTTAGTTGCTTTTCCGGTCGAGTGAACATACTTTCTGTGGGCGAGAACTCAACCAATTCACCTAGCCAAAATAGACCGGTGAAATCCGAGACTCGTGCAGCTTGTTGCATATTATGAGTCACAATCAAGATCGTATATTCCTTTTTCAAGACAGCGATTAATTCTTCGATTTTAAGCGTTGCAATAGGGTCTAAGGCTGATGCAGGTTCATCCATCAAGATAACCTCAGGCTCGACCGCTAAAACTCTGGCGATGCATAATCGTTGTTGCTGGCCAAGAGATAAGTCTAAGGCATCCCTATTTAAATAATCTTTTACTTCATCGAATAGTGCTGCCTGTCGTAAGCTACGCCCAACCAAATCATCAAGTTCATGCCGGTTTCCAGTCAAACCTAAGACACGCGGCCCGAATGCGACATTATCAAATATAGATTGGGGGAATGGATTGGGTCTCTGAAACACCATCCCAACCCGCTGCCGCAATTTGATTAAATCGACATCCTGTGTGTAGATATCTTCGCCCTTAAGCAGAATCTGCCCTTCAATTCTTACACCTGGGATGGTATCGTTCATCCGGTTTAGGCAACGCAAAAAAGTCGATTTGCCACAACCCGAAGGT
>MGOK01000117.1:9683-13626 GCA_001795335.1 Chloroflexi bacterium RBG_19FT_COMBO_55_16
CCCGGTGTGGGAGAATATCTATGCTGATATTAGTCAAGGCGTTGTTCTCACCGTAATAAAAATTTAAATTAGAGACTTTGATAATTGGTTGCTGATCTGTCATGACCTGATTTTACTCGATATCTATTTATTAAACCACTTTCATCATTATTAGGATCCACTACCTTGATCCACCTAATGATCAAGGCTATAATCGCTCTGATGAAAATACTCCACTGGTTAATCATTGCCGGGGTAACACTATCTTTATTTGGTTGTGCAATTCACTCCACTACACCAGGGACGGGGAAACCACAATCTGAAAGCGCCTATATCGAAAACAAAGGCTCTGATACTATTGTTAACCTTGCCCTGGCTTGGGCTGAGCGGTACCAGCAACTCCATCCTGAAGTCCGCATCTCGGTAACTGGCGGAGGCTCGGGAACCGGAATTGCTGCACTGATCAATGGCACAGTGGATATTGCTAACGCCTCCCGGAAAATTAAACCTGAAGAGGTTGAAAAAGCCGGGGCCAATGGCACAAAACCAGTGGAATTTGTCATTGCACGGGATGCGATTGCTGTAATTGTCAATATAAACAACTCAATCGAACGCTTAACCATTCAACAAATATCTGATATCTATAGCGGTAAAATAAACAATTGGCAAGAGTTGGGTGGTGAAGATCGTCCGATCGTTCGCCTGTCGCGGGAAACTAACTCTGGCACGCATGTTTATTTCCTTGAAGAAGTGCTTCGTCTAGGGCAGGCCGATAATAAAACCCTTTTCTCCACAGATACTTTACTATTGCCTTCTTCCGAAGGCATCAGTGCCGAAATCCGCGACAACCCGAACGCCATCGGATACGACGGGCTGGGCTATGTCACACCCGACATGAAGATGATCGCAGTTGCCTCAAACGAAGGAGGGGAATATGTCTTACCATCTGCAGAAACTGTAAACAATGATACCTATCCGATCGCGCGTGATTTGTATATGTATTCCAACGGCCAACCTGTTGGGGAAATAAAAAGCTACCTGGAGTGGATTTTTTCCTCCGAAGCTCAACAGATAGTTATTGATTTAGGTTTTGTTCCTATCAATCCACCATAATCGATCAAGTATTGAAACATTGTATTTTTCTGCTATATCATGAAAAAAAATCTTTCCTGGAATGAATATTTAATCACAGGCCTCATTATAGTCTCTGGTTACTCTGCCATATTATTTGTCGGCTTGATTCTGTTTTTCTTATTGAGAGAGGGACTTCCTTCATTCCGCGAAGTGCCACTTCCTGTGATTTTTAGTAAGCGCTGGTATCCGATCGAAGATTATTTCGGAATCTTGCCGCTTCTGGGAGGCTCATTGATCGTCACTCTTGGCGCTACGATGATCGCTGTCCCTGTTGGATTAAGCACAGCAATTTTCATCTCAGAAATCGCACCACGCTGGGCCAGGGAAATTCTTAAGCCTCTGATTGAGCTACTGGCGGGATTGCCCTCAGTGGTGCTTGGATTTTTAGGAGTGCTAGTCTTTACATCCCTATTACGCCGCGCCCTCGACTTGCCCACTGGCCTCACTGCCTTTACCGGCTCTTTCCTTTTAGGTGGGATTGCCATCCCGACCATCGTCTCGGTTGCAGAGGATGCTTTAGATGCTGTTCCCCGCTCGTACCGGGACGGAGCCTTAGCTTTAGGCGCGACCAAATGGCAAACTATCTGGCGCGTGACTCTACCTGCTGCTCGTTCTGGGGTGGTGACTGCTATCATGCTGGGAATCGGCCGAGCGATCGGTGAAACAATGGCTGTGATGATGGTTACCGGAAATGCTCCAGTGTTGCCTGTGCGCTTGAGCATGCTGTTTTCACCAGTGAGAACAATGACAGCCACCATTGCTGCAGAGATGGGTGAGGTGGCTAGCGGTAGTGTTCATTTTCATGTTCTCTTCTTGATCGGCATCATCCTCTTCTCGATCTCCTTAATCGTGAATGTGATCGCCTCCGCGGTGGTATTTCGCCAGCGGAAGCGCTCAGAACGGATTCTGTCATGAAGCGGCTTCAATCCTCCCATTTTCGTCAAATAACTCAGCAAGCAGGTTTCACCTTCTTGACGGCAATTGCTTTGTTGACCGCTATAACGATTCTCATGGTAGTCATTTATATTGCCATTAAAGGCGCCCCGGCCATTTCCTGGGAATTCTTGACCGGTCTCCCCAGCAATGGGATGCGTTCTGGCGGGATTTTCCCTGCTATCGTAGGCACCTTATACCTTACCATCGGTACCGCAATTTTCTCAGTGCCTTTGGGAATTGGCGCCGCGATTTACCTATCAGAATATGCTTCAGACAACCGCTGGTCACGCATGATCCGCATCGCTATCATCAACCTGGCAGGTATTCCATCGGTGGTCTACGGATTATTCGGCCTGGGACTATTCGTTCTTTTCCTCAACTTTGGCACCAGCATCCTGGCTGGCTCGTTAACCTTAGCTATTATGACTCTACCGGTAATCATCTCTACCGCCGAAGAAGCCTTGCGCTCTGTCCCGCAATCGTTCAGGGTGGTAAGCATTTCCATGGGAGGTACACAATGGCAGACCATCCGCCGGATTGTCCTACCGCAAGCCTTACCCGGTATCCTGACCGGGGTAATTCTGGGTCTCGAGCGCGCCGCGGGAGAGACCGCCCCAATCTTGTTTACCGTCGCCGCTTTTTTCCTGCCCAGGTTACCCAACTCGCCATTCGATGCCACCATGGCTTTGCCTTATCACCTGTTTGTCATTTCTACCCAGGTCCCAGGGATGCCAGTCCAAATCCAATATGGGACCGCGCTGGTATTAATCATCTTCGTGCTTGGAATGAACCTGCTCGCTACCGTTATTCGTTCTCGAGCACGGGCTCGTCGTCAGTGGTAAAAGAACCTCAACCCAATGATCAAAATCCACATCGAAAACTTCTTTTTATTTTATTCAGACGGGACCGAGTCATTGAAGAACATCAATCTCGACATCCCTGTCAATGCCATCACGGTTCTATTCGGACCGGCTGGAGGGGGTAAATCGACTCTTCTACGGGTCATCAACAGGTTAAACGACCTGGCTGATGTAAAGCAATTTTCAGGAAAAGTCCTGATCGACGGACAAAACATCCTTGATCCAGACCTTGACGTGATCGCCCTACGGCGCAGAATTGGGATTGTTTTTGCCCGACCAGTAGTACTCCCATTCAGCATCCGAAAGAATCTGACCTATGGATTAGAACTCGCTGGGATTCGCCAGAAACAACAACTCGAAGAAGCGGTAGAGCGTAGTTTACAACAAGCCGCCCTATGGGAAGAGGTAAAAGATCGACTCGATGATCCAGCTGTCGCTCTCTCTGGTGGACAACAGCAACGCTTGTGTTTGGCGCGCAGCCTTGTCCTTGAACCTGAAATTATCCTTCTCGATGAACCAACTTCCGGATTGGACCCGATTTCGACTGGCAAGGTAGAGGCCTCGCTCCATGAGCTGAAAAAACAATATACGATTGTCCTTGTCCCTCATTCCATTCAACAAGCCGCTCGTACCGCTGATCATGCTGCTTTCTTCCTTCAGGGGGAGCTAATCGAGTTTTCCCTTGGGAAAATCATATTCACCAATCCCCTTGACAAGCGGACGGAGGACTATGTAGAAGGCCGTTTTGGTTAACAGGAGTAAGGCGTGCCGGAATTAATCCTTGTTGTAGAAGACGAAACAAGTCTTAGAGAAACGCTCTCATACAACTTATCCCGATTAGGCTATAAAGTGCATATTGCTGTCGATGGTAAATCCGCCATCGAGGCCGCGCGACGCCTCGTTCCAGACTTGATCGTATTGGATATCATGCTTCCGGTATTAGACGGATTCGAAGTATGTAGGATCCTCCGCCAGGATATGGTTGTCCCGATCATTATGTTGACCGCCCGCGACGAGGAAATTGATCGCGTGAT
>MGOK01000117.1:13647-53425 GCA_001795335.1 Chloroflexi bacterium RBG_19FT_COMBO_55_16
TAGCATGCGGGAATTCCAGGCGCGGGTGAAAGCCCAACTCCGTCGGGTCCGGTTAGAACGCGAAAAAGCCGAATCACATTCCCCTGATAACCATGAAATCTTACAATTTGATGACTTAACGCTTGACATGACTCGTCGAGAAGTTCGCTTGGCCGACAAGCCACTTCCGCTCAAACCTAAGGAGTATGATTTGCTGCTCTTCATGGCAAGGCACCGTGGTCACGTCTTATCCCGAGATTTGATTCTCGAACGCGTTTGGGGTTGGGACTTCAGCGGTGACAGCCGGACTGTGGATGTGCATGTAAGATGGTTGCGAGAGAAGATCGAACAAAACCCAGCCAAGCCAGACCGGATTGTCACCGTACGCGGGGCAGGCTATCGTTTTGAAGGATAGCATGTTTCAAAGTATTCGCTGGCGGATAGCCATCCCGTACGTTATCCTTTTCATGCTGGTAATGACAGGGCTGAGTCTCTACATTTCGGATTTTATTTATCATACCGAATTGAACGAACTGGAATCAAAACTAACTTCCGAAGCCAGGTTACTTGGAGGGACTCTCGAACAAAGAATAATCGGTGAATTCCCCAGTCATGGTCTTGATGTCCTTGCCAAAGAATGGTCGGATGACCTGGGAGTGCGTGTTACTCTCATTGCTGCGGATGGCGAGGTAGTCGGCGAATCTAATGAGGATCGGGCTACCATGGACAATCATCTCCAACGACCCGAAATTCAACAAGCACTTCTTGAAGGGATGGGCAGGTCTATCCGGTTTAGTCGGACTTTGGGAGCCGATATGTTATATATCGCCCTCCCAGTAGTTAAAGATGCAGAAGTATTGGGGTATGTCCGTCTTGCCATTGCGTTAGATCAAATCGAAGCCAAGGTTTCTTCTTTACGAAAAACTATCCTCACTGGAACATTGATCGCAACCATCCTGGCAATCCTGTTGGGGGTAGTAGTTGCCGAATATACCACCCGACCCTTGCGGGATCTTGCCAAGACGACCCAGCATATTTCCCTGGATGCCCATAGTGACCAGCTGATCCCTACGACCGTCGACGAGGTAGGCCAGTTGGCGGGTGCGATTAATGCCATGCGGGTCCAGTTGCGCGCCCAATATGGACGCCTTGATACAGAACGTAAGAAGCTAGTTGCAGTTTTGAAGCAACTCAGCGACGGGGTGATGATTGTTGATGAGATGGGGAAAGTACAGATGGTCAACCCAGCTGCCCAACGTATGTTTTCTGTAAAAGAAGGTGACGCCTTAGACCGCTCGCTTCCCAGCGTTGTCAGACATCATCAAATTATTGATCTTCGGCGGAAATGTCTGGAATCCGGTGAAAACCAGGTGACTTCACTTGAAGTCCCCGGGAAACATCAAATATTCCAAGTGGAAGCCATACCTTTGGTCCACACCTTACCCGGCAGCGTTCTCCTGGTAGTTAACGATCTCACACACCTGCGACGCCTGGAAACTGTCCGCCGCGATTTCATCAGCAACATATCTCACGAATTACGTACTCCACTTGCCTCGCTTAAAGCCCTGGCGGAAACACTCCAGGAAAGCGCCTTGGACGACCCTCCTGCCGCACGTCGTTTCTTAAACCGGATAGAGGCCGAGGTGGATGCGTTGTCATTGATGGTACAGGAGTTATTAGAACTTTCTCGCATTGAATCGGGGAAGGTGCCGCTTGAATTAAAGCCCGTCCCTCCTCAGGATTTATTGACCTCAGCCATCGAGCGCCTGCAATTGCAATCTGAGAATTCTGGGATTCAAGTGCAGCTGCACTGTCCTGCCGATCTACCTTTAGTGCTCGCTGATCCACCGCGGATCGAGCAGGTAGTCGTCAACCTATTACACAACGCCATCAAATTCACCCCGGCGGGCGGAAACATCACTCTTAGTGCAGAAAGTTCCGAAGACATAATTCTTTTTTCTATCAAAGATACGGGGAGTGGAATCTCTGCTGAAGACCTGCCGCGGATTTTTGAACGCTTCTTTAAGGCAGATCGGGCGCGTTCTGGTGGTGGAACCGGGTTGGGACTGGCGATCTCCCGCCATTTGGTAGAAGCCCACGGCGGCCGAATCTGGGCAGAGAGCCTTGAGGGGCATGGCAGCACTTTTTATTTTACAATCCCTGTCGTGGCTTGATCCAACTGGGTCCCCTATTTGCAATTTGGTATTGTGGTTGGAATACTAAAAACAGCGATATAACGTGAAGATTCGATGGCTGTTAATCAACTCTTAACAAAACCTTGACCAGTATTTAACCGCAATTTCCTTTGCTGTTAAACCCATCGTGTTATTCTTCTCTCCAAGATTAGAATATTAGGAGATTGAAGATATGACACGCAAATCGTACGCTTGGCTATCTACCTTGATCTTGATAGCCATTTCGCTCACCGCTTGTGGGAGCCCGGCAACCCAATCGCCCTCGCAAGAGCCTCAAACATCCCAAGCACCTGTTCAAACAGAAGAGCCGGTAAATAACACCGGAACAAGCCTTCTACCGGAGGTAGATCCTGCAAGCGTCAGTGGAAACATCATCACAGCTGGCAGCTCGACTGTTTTTCCGCTCTCTGAACGCATGACTGAACGCTTCCAGGAGGAAGGTTTTGCTGGAGAAATCACTATAGACAGTATCGGTACCGGCGCTGGCTTCGAACGTTTCTGCGTCAATGCCGAGACAGACATCGCCAATGCGAGCCGCCCTATTAAAGACGAAGAGCGCGCTAGTTGCCAGTCTAACGATCGCGAGCCTGTAGAATTTCGCGTTGGCACCGATGCCTTAGCGATTGTGGTTAGCAACGAGAACAGCTTTGTTGAAAATCTTACTCTCGAACAACTTGCTCTGGTATTCTCCACCGCTAAGACTTGGGCCGATATTGACCCAAGTTTCCCTGCTGAACCCATCCAACGCTTTAGCCCCGGAACTGACTCCGGCACCTTCGACTTCTTCGTCGAAGTAGTCTTGGAAAAAGACGAAGCTCCTATCCTGAACGCTCAAAACCTCCAACTCAGCGAAGACGATAATGTCCTTGTCCAGGGGGTGGAAGGCAGCCCTTACGCAATTGGATATTTCGGTTTTGCTTACTATCAAGAAAACGCTGACCGGCTCAAGACACTTTCTATCGAAGGCGTATCTCCGAGCGCCGAAACCGCAGAGTCTGGAGAATATCCCCTGTCTCGGCCCCTTTTCATCTACTCCGATGCCACGATTATGAAACAGAAACCCCAAGTAGCAGCTTTTATCGACTTCTATTTGACCTACGTCAATGAAGAAGTCCTTGATGTCGGCTACTTCCCCGCCAGTGAAGATGCAATGAATGTTGCAATGCAAAGCTGGCTGGATGCTGTCGGTGAGTAACGCCAGCTAGAACTAAATAAATATTTATGCTCGACCAGCTGGATGCTACCTAAGGGTAGCTCCAGCTGGAACTGGATTAACTTGCATGACTAACCAAACGAATACGATTATTCATTCCTACATGAAAATGAGAAAGGGTGCTGCTGAAAAGCCTTTCGACTTACGCAAGCGACCCCGCCCGGCTGAGAAGTTGATCCAGGGGTTCTTGTTCGCGTGTGGGGCTTTATCGATCTTAACCACTCTGGGGATTGTCTACGAACTGGGCAAGGAAGCCATGCTCTTTTTTAGAAATCCAGATGTAAATCTACTCGAGTTTTTCACCGGGACGAAGTGGCAACCACAAATCCTTGAGTTCGGTATCCTGCCTCTCCTTAACGCCACCCTGATGACATCCGCGGTTGCCATGCTGATTGCCATTCCACTCGGATTCAGCGTCGCCATTTATCTGAGCGAATACGCCTCCCCCAAGGCTCGCAGCATTTTAAAACCAACCCTGGAAGTGCTCGCAGGCCTCCCCACTGTTGTGTATGGTTATTTTGCCCTGACTTTTATGACCCCAATGCTCCGATCGATCTTCGGACAAAACATCGTGCAAATTTACAACACAGCCTCTGCCGGTCTTGTGATGGGGATCTTGATCTTGCCGTTGATCAGCTCCATGAGTGAAGACGCCTTGAGCGCAGTTCCCTCATCGTTACGCGAGGCTGCTTATAGCTTAGGAGCCACAAAGCTGGAGACAGCTCTTAAAATCGTCTTCCCCGCTGCATTGTCTGGCATCGCGGCTGCGGTAATTGTGGGTATTTCACGCGCCGTTGGAGAGACAATGATCGTCGCCATCGCAGCAGGTGCCGGCCCCAACTTTACATTCAATCCATTTAGATCCGCTGAGACGATGACCGGCCACATCGTTCGCATCAGTGGCGGCGACTTGAGTTACGCCTCAATTGACTATAACAGTATCTTTGCCATTGGGTTGATGCTTTTCTTGATAACTTTAGGATTAAACATTGTAAGCCAGCGCATTGTCCGGCGCTTCCGTGAGGTTTATGAATGAGTAGGATCATCAATCAATATTCCCCAAGTCAAATTCGATCGAACAATAAACAAGAACAATTCGACTCAAACCTGCCGGTTCGACACCGCCGGGCGAAAACATGGCATCTCATCTTCCAAATATCAACGGTCATCGGGATCGTCGTCTTGATGGCCTTACTCTATAACATCATAAACCAAGCGTTCGGTTTCGTGGCTTTCGAGAGTAAAGTTAACCCAGATTCATTGGCAATGGATGGCATTTCCCTTGAAAATCTGTCAAAAGAAGACCTGATTCGTATTATCCAAGATAAGGTAACTGCCAGCCGTTTTAGAACATTGGAAAAGGAAAAACCTTTCCTAGCCCGTAGCCATGAGGAGGTTTACTCGGTCGTGATTCAAGAAGTAGTAAAACCAAAAGTTGCTGATTCTTGGTCGCTATTTGATTCGCTCTTCCACCGAAAAACGATCCTGGTCGAGTCCGCCGAAAAATACCCGCAAGCCAGGCTAGAATTTCACTCCTGGATCGGTTGGGATACTGTCACGACCCCCCAATCCAGCAATCCACTTAATGCTGGAGTGAGAACAGCTATTCTCGGTTCCCTTTGGACGATTGCGATTACCATCTTGGTTGCCTTTCCGATTGGGGTTGGTGCAGCAATTTACCTGGAAGAATATGCCACGCAAAGCTGGATTAGCCGGATAATTCAGACAAATATCAATAACCTTGCCGGCGTGCCATCCATTATTTATGGTATGTTAGGACTGGCCATCTTCGTCCGTGCCTTCAACCTCTTCACTAGTGGAGCCGCCTTCGGTTACACCGATCCCGCCAACGCAAATGGGCGAACCATATTATCTGCAGGTCTAACCCTGGCCTTGCTGATCTTACCTCTGCTCATTATTAATAGCCAGGAAGCGATCCGGGCAGTCCCCAGCTCATTACGCCAGGCTAGTTTCAGCTTGGGTGCCACTAAGTGGCAAACAGTCTGGTATCATGTGCTCCCGAACGCCATTCCCGGTATCCTCACTGGTTCAATTCTGGCAATCTCGCGTGCCATTGGTGAGACTGCGCCTTTGGTCGTCATAGGAGCATCAACTTTCATTACATTTGATCCAGACAGCCTGTTTTCTAAATTCACCTCGCTGCCCATTCAAATTTACCAATGGACCTCGCGGCCACAGGCGGAATTTCGCAATCTCGCTGCAGCTGCGATCATCATTCTCCTGATCTTGCTGCTAGGCCTCAACGCTTCAGCCATCCTGCTACGCAATCGATTCAACCAGAGGGTCTCATGAAGGTCAAATCTTCTCAAAGTTCCACCGTTTCTACTGATAGCAAGGTTGCTATTGAAGCACGCCATTTAAACATCTACTATCACGATTTTATGGCAGTTAAAGATGTTAATATATCCATTGAACGGCAAAAGATCACCGCCATTATCGGTCCCTCTGGCTGTGGAAAAAGCACTGTATTGCGTTCATTCAATCGCATGAATGAACTGGTACCTACCGCTCGCGCCAACGGTGAAGTTATCTTTCGAGGCCAGAATATCTACGAACCTGAAATCGATCCGGTGGAAGTTCGCCGCCGGATCGGAATGGTCTTCCAAAAGCCAAACCCATTTCCGAAAAGTATTTATGAAAACATTGCCTGGGGGGCGCGCATCAACGGATTCAAGGGAGATATGGACGAGCTTGTAGAAGAGTCATTATTTCAGGCTGCCCTATGGGATGAAGTCAAAGATAAACTCCATCAGAGTGGACTATCTTTATCGGGAGGGCAGCAGCAACGGCTGTGTATCGCCCGGGCAATTGCAATCAGACCAGAGATCATCCTGATGGACGAGCCTGCGTCATCCCTGGATCCGATCGCAACACTAAAAATCGAGGAATTAATGCACGACCTGGTGGTTAATTACACCATTATCATCGTAACTCATAATATGCAGCAAGCCGCGCGTGTCTCGGATTTTACCGCCTTCTTTATGATAAATGAGGAGCGGGCAGGGATTTTAGTCGAATATGGACCAACCAACCAGCTGTTCACCAATCCACGCAATAAGCACACCGAGGACTATATCACCGGACGCTTTGGTTAATTGAGCAATTTTGACCTTTCCCGATAATAAGTAATGGTATAAAATCAAGTAACTCAATATCATTCGGTTTCTGAGGCTAAAATGACCACGATTTCACCCCGAGAGACATTAGACCGAGCTCTCCAGGAACTACTGGACGAGATTATCGTCATGGGAAGCATGGTCGAGGAGGCCGTGATCGCATCCGTCGATGCGCTCAAGCGCCGTGATTTCGAAGCATCCAAGCAGATTTATGCCGCGGACCTCCAAATAAACGAAAAACACTTTGCCATTGAAAACGCAGGGCTGATCGTAATTGCCACTCAACAACCCATGGCACGCGACTTGCGCCTTCTAGCAGCAGTATTAGAAGCGGCAACAGAGCTGGAGCGTATGGGCGATTATGCTAAAGGAATTTCCCGGATCAACCTACTGCTAGGCGATCAACCGCTGGTAAAGCCTTTGATCGATATCCCTCGCATGGCTGAGATCAGTGCAGACATGCTCCACCGAGCCCTGGGCGCTTTTGTCGCTGGGGATGTTGAGACCGCCCGCGCTATACCAAAGGAAGATGAAGTTGTCGATGACCTCTATAACCAGGTATATCGGGAACTGATTACCTATATGATCGCCGATCCAACCACCATCGACCGTGCAAACTACCTGCTTTGGGTCGCCCACAACCTGGAACGCATGGCTGACCGGGTTACCAATATCTGCGAACGCACCATCTTTGTGGCTACTGGCGAAATGAGCGAAATGGATCGCTCAGACGACGAATTATCCCCTGAATAAGTAGGTTCATGTCCACGCATCCCAAACCCGGGCGAAGGAAGGTCCTTTTTCTATGCACAGGGAACTCCTGCCGCTCGCAAATAGCGGAGGCTATTGTTAATAGTCAATTGAATCAGGATTGGCAGGCCTTCAGCGCCGGCACACACCCCACAGATTATGTCCATCCGAAAGCTCTCCAGGTTCTAACCGAGATAGGCATCCAACACCATGGGCACTCCAAAAATGTGGCCGAGTATCATGGCATGCCTTTTGACCTGGTCGTTACGGTGTGCGATTCAGCCGCTGAGGAATGCCCTGTTTGGCTAGGGCCAGATCGCCGGCTCCACCTCAGTTTCCCCGACCCAGCCAAGCAAACCGGCAGTGAAGAACAAATTATAGCTGCCTTCCGTCAGGTACGGGATGACATCGCGGCAAGAATCCCAGCCTTACTTATGGAACGACATGGATAATTAGAATGTTAACCGCCCGGATTCGTAGCTTTGGCCGGTTTCACTTGGAGGCATTCACATTTGTTTAGCCATTTTGCGCATCAAGGAAGTGAGGATAAAATGTCTCAAACAAGAATCGCCCCTTATGGCTCCTGGAAATCTCCCATCACCTCTGATCTGATTGTCTCTGAAACTATAGGCTTGGGAGCTATCTCCCCAGATGGGGTAGACATCTATTGGATCGAAGTGCGGTTAAAAGAAGGTGGCCGCTATGTCGTTGTTCGGCGTACACCAGACGGCAAAGCGACTGATATAACACCTCCGCCGTTCAATGTTCGCACTCGAGTTCACGAATATGGTGGTGCTGCTTATAAAGTACTTGATGGCGTCGTTTTTTTCGCGAATTTTGACGATCAACGCATATATCGCCAAGATCCTGGACAAGATCCGGGACCTATTACTCCCGAAGGCGAGTACCGCTATGCGGATCTCATCTTGGACCACCGTAGAAACCGGTTAATCTGTGTCCGAGAGGACCATACCCGTAGCGATCAAGAGGCGGTTAACACATTAGTGAGTGTCGATCTCAAACCGGGAAATATTTCTCAAAATACAGGACAGGTTCTCGTCTCCGGCAATGACTTTTACGCGTTCCCGCGCCTCAATCCTGGCGGCACTCAATTAGCTTGGACTACCTGGAATCACCCCAATATGCCCTGGGATGGTACTGAACTTTGGGTTGCAGATCTCGTTAAGAATGGTCTCGTGTCGAATGCTCGGCTGGTCACCGGCGGAATAGAAGAATCGATCTTTCAGCCTTCCTGGTCACCGAATGGAGTTTTACATTTTATCTCTGACCGTTCCGGCTGGTGGAACTTGTATTGCTGGCGAGATGGGAAAATCGAGCCTATTTATCCAATGGAGGCTGAATTTGGAATGCCACAATGGGTATTTGGGATGTCCTCTTATGAATTCGCCTCGGCGGAGCGCCTCGTCTGCACATATATCCAACAAGGCACCTCATCCCTCGCTATCCTTGATCTTAAGAATAAGAAATTAACCACCATCGATGGTCCCTTTACAGACATTTGGGGGCTGCGGGTCGTTGGGGATCAGGCAATATTCAACGCTGGATCTCCAACCGAATCAGCTGCTATCATCAATCTCGACTTGACCACCGGATTCCCAGAAGTCCTCCGCCGCTCCAGCGAGATGGTGATCGATCCGGCTTTTCTCTCTTATCCCCAAACTATTGAATTTCCCACGGAAAACGGCTTAACAGCCTTTGCATTTTTCTTTCCTCCAAAAAATCCGGATTTTTCTCCACCAACCGATGAACTACCTCCTTTGTTGGTGATGAGCCACGGCGGTCCAACCGGAGCGACTTCCACAGTACTCAGCTCAGAAATTCAATACTGGACCAGCCGTGGCATCGCTGTGCTCGACGTAAACTATGGCGGCAGCACTGGCTATGGGCGGAAATACCGGGAACGTCTCAACGGACACTGGGGACTTGTTGACATGGACGATTGCGCGAACGGGGCACGTTTCCTCGTCAAGCAAGGGATTGTCGACGGCAACCGATTAGCTATTACTGGAGGGAGCGCGGGCGGTTACACTACGTTGTGTGCACTGACATTTCGTGACTTGTTCAAAGCAGGGGCTAGCCATTTTGGCATTGGCGATCTTGAATCCTTTGTCAAAGATACTCACAAATTCGAGTCGCGTTACCTGGACCGTCTGGTGGGACCCTTTCCCGAACGCCGGGATCTATATCGGGAACGCTCGCCAATCCAACACATTGACCAGCTCTCGACACCTATGATCCTGTTCCAGGGTCTTGAAGACAAGATCGTCCCACCTAACCAGGCGGAAATGATGTTTTCTGCAGTGCGAGCCAAGGGATTGCCGGTCGCTTACCTGCCCTTTGAGGGCGAGCAACATGGTTTCCGCAAAGCTGAGAACATCAAGCGCGCCCTGGACGCTGAGTTGTATTTCTACTCTCGTATCTTTGGCTTCGAGTTAGCCGATCCCGTCGAACCAGTGCACATCGAAAATTTGTAATCCTTACTTCCCGAAAGTTCAGAACTTTCGGGAAGTTCTTATCATCTGACATTAACAGGAAAAATATTAGTCAAAAGTCACTTGCCCTTCTGTTTAATGGAGTGTAAACTAATCTGAGAAAATGGAGGCTTCTATGAATGCTGTCAAGATCATTTCCTATATCGCCGCTGCCATATTCATTTTCTTTGGGGTAATGTTCATCTACGCCACCTTTAGCCCGCAAGGACAAATCGGTTGGTTGGTTGTTGGCCTAGTGAGCGTTGTGATCGGCTTCGGGTTGATTTGGTTCGCCAGCACCCGAAAACCCATCGCGGCAGGTTCTGGCGAGGATGTCACCTTAAAAATTGACCTCCCAGCCAATGTTGAATTAGACACCTTGAAATGTAATTCCTGTGGGGGGGTGTTAAAACCAGAAAACATCAAGATGGTGGCCGGCGCCCCAGTTGTTACCTGCCCATATTGTGGCACCACCTACCAGCTGACCGAAGAACCTAAATGGTGAAGACTGTGTAATGCGATCCGTGATATCTGGTTTATTCGCGTATCTGAATCATTTAATGTAAATAATCATTGGATGGTAACGGAGATTCGACTATGAGCGGCAAATCACATCATCCATCTAAAATCAATAGACTTAAATATCTTCTCGCCTTCGTCGCCTTATTGTTCTTGACCCCTGGGATTGCCCTGGCGCAGACCTACTCCTTCAGCCTGCCACAAGAGACTGTCAATGTTTATTGGAACGAGGATGGTACTAGTTCGATCGATTATCTCTTCATCTTCACTAACGATTCCTTCGCCTCACCCATCGACTACGTTGACGTCGGTGTGCCGAATAAGAACTACGACCTGAACAGCGTTGTCGCTGACGTAGAGGGTCAGGTCATCAATGACATCGAAGAGTCCCCATACGTCGATCCAGGGATTGCAGTTGGGCTTGGAAGCAACGCCATCCAACCTGGTAAGACTGGCCAGGTGCATGTCAATATCGGCCGGGTAGAGCGAGTCCTCTATCCTGACGATACAGATGATACCTATGCAAGCGGAGAGTTTATCCCTACCTGGTTCGATTCATCTTTTGTCCATGGCAATACAAACCTGACCGTTATTTTTCATCTTCCACCCGGTGTCCAACCAGAGCAACCGCGCTGGCATACTGCACCCTCCGGGTGGCCATCAGAACCGGTGGCTGGCATTGACGATCAAAATCGCATCACATACACATGGCATAATCCAAACGCTGTTGGCTATGCGCAATATACCTTCGGCGCTTCCTTTCCTGCACAATATGTGCCTAAGAATGCCATTGTCCGCCCCAACCCGTTCGCAGGGTTGATCGCTGCGCTCAGTACTCTCGCCATTCCTCTCCTGTGCATCGGTATGGTTGTATTCTTCATTTACTGGGCTGTCACGGCTGACCGCAAACGCAAGATGAAGTATCTCCCCCCCAAGATTTCCATCGAGGGACACGGGATAAAACGCGGCCTGACCGCTGTTGAGGCTGGCATACTAATGGAACAGCCGATGGATAAGATTTTGACCATGATCTTGTTTTCAGTGCTCAAGAAGAACGCCGCACAGGTTAAAACACGCGATCCATTAGAATTAGAACTAATCGAGCCGTTACCCGAGGGTCTAAACGCCTACGAGAAAGATTTTCTGGCGGGATTCTCGGCGTCACAGGGTGCCCCTCGGCGGAAAGCCTTGCAAAAAACCATGGTAGATCTGGTTAAGAGCGTTGGGGACAAGATGAAAGGCTTTAGCCGCCGCGAAACGGTTGCCTATTATCGCGATATCACCGCACGTGCCTGGACCCAGGTCGAAGCCGCGGATACTCCCGAAGTTAAGAGCGAGAAGTTCGACGAAGTCATGGAATGGACCATGCTCGACCATGAGTACGAAGACCGCACGAAAGAAGTCTTCCGCCAGGGTCCAGTGTTTGTGCCAATGTGGTGGCCGCGCTACGATCCAAGTTACGGACGCTCGGGTCCAGGTCCAATTGGGCTTCCCACGACCGGCAGAGCTCCTGGGGGAAGCCCTGGCCCATCGCTCCCCCATCTCCCTGGGGCTGAATTTGCTGCATCGATGGCTACCGGCGTGCAAAACTTTTCTAGTAAGGTCGTTGGAAACATCACTGAATTCACCAGTGGGATTACAAATATCACGAACCCACCCCCCAAGCCTACTTCAAGTGGCAGGTCTTTTGGTGGAGGAGGTAGTGGTGGGCACAGCTGCGCTTGTGCTTGCGCCTGCGCTGGTTGCGCCTGTGCTTGCGCTGGAGGCGGTCGGTGAAAAATCCGAAACCAGGACTATATCACTTCGAACGCCAGAGCCAGGGTGAGCGCAGTCGCATTCACTTGCGTATCGATCATGATCAGAGTGGGAGGCCAGCACACGGAACCTTGTTGATAAACGCCAGTCGAGTGCTACACTTAAATCCTACTGCATCGGTGATGGCTTACCTTTCTCTCACCGATACGCCCGTGCCAGCAGCAATCCGTGACTTGACTCACCTTTTTCGCGTCTCACAAGTCCAAGTGAAGTCTGACTATGCGCAATTCGTCGAGGATTTAGACCAGCTCACCCTCCCCGATGGTACTTGCCCGGTCTGCGATCTGGATATTGAATTTACTGCCCCTTTCACCGCTCGCCCCTCTGCTCCGTACCGCATGGACCTGGCCCTGACCTACCGGTGCAACGACAACTGCGCTCATTGTTATAATGCTCGGCCACGTGATTATCCCGAACTGGGGATAGAAAAATGGAAAGCCATCCTTGATCGCCTGTGGGAGATCGGCATTCCTCATATTGTCTTCACCGGTGGCGAGCCAACTTTACGCTCCGACTTACCTGAGCTAATTGCCCATGCAGAAAAGAATGGCCAGATTACCGGACTGAACACCAATGCCCGCCGTTTAACCGATGCGAGTTTCGTAAAGCAGCTGGTCGATGCTGGCCTGGATCACGTGCAGATCACCGTCGAATCCCACGACCCGCTCATTCACGACGCTATGGTGTGCGCCAAAGGTGCCTGGACGCAGACTATCGCCGGATTGCGCAATGTGCTTGATACACCCCTCTACGTGATGACAAACACTACCATGTTGCGCCAGAATAGCCCCTTCCTGGGTAAAACCCTGGATTTCCTGGCAAGTTTAGGGGTGCCTACCATAGGCCTGAATGCCCTGATCCATTCTGGTCACGGCCTGACGGTGGGTACAGGACTTACTGAAAGTGAGTTACGGCCTCTGCTGAACCTCGCCCGAGACAAGTCTGACCAAAACGGGCAACGTCTGATCTGGTACACTCCCACTCAATATTGCCATTTCGACCCGATGCAGCTCGAATTGGGTGTCAAAGGTTGCACAGCCGCCCTGTACAATATGTGCGTGGAACCTGATGGTGGGGTGATCCCCTGCCAATCTTATTATCGGCAGCTGGGTAACCTGCTCACTGACTCCTGGCACGCTATCTGGAACCACGAGCTGGCCATTTCATTACGCGAGCGGCGGTATATCCCATCGAAATGTAATGACTGCGTATTGCTCACCGAATGTGGCGGTGGCTGCCCCCTTGCTCTGAACGCCCCCGGAAATAGCCTGATTTCCCGCGACAACCTCCCCCTCTCCGACAAATGACTACTAGTCACTGACTGCAAGTTACTGAACACTGCATCCTGGATACTGGAAGATAAATACTCAATTCCCTCCCCCTATCGAGGTACCCCCATGACTACTATTCGCGAGTCTATCCGTCGCCTCTTCGCTCCTGTCGAACCTCTTCCAGCCGGTATTTACCATTATCAGGCACCGCCCGAAGAACCCGATCACTTTCGCCTGCACTTACGGATGGAACTAGATGGGACTGGAGTGTTGATCGTTAATGCGTCAACGGTCCTTCACTTGAACACCACTGCCGCCGAGTATGCTTACCACCTCGTTCGTTGCACTTCTCGTGAAGAAGTAGCTCGTTCCATGTCCGTTCGCTATCACGTCACTCAAGCTCAGATCCTACAAGATTTTACCGAGTTCAAAGACCGGATCGACACCTTAATCTCAACCCCCGATCTGGATCCAGTAGCCTACCTGGACTTCGAGCGACAAAAGCCTCACACAGGCCCAATCTCTGCTCCATACCGGCTCGATTGCGCGTTAACCTATCGGCTGCCGGATTCTACTGACCCCACTTTTGCGCCGACAGCTCGAGCAGCGCGCGAGCTTGCAACCCTTGAATGGGAATCAATAATGGATAAAGCCTGGCAAGCCGGTATACCACATATTGTCTTTACCGGCGGTGAACCCACCCTGCGCGACGACTTGCCGAAATTGATTTCCCACGCTGAAACCAATGGACAGGTAACCGGGCTGCTGACGGATGGCTATCGCTTGGCAAACTCAGCTTATCTGGATAGCCTGCTCCAGACAGGTCTAGACCACTTGGTCATCCTGCTTAACCCCGTCGAGGATAGGATCTGGGCGGTAACCCAATCTGCGTTGCAGGCCGACCTTTCCACTACTGTCCACCTGACGATCACTTCTCAAAACTACCCTGTAGTGCTGGATTATCTCACGCGCCTGTCCGCGATGGGTCTAGGATCGATCTCTTTGAGCGCCACCGACCCAGAGTTAAAAGAGCAACTTCGAAATGCCCGTGAGATAGCAGCTGAACTCCACCTCTCCTTGGTATGGGACTTGCCGGTACCCTATTCCGCCCTGAATCCGTTCTCTTTGGAATTCGCGGATCACGAGCGATCGGTCGGTACTGGTCGCTCCTGGTTGTACGTCGAACCCGATGGTGACGTACTGCCGGGTCAGGGGATTAACCAGGTACTCGGAAACTTTCTAACCGATCCCTGGGATAAAATATGGAAGCCTGAGCTAGGGTAATACCAGAAGGTTATGGTACCTCTCCGGCAAACACTTGTCTAAATACTTGGATTTTCCCCTTTTGCTCGGCTACTAACCACATGCGCCCAAGACCGTCTTGGGAGATCGCTTGGATTTTCAAATCCTCCACCATCTCGAGTGTTTTTCCCTCAATCCTATACAGGGTACCCTCACTATAGAGCCAGGCATCACCGTCTGCATCGAAGAATACACTATCCGCATAATAATCACCAACCTCACCGATTTGACTCCATACCCCGTCCTTAATATTGTAACGTACCTGGAAACCGCCGCAGCTCGCTCCTCCACAGATCGATAAAGACGCCCAGATTTCCCCATCTGGCCCAATAGCGATATCATCGATCCATCCATATCGGATCCCTATCGGCGGCTTAGGTGGGGTAAAACTAGCCCAATTCCCGGTTCCCCCATCGTGACGCCAGAGGACTCCATCGACTCCTAGCCACGCATTTCCGCCTGCGTCCACAACAATATCGCGCACACATCCCTGATCGACGGGTGAGCCAGCACCATGCCAAGTATCCCCATCAAACCAGCGCGCGCCCTGCCCAACAATAGCTTCACCCTGGGTATCACAATCGCCTACCCACATGTTACCGCTTTGATCCAGGGAGATAACCGGTAACGCGAATCCCTCATACTGCGCCGTTTCTGGAGATTGCACAAAACCCATTTCTTCAAATCGGTACACCTGCCAGCTCTGTCCATTAAAAGCTCGCACATCTTGAAAGGTAGTCATCCAAACTCTTCGATATAGATCGGTTAAGACGTCCTTCCCGATCCGTGTTTCATAAGGCGCGTTGATCGGCAGCCAGCCTTGGTCTGCTCCATATGTCTTCCATGTGCTGCCATCCCAGGCCATCACTAGCGTACCATCTCCCCTGACTATCCATAACCGTTGATCCACATCGAATCCCGCTAGCAAGTATTTACCATCTGTAAAGTGTACCGTCCACTCAGTAGCGTCCAGGCTGGCGATACCCGAATCGCTTGCCAGCCACAAGGTCCCATCGAGCCCTGGACGTAATTCTTGGATCCTCCCCAGGACTTTGTCAACGGTAACAACGGCCTTGAACCTATCCACCAGCGCTTTCATTTCAGTTGGATTGGGTGAAGGGCTGGCCGTGAAGGTGGGTGTATGAGTTGGGGTTGGGTTAACCGCCTGGGCAGTTCTCGCATGCTGGATGGCTTGCGTAGCTGTCAGGGCTGCGCTCAAGGTGTTTCTCAACTGTAAATTCGCCTGGGCAACGGCAGTTATAGTTGAAATAATAACCGGTGTCCCCGTCTCGCTCGGTTCAGGCTTGGATGGCGTTATGGATTGAATCGGTACGATTGTGACCGGTTCGGTCAAGGATCTTGTCACCGCGGTGGCTGTACCCTCCTCCAAAATTTGAACGGTAGGGGTCAATCTTGCCATTAGATTGCAGGCTAACATGAGTCCTGTCGATGTCAGGCCAATCAGGATTCGAACAGGCTGTGTTGGATGCACACGTCGCTTCGCCATGCCGCTACCCTCCTGCTCCAAAGTTGACTAAATCATGCAGTCATCCAATCTATTTATTAATTCCGAATGTAGCACAATTATTAATCTAGGTCAACCGCCTCCCTTCGTGACAAACATCGGATAAACCCGTATAATGGAAAAAGGTTATTGAGTTATGACATTTTCCCCCTCTGAATGGCACGATCGTTTCACCCTACAAGCGCGGTGGACACGCGATCTACGCCGGTACTTATTTCAAAAGGCAGGCTTTCAAACTGCTAGCCATATATTAGATGTCGGCTGTGGTACAGGAGTATTGATTTCCGAATTGTCCGATCTGGCTAACGTCCAGGTTCACGGATTAGACATTAATCGCCAATATTTGAATATTACTGTGCGGCAATCCTCGGTTGCCTGCCTGACCCAGGCAGACGCCCACACACTCCCGTATATATCTAGTATTTTCGATATAAGTTTTTGCCACTTCCTTCTGCTCTGGGTCGTGGACCCTGCCAAGGTAGTCGCCGAGATGGCACGCGTGACTAAACCAGGTGGGGCAGTGCTCGCTCTTGCCGAGCCCGACTATGGCGGGCGCATCGACTATCCCCCTGAACTTGCTCAGATCGGCCAATGGCAGCAAGCCGCCTTGCGAAGCCAGGCAGCCGATCCAGAGATGGGGCGTAAGTTGGCAGGAATATTCTCCTGTCTTGGATTGAAACAGGTTGAGACTGGGGTGCTCGGCGGCCAATGGAATACTCCCCTTTCACCAGATGATTGGGAATCCGAGTGGTCCGTGATCCATTCCGACTTGCATCAGATCGCGCAGACTCCTGGTGTCTTCAACACCTTCAATGCTTTAAGAAATATTGACTTGTCCGCCCGGGAAAAAGGGGAACGCGTCCTATATGTACCCACATTTTACGCCTGGGGGATAGTTCCTGAATAACCAAACTTCATTTCTCAGCCGGAATCCCGACTTCGATCTGCCCATCCACGACCCGCACTGGGTAGGATGGGATATCGACGAAAGCAGGTAAAGATAGCACTTTCCCCGTTCGTATATCGTAGCGCGCTCCATGCCGGGGACAGACCACCGAGTATTGCTCTAGATCGCCTTCGCCAATCGGGCCATCGTCGTGCGAACACAAATTGCCAATGGCAAAATATCGCCCGGCTATATTAAACACCACAATAGGCAAGTCATCGATTTCTACAAAGACCCGTTCCCCATTCGGCAACTCATTTACTTGGGCGACAGGGACAAATTCGCACTCGTCGGGGTTAATCTGTTTATAGGCTTGCATTGGGAATTTCCCTATTCATATGATACCAGCTCATCGATAGATCAATGTTAAATGGCGTTAAGAGAGCCTCTGATGTAATGTCACAAATAAATATAGCAATTGTAACAAATGTTGGTTCAGTACGTTTACTCTTCCAGATGACTATTAATGAAAGTATCATTTAATTATTAACAACAGGGCTCTTTATTGGAAGGAAGAGGCGGACTACAATCGCGAGAAAATGGTGCTAAGGTTTGGCTCCTGCGCTTTTTTGTCGCCCTAGGGTTTGTCACTCTGCTCTTCTATTTCGGCTTCAGCGCCTTTGTCTCTTCTCTGCAACTGACCTCATGCGACACGCAGTATTCGGTGGAAATGGAACTGCTGCTCGACATTCATCGGGGTTTATTGGTTTCCCCTAATACGAATGGATAAGAAATCTAATTCTATATTTTCGCAATTTATCTTAGGCCTGCTGGCAATGTGTCTGTTCATTGTCTATTTCATATATTTTTTTATTATCCCCCAGACTCCAGCCCGCTTAACTCGTCCCAGTGCATCCCTGGTTTCAGATTTTCCCCTTTGGTCATGGTTAGTTTCAATACCGCTTCCCGTTCCCGATGATCCAAAATCAGTTGCTATCCTGTTAGTCGCTATTACCGTTATCGCCTTCGCTATTTATGGTTTGGTGGTGTATCTAAGCTGGAAACTTCGAGCGCGCTCTGGCACGCTGGCGCTCGTTCTAATCCCAACGGGCGCTTATCTCCTGCTATCCACCTTTGCTTTGCCAAACCTGAACACGGATATCTTCAACTATATGCTACGCGGTCGCCTGACCGCTGTGTACGACAAAAACCCATACCGAGTCGCTGCTGACGAAATCCCGCACGATCCAGTATATCCATACGCGAGCCATGACTATACCGACGTCGCGGAGTGGTGGAAGCTTCCGCTGTGGACCTCAATAGAAATAGGCCTTGCCAAACTCACTGGGGACGATGTTGCCAAGAATCTATTAATTTATCGCGTCGCTTTCTTGCTTGTAAATATCTCAAACCTCATTCTCATCGCAATTATTATAAACAACATAAATCTCAGTTTTTTAATCGCCGGTCTGGTTCTGTATGCATGGAACCCAATTATTGTCATATTAGGTCAGAGTAAGGGCGATACATTTATTGTTTTTTTTCTTTTGTTAGCAATTTTACTTATGGTAATAGAGCGCAGAAACCTAACGATTGTACCCTTGACTTTGTCGGTATTGATCAAGATGACCACTCTTCCCTTCTTGGCAGTGTATCTACTCATGAATCTCAGGCGAAAAAAGTGGAGGGATTACATCATACTGGGAATCCTTTTTGCGATTACAGCTGCGGTCTTTTATATTCGATTTGATTTAGGGGATTATCTGACTACTCAATTGGTCAGTATTATTGGAATGTCAGGTGGTTCTGCGCCTGATTTCTTCCGTAACTTTATGAGAGTGGTCTTTGTCGTTTTAATAATCGTGATTGGCATCACCCGAAGCGGAGAAAAAAAGCAGATGATTTTGGGATGGGTGATTTTGGCCTTGTTTTTCTCCCTTTTTTTGATCAATTATGGAAAGGTCTGGTATCTGATTCCTCTAATTGCCCTGGCCTGTCTTACCCCTGATTGGCGCACGATATCAACAACCTATCTCCTTTCATTTTTTGGGTTCCTTATATATACCTGGAATTCAGGATTTAATAAAGAATTCGCTGCACCAGTTGTAATTTCTCTTCCAAGGTATATTATATATTTAGGTCTCCTGTCGGTTGGGCTAATTGCTATTGGTGCAGTTCTATTATGGAAGATGCTCAAACAGAAAATAAACGGGCACGTCGGTTCCGTCCCGCCTTTATTTTCTCGACAAGAACAAGAATAGGTTTCTTGGGATCTATTCGTCACTCAACCAAATTGTCGTCCGCTTCCCCCAGACCATACACACCGGCCTTAAGTACCTTCAACGACAAGAGCGCGCATTTCAAGCGTACCGGTCCCAGCTCGATCCCTAACATTTCAAGAATATCTTCCTTGGTAATGTTTCTGACTTCGTCCAGGGATTTTCCCAGGATTGACTCCAATAACAGGTCAGCGGAGGCTTGTGATATGGCGCAGCCATGCCCACTGAAGGCGGCCTCTCTTACCAACCCGTTAACATCCACCCGCAAGTCAATGCGGAGCTCATCACCGCACAGTGGATTGGCATCCTCAAAGGTGATGTCGTTGGGCTCCAGCATGCCTCGATAGAGAGGATTTTGATATCGGTCAATGATCAGTTCACGATAAAGGTCATCCATTTTCGCGTTTCAGGAATCCCGATTCAAGTTCTAAATATTTTCTTTACCCGATATATGGCGTGTACGAGTTTATCGACTTCTTCCACGGTATTATAGAGGTAAAAGCTGGCGCGTGTTGTGGCATTTAATTGAAACTTTTCATGCAAAGGCATAGCGCAGTGATGACCGGCGCGCACGGCGACACCGTCTGCGTCCAGGATCTGGGCGACATCGTGAGCATGCACTCCAGCCAGGGTGAAGGAAGCCACTCCTCCTTTATACTCCGCTGTTGGGCCGTAGACCATTACACCGGGGATTTCTTCTAGCCTCTCAAGGGCATAGGAGATGATCTCTTGCTCATGCGCAGCGATCGACTCCAGGCCAATCCCCTGCAGGTAATCGACTGCTGCACCAAAACCGATCGCTTCAGCGATTGCCGGTGTGCCTGCTTCGAACTTGTGAGGGAGTTCATTCGGGGTGAATGAACGCAGGCTAACCTTCTTAATCATGTCACCCCCCCCCAGGAAAGGTGGCATCGCATCAAGCAAAGATTTTCTCCCATACAATACCCCGATGCCGGTTGGTCCGCACATTTTGTGACCTGAAAACGCCAGGAAATCCAGGTCTAATGCCTGGACATCGACCGGAAAATGAGGCACCGATTGAGCACCATCCACCACAACAATCGCTTCGGTTAGGTGAGCCAGGTGAATAATTTCCGCAGCTGGATTCACTGTCCCCAGGACATTTGACATATGCGTAAATGCTACCAGGCGTGGGCTTAATTTAAGCAGCTGACGGTATTTTTCCAGGTCAAGCATTCCCTGCGGGGTAACCGGGATGAACTCCAGGCGCAGCTCCAGCTCGGCAGCCAGCATATACCAGGGCACCAGGTTCGAGTGGTGCTCCATTTCGGTAAGGATGACCACATCCCCAGCGTGTAGGTTCGCCCTACCCCAACTGTAAGCGACCAGGTTAATCGCTTCGGTGGTGTTGCGGGTGAAGATTACTTGCCTGGCCGAAGGCGCATTGATCAGCTGGGCGATCTTTACCCGCGCCGCCTCATACATTGCTGTAGATTCTTCGGCAAGCAAATGGATGCCGCGATGGATGTTGGCGTTGGATTCTCGGTAAAATCGATCCATCGCCTCGATCACCTGCCAGGGTTTTTGTGAGGTTGCTGTCGAGTCCAGGTAAACCACCTGTACGCCGGGACGCACCTCCCGCTCCAGGATCGGGAAATCAGCCCGGATGTGGGCTACATTTAACACATTCGCCGGGACCAAGGATTTCATTGCTATGTTACTTCGCACGCGGGCGCGGACGGCGTTTGCGGGTTTGAGATAGCCGAATATTACTCGAGACTTTCGGACACCAAAGGACATGATCGGGTACCATCCACCCATCTGTCAAATAGACGTTTTCCCGAAATTGAACCGCGATCATCTTCGGGTCAACTTGAACGACCGTCCCGGACAGCCAATTCCGCACACGGTCGCCTTGTTCATTTTCATGATCGCAAAACACATCGACTCGATCCCCCACTTTGTACATCTCCTTTTGATCAGGAGCTCTAGTGAAGTAAATATCAGACAAGTATGCCTCCGAAATAGATTTTTTACCCCATCTTCTCAGCAATCGACTTCTCTAGCCGACTGCGTACACCCTCGAAGGGAACGCGTTGCACGATAGGATCAAAGAAACCCTCAACAATTAAACGCTCGGCATCCGGGTTCGGGATCCCCCGGCTGCGTAAGTAAAAAACCTCTTCTGGATTGATCTTCCCCACTGTCGCGCCATGGGTGCACCGTACATCATCGGCCATAATTTCAAGGCCTGGAATAGAATCAGCGCGTGCCTGGCTACTCAGCACCAGATTGCGGTTAGCTTGGTAACCATCAGTCTTCTGGGCGCCAGGCGCTACGTAAATCATCCCTTGCCACACTGACCGGCTGTGACCCTTGAGTGCTCCTTTGAACAACAAATCACTGGTCGTATTAGGCGCCAGGTGATTTTGTTGGGTATCGTGATCCAGGTGTTGCGTGCCGTCTGCGAAATAAAAACCGGACATGCGACCTGTCGCGCCCTGGCCATTCAGATCCAGGTCAGAAAAATTCTTCGTCAGGTGACTTCCAACTGCTACGAACACCCAATCCAGGTTAGCATCTCGCCCTACCCGCGCACGCTCATGGCTGAAGTTCCAGACATGCTCTCCCCAAGATTGCAACTCGACAAACCGCAATTGTGCGCCATCGCCCACGTGGATCTCAACGATTCCGGCGTGCAAGGTCTGCCCTCCAGGTTCAGTTGGAGAAGCAGCCTCGTGCACATAGGTTAGAGAAGCGCCCTCCTCCAACCACACGATCACATGAGATAAATGCGCCAGGCCTACACCTGGCCCCCAAAGCACACTGTGCAAGGGTTGCTCAACTTGAACACCTCTTGGTACGTAGATCAGCACCCCATTTTGGGTCAAAGATGCCGCCAGTGCGGCAAACTTTCCCTCGTCAGGGCGCACGATCTGCCCAATGACATGCGCTAAAACATCGCTATGTTCGCGTTCAGCTGTCGCCAAATCGGAGAAGATAACGCCTTTGCCAGCTAAGTTTGTGGAAAGCTCAACCTGTGAACCACCGGGAAGCAGAATGATCTGTCCACCATGTTGATCACTAACCAAAGGTTGCAAAAGTTCACCCGCCACAACTGGCAAGTCCTCGAAAGCGCCTGGTTCAGGTAAATGAAAGGATCTGGTATCCAGTTTTCTCAGGTCAGTGCGTCTCCAGGGTTCGTCGGTGGTTTTTGGGAATGATAGCCGTTTATACGAATCCCAGGCTCTAGCCCGGTATTCTTTCAGGATCGCCGGCCTCCCCCCATCTAGAGTGGGAATCTTATCAGCGGTAAAGTTAAATTCCAGAGTTTCCGGAATTGCGATATTTCGGGTGCGTGTAACTACAGTGCGGGCCATAGCGATATAGTCATCCTTGAATACTTTACCCAATAGATCCTTCCATCTGGAGTTGTATCAGACGGTTCATCTCGACGGCATATTCCATCGGGAGTTCTTTAACCAATGGCTCAATGAAACCAGAAACAACCATGGTAGTAGCCTCTTCTCCGCTCAGTCCTCGGCTCATCAGGTAAAATAGCTGTTCCTCACCAACTTTGGAAACAGAGGCTTCGTGCCCGACGGTCACGTCATCTTCATCGATTTCAATATATGGATATGTGTCGGACCGCGATTCTGGGTTGAGCAGAAGCGCGTCACAAACTACATTCGAGCGTACGTTCTTGGCGCCTTTGTGCACCTTTAGGAGACCGCGATAGGATGCCCGCCCTTTACCTCGGCTGATCGACTTGGATGTGATCTTGCTGCTCGTGTTAGGAGCAAAGTGGAGCATCTTGCCACCGGTATCCTGATGTTGACCTGTCGTCGCAAAAGCCATCGACAGGATTTCACCATGCGCTCCCTCTCCGATCAGATAACAGGAGGGGTATTTCATCGTCAACTTGGATCCTAAGTTAGCGTCAACCCATTCCATCGTTGCGCCTTCATGCACAAGTGCACGCTGCGTCACTAAGTTGTACATATTAGTTGACCAGTTTTGGATCGTCGTGTAACGCATACGCGCTCCCTTCTTTACGACGATCTCGATCACACCGCTATGGAACGATTCGGTCGAATAAACCGGCGCGGTACATCCCTCCACATAGTGGGCTTGAGCGCCTTCGTCGATGATAATCAGAGAACGTTCGAATTGCCCTAGCTCAGCCGTGTTAATGCGGAAATACGCTTGCAAGGGTAAATCTACCTTGACTCCCGGTGGGACATAAACAAATGAACCACCTGACCACACTGCGCTGTTTAAGGCAGCGAATTTGTTGTCCTCGATGGGGATAACTTTGCCAAAATACTCCCGAAATAGGTCGGGGTGATCGCGCAACCCATTTTCGATGCTTTTGAAGATTACGCCTTGATTGGAAAGGTGCTCCTGGATGCTGTGATAAACCATCTCGGATTCATATTGAGCGCCCACACCGGAGAGAAATTTCTGTTCGGCCTCTGGTATTCCTAACCGGCTGAAGGTCTCCTTGATCGTGTCAGGGACTTCGTCCCACGAACGTCCTTCTTTATCAGTTGGCTTGGCGTAGAAATAAATTTCGTCCAGATTTAATTGACTGATATCGCCGCCCCAGGTCGGCATCGGGCGAGCTATGAAGTGTTCTAGCGCCTTGAGGCGAAATTCCAACATCCATTGCGGCTCCCCCTTCATGGCTGAGATCTGTTCCACTACTCCCCGATCGAGGCCCTTGCGTGACTTGAAGACCAGTTCATCGGGATCACTGAAACCGAATTTATATTCGCCAATCCCCTCCAGGATGGTCGTGTCAGAACTCATCACATACCTCCAAAATAAGCATTCCTAAAGTTATCTATACCATTAAGATATTCACGCCGGAACCGGATCGACCTTTTCACGTAGCCAGTCGTAACCTTGCTCCTCGAGATGCAAAGCCAGATCTGGACCACCAGATTCGACGATCCGTCCACCCAACATGATATGCACGAATTCGGGTTTAATATAGTTTAAGATCCGCTGGTAATGGGTAATAACCAGCGCTCCCAGGTCGGCGCCGCGCAGGGCATTTACGCCTTCGGCGACAATCCGTAAAGCGTCGATGTCCAATCCGGAATCAGTTTCGTCAAGGATAGCGATTTCGGGTTTCAAGGTGGCCATTTGTAAAATTTCAGCCCGCTTTTTCTCGCCGCCGGAAAAACCATCGTTCAAGTAACGTCCAGCGAAAGAATGATCCATCTTCAGGATGTCCATTTCCTCTTTTAACAATCGGCGAAACTCCGGGATAGGAATACCTTTGTCCTCTGGGTATTGCGCTTTTCGTCTGGCATTCAAAGCTGTCCGTAGAAAATTGGCTACCGTCACACCCGGGATTGACACTGGATATTGAAATGCCAGGAAAATGCCCAGCCGGGAACGTTGATCCGGCTCAAGTTCCAGGATGTTTTGACCTTTGAACAGCACTTCACCTTCGATGACCTCATAAGACGGGTGGCCCATTAAAATATAGGCCAGGGTGGATTTACCTGTGCCATTCGGTCCCATTAATGCATGCACTTCGCCTTGTTTTACCGTTAAATCCACCCCCTTTAAGATTTCCTGGCCGTTGATGCCAGCGTGTAAATTGCGTATCACAAGTTCTGACATTGATAGGACACTCCTGAGATAGGATAAACAAATATAGAAAATATCGGCGCCCAGATCGATAAATTTCCCTGAGAGCCGTGGCTTATTATAGCAGTAAAATCCCTTTAAGTCAATATTTAGGATAAATATCTTAATTATTCAAGTTTACTCCGAATTGACTTTCGATTATAATATTTACGATAATTATCTATATATTGACAGAAAATAAGCGCGATGTTATACTGCCTCAGGCTTCCGTAGTCTGACAATTTCCGGATTAGCTTTATAGGTCTCAATTAATGATCGATAGCACGCTGAAAAGTACGCGCGAGCGGGTTTTGCAGACATTGCTCAAGAATCACCGCTGCACAATTAACCACCTGGCTGAAGCTGTGGACATCAACCCAATTTCGGTGCGTCACCATATCTCAAAATTAGAGGCTGAAGGGTTGGTTGGCGCCGAGGAAGAGCGCCATGGCGTTGGTCGGCCCCGGCATGTCTATTTTCTTACCGAAGCTGGTCTTGAGCATTTCCCTACTCGCTATATGCGTCTCACCATCCGTCTACTTGGCCAACTCAAAGAGCATATGCCTCCAGAGATGGTAAACCAGTTATTTTCTAAAATGGCGGCTGATCTTGTCCAGGAGTATGCCAATTCAGCCCGAACTCAGGGTCTCTCCACTGAGCAACGCCTGGATATGGTTAAGACTTTACTCAAGGAAGAAGGATTTAACATCGAGTGGGAGAAAATCGGCGACCAATACCACATCCGGGAAGTAAGCTGTCCTTACTTCCATGTTGGACAAAACCATCCCGAGGTTTGCTGGATCGATCAGACGCTGATCTCAACAGTCCTTGACCTCCCTGCTGAAAAAGTCAAATGTGTCCTCGATGGAGATAATTACTGCACCTACGTAGTGCCAAACATCCTTCCCGTACTGATCACCTCGGAGGAGATCTCATGACCCAAGAGAGCCAAAAAGTAATCTGGCAGGCAGAAAGTACACACCCAAACCAGGCACAAGCCGCTCAGGAAGCGCTGCGCCAAGTTGTTGACCCAGAAATCGGCCTGAATGTCATCGAACTAGGTTTGATCCGCGACTTGTCCATCTCAGACGACCGGGCGAACCTGGTTATGATTATGACCACGCCCTTTTGTCCATATGGTCCAGCTCTCCTTGAAATGGCCCGGCAAAAGGTTGAGGGGGCGCTGAAACTGCCGACCGAGATCGAAGTTGGTATGGAAATGTGGGACCCAATGATGATGGAAGAAGGCGCTGGGGCGGATTGGGGATTGTTTTAATCGCCCTTCCCAAACTTCAATCTTTATGTTAAACTCGTATCAATGTAGCCACGCGCTCTTGCGTGGCTCGCTTTCCGTTCCTGGCAGGCTTACAGCCTAGTCTAGGGGCAATCCCGAGGAAAGGAGGTCTCCCCCATGCGCGCCTATGAATTAATTTTTATCGTCCACCCAGATCTGGACGATTCGGCCATTAAAGAACTGGTCGACCGAGTAAAGGGTTGGATCACAGATGCAGGTGGCCAGGTCGCGAAAGTAGACCTGTGGGGTAAGCGAAAACTCGCCTACCGCCTGCGCAAACAATCTGAAGGCCAGTATGTTCTGATGAAAACGCAATTGGCTCCCTCATTTTGCGTCCAATTAGAACGCAATCTGCGCCTGCAAGAACCCGTGATGCGATTTCTACTAGCTGCTGAATAACCGTTTCGTTTCCGATAGTCATGAGGATACACATATGAGTCGAGGACTAAACAAGGTTATGATCATTGGCCGCTTAGGGCGCGATCCTGAGATGCGCTATACCCCATCAGGCAAACCTGTAACCACTTACAGTGTCGCGACCAGCCGCAGCTGGAACTCCTCCGATGGCGAACGTCACACCGAAACCGAATGGTTTAATGTCGTTGCCTGGGGCAGCCTGGCTGAGATCTGTAAACAGCATCTGAGTAAAGGCCAACAAGTGTACATCGAAGGACGCATGCAAACTCGTTATTGGGAAGACGGTGATCGCGTTAAGCACAGCGCCACCGAGATCGTCGCCAACGAGATGATCATACTTGGCGATCGCCGCGACCTTAACCAATCTACTGAGGAAGAAGCAGCAGAAACAGAAGACGAATTCCCTTTTTAGCATTTTATGGAGTTAACTAACGTGACTGATCAGACAACCCAAGGCCCTATGCGCCGCTACTATACCCGACCCCGGGTCTGCCAGTTCTGCACAGACCATAGTATAGTCATCGATTATAAGCAAGCTGAGCTCCTGCGTCGCTATATTTCCGATGATGGCAAGATCCGTCCTCGCCGCCAAACTGGAACCTGCGCTAAGCACCAGCGCGAATTGGCGCGTGCAATTAAACGCGCTCGCCACTTGGCTCTATTGCCATTCACGGGTGAAGTCCTGCGCTAGAATGGATATAATCTAAAATTCAATCCTTTCGGCAGGTGCTTGAGTCCCAAGTTAAGTCCTTTCCCAACTTGCTCGCCTACTTGGGGGTTTCTAAACCCGGGTAAATGCATCGAGGTCATCCATGGCAAGATCGCGTGAAAAAATCGTCACGAAAAAGCATCTAGCCCGCATGGAGCGCGAACGTCTCCAGCGGCGTTATATCCTGGTCGGCAGTTTGGCGGTCGTCGTCATTGTTATCGGTTTGCTGGCTTATGGCGTCATAGAATCCACGGTTATCCAACCCCGCCAACCGGTCGCCGTAGTTGGTGAAGATAAGATCTCAACTGGCGATTTCCAGGCAAGGGTGCGATTCCAGCGTCGCCAGCTCATTCAACAGTATATGAATATCTTACAAAACATGCAGTTGTTCGGCGGAGACCAGCAGACTCAAGCATTCTTCCAGCAAAACCTAAACCAAATTCAGCTCCAACTCGAGCCTCAAGCACTCGGACAGGAGACTCTCAATACGATGGTCGATGAGGTTCTGATCCGCCAGGAAGCCAAGCGCCAGGGCATTACCGTCTCCCAAGAAGAAATCGACCAGCGCATCCAGGAGGAATTCGGCTATTATCCTGGTGGCGAACCACCAACGGCGACGCCCTTCCCGACCGATGCGCCAACATCGACCCTCTCCCCGATTCAGCTCACCTTGCTCCCTCCGACCGCTACTCCTACTGAAATCGAAGCGACTTCGACCAGCTCGTTGGATCTGACTTCTACTCCCGCAGTTTTGGCTACAACCGAATCAACGGAAATCAGCTCTGCGACGCCAACCCAGAGTTCCACAGTCACTCCAACCGGCCCCACGCCAACCCCGCTCCCATCTCCTACCCCGACCGAATACACCTTCGAGAACTACCAGAAGAATTACGCAGAGGCCTTAAACACCTTCCAAAAGGAGATTAATTTTAGCGAAAAAAATCTGCGCGACATTATCGCTGCGGATTTATTGCGCCAGAAAGTTCTGAAAACGGTTACTGCCGATGTCCCCCATGAGCAGGAACAGGTGTGGGCGCGCCATATCCTGGTTGACGATGAAGCCACAGCCCAAAAGGTTCTCGAGCGCCTCAAAGCTGGCGAGGACTTTGTTGCCCTAGCAGCTGAATTCTCCACCGACGAGTCTAACAAGAACCAAGGCGGAGATTTGGGTTGGTTCCCAACAGGCCGGATGGTAGCCGAATTCGAGAAAGTTGCCTTCCAGCTGAGAATCGGCGAAATCAGCGACCCCGTACAGACAACCTTTGGCTGGCACATTATTCAAGTGCTTGGGCATGAGACGCGCTCTCTGTCTTTTTCGGAATACCAACAGCACCAACAATCCAAATTTGATGAATGGCTCCAGGAACAACGTACGGAAGTTAACCCTCAACTCATTGACACCTGGCAGGAGCGCATCCCCACCGAGCCGACTCTCTCACCGGAGTTGCTGCCGGCTCAACCGTAAAACACGAATCCAAACTTTAACCGATTAAATCTCTTTCGTCACCCGTTCCACTTCCTCCATCTTTAGGCTTACCGTCTGGCTGGTCGAATCGCGCCCCATCGTCACCCCGTAAATGACGTCAGCCACTTGCACTGTGTTGCGGTTATGAGTAATGATCACGAATTGAGTTGTCTGGCTCAGTTCGCGCAGTAGCTCGCGGAAGCGTCCGACGTTCGCCTCATCTAGCATGGCATCCACTTCGTCCAGAACGCAAAAAGGTGTTGGCGAGACACGCAGCAAGGCAAATACCAGCGCCACGGCTGTCAGGCTTCTCTCACCCCCTGAGAGCAAGGATAATCCCTGCTCACGCCGGCCGGGCAAGCGCGCCTCGATATCGATGCCAGTGCCGGTCAGGTCGTCTGGGTCAGTCATCACCAAGCGTGCTGACCCACCACCGAACAGGCGCGCGAAGATCTGGTGGAACTCCACCGCTACGGCTTCGAAAGTTCGTTTGAACTCATATTCCATTAGCTCATCGAGTTCAGCGATCACTTGGCGTACGTCTGTTTCTGCTTTATGTAAATCACTGACTTGTTCGGTCAAGAAATCGTAGCGTTCCTTGACTTCGTTAAACTCCGCTTGCGCTTCCGGATTAACCGGTCCTATGCGGCGTAATAAACCCCGTTGGCGTTTCAGAGCTTCCTCTGTCTCCTGTGAGAGTTGTTTCACTACAGGTAGCTCTTCCACCATTCCTTCCAGTGGCAATGGCGTTGGGCCGGAGACCTCTTCGGCATATTCAAACGCTACCAACCCAAAATCGTCTTCTATCCGTCGCCGTAGAGCCTCTAAGGCTTCTTGCTTGCGCGCCAGGGCGATCTTGGCCTGGGCGTGATAGTGCTCAGCCATGTTTAAAGCCTGGCGTGCCTGTGCTTCACTCCCTTGGAGGTTAATTTGCTCGGTCTCACCGATATCCAGACTTTTTTCCGCTGGTTCAATTTGGGTCTGCAAGACTTCGATCTGCTCTCCAACTTCGTACTCTACCTTACGCAAGTCAACTTTCTTTTCCACCAGGTCTTTAAGGGTGAGGTTTAATTCCATTTGCTGGTTGTGAATTTCCGCCAGGTTCTGCTGGGCTTTTTCGAGTGTTTGTTCTCTTTCATGCTGCCGCCCAATTGCCTCTGTCACGGCCAGCTCTACCACAGCTTTCCGCAGATTCCAGTGGGAAAGCTCCATCTGGAAATCTTCAAAGGGTAATTCACGCAACTCAGTGGAGATTTCTTTCAAGCCAGATTGTGCCTGGGTTATTTCTTCTATGACAATATTTATCTCCTGCTGTATTCCAACGATCTCAGCTTCCCCTTGTTTGATCTCAACCTCCATGCGTTGAGCTTGTTCCTTCTGCCAGTCGACCTGTCGATGGGTGTGGTCAATCGACAAATTATCTTGGCTATGCGCAACACGCGCCTTCTCCTCCACTCTCCGCGCCGCCCGTAAATCCTCACCGAGTTGATCTTCTTCATTCCTAATCGCCTCACGGCGTACATCTAGATCCCGTAGTCGGTCTACGATCTTCGCAAGATTTCGCTCAGCCTCAGCTAAAGCCATGCCCAGCTCTCGCCGTTGGCGAGGCCGGTTAAGCGTACCGGAGTTCCCTTCTTGCCCGGCGATTACTTGGCCACTGGCGTAAAACACCTCTCCCCGGAGAGTCACTACCCGCAGGTTGCTACCTTTCCCTGATGCAAGTTCTTTTCGCAGCCGTCCTAACAATCGGCGCGCGGCTCCCCGATCTGTCACTACCAGGACCTGGCCAAGCAACAGGTCAACAGCCGGGCGTAATTCCTCTCGAGCAGACACCAGTTCCGCTGCTACCCCAACCACCTCCGCATCGATTTCTGGGAAGGAAAAGGGCGTTCCAGGGACCAATGAGTCAAGCGGCAACAATGCGCCCCTGGCTGGCTGCCCCTCCAGTAGATTCAGAGCTTCATCTATTTCCGTGCTTTGATCGAACAGGATCGCATCGAGGTATTCGCCTAATACCGCTGAAATCGCGGTCTCATATTTTTTCGGAACATCCAGGCTGCTACTCAAAGCCCCACGCGCTCCCATCAGGCGCGCCTGTTGGGCAGCCTGCAGCAGCAGCCGTGCTCCGCTGGCGTATCCAGTCAGAGATTGCTCTGCTTGCTCCACCACCTCGAGCTGTGCTCGTAATCGAGCCACATCAGCCTGTTGTTTAGAGATCACCGCATGGTTCTTCTGCTGGGAGGTTTCTAAATCGCTTATCTGCTGGCGTATTGATTCAAGTGATTTTTCAACTATTTGGCGGCTAGCTTCAGCTTCTCGCCAGGCATGCTCACTTGCCTGAAGACGTTTTTCAGCCACGAGAATCATCTCCTCACCCTTGACAATCGCCAGATTCGCTGCTTTCCGGTCCACGTGTCGTTTCTCTAACTGTACCCGCCGCTCGGCTAGCCGCGCTCCCAGGTCCGATTGCCTGACATTCAGCCCGGCCAGCACTTGACGGGTAACTTCTAGTTGCTCTTCAGCTGCTGCCCGTGCTGCTTGTCGGGACAATAAAACCTCCTGCGCAGCCTCAACCTGGGTTTGTGCCTCGGTTAAATCGCTCTCCAGCTGTCGAACTTCTTCTTTCGCTTCTTCTAACCGGGCTTCCATAAGGCTGATTTCTTCTTTAGCTCGGTTAACACCCCGGATAGTTTCTTGCAACTGCCCCTCCAGGAAATGCATCCGTTCGTCAGACACCGCTAGCTTGCGGCTGGTGCCCTCCCGCTCTCCATGGAGCTGTGCCAACTGTCGATGCCAGTCATTTAGCTGGCCGCGTAAGCCCTGGATCCGCTCACGGAGTGCATGCAGCTGCAGGTCAAGACTGGTTTGCGTTTCCCTGGCTGCATCCAAGGCAATTTCCTGGTGACGAGCAGCTTCCCGCGCTTGCGCCAGCTCGCTTTGTACATGATGCCAATGGTAACCATACCACTCTCGCAACAACTGGTGCAAATCCGCCTTCACCTGTTCATATTCCTGGGCCCGCCGGGCTTGTCGTTCCAGGCTGCGGAGGCGTGGTTGCAGCTCTGCAAGGATATCCTCAACGCGCTGTAAGTTCCGCTGGGTTGTTTCCAATCGACGCAGTGCTTCCTCGCGACGAGACCTGTGCAAACCGATTCCAGCAGCTTCTTCAAACAAGCGGCGACGTTCCTCGGCTTTGAGTGCCAATGCAGCGTCCACCAGACCCTGACCAATGATTGTATAGGTGCGTTCAGCCAGGCCAGATTGCGCCAGCAATTCAGACACATCTCGCAAACGCACACGTTGCCCATTCAGCAAGTACTCATTTTCCCCGTCCCGGTATGCCCGGCGAGCGATGGCCACCTCAGTGAAATCGATCGGCAACCAGTCATCGCTGTTGTCGAAGATCACTGTCGCCGAGGCCATCCCAGCGCGAGCGCGTTGTTCGGAACCAGCAAAAATCATATCCTCAGTTTTCTTACCCCGCAACAAGCTGTAAGACTGTTCACCCAACACCCACCGCAAAGCATCGGCGATATTTGATTTACCAGAACCATTCGGGCCAACGATGGCTGTCACAGGCCCTGGAAATTCAAACGCTGTGCGGTTGGCAAAGGTTTTATATCCGTGGAGCTCGAGGGATTTCAGGTGCAGGGTCATTCCACCATTCCTATCCTTTCGAGCGCGGCTTGCGCCGCGGATTTGGCAGCCGTCTGTTTGCTGTGCCCGTTTCCGTAGCCATATACCTGCCCATCGATGTATACCTCGATTTCAAAAATCTTGGCATGGTCAGGACCACTTGCCGAGATTGTCTTGTAGTGAGGAGTTCCTAACCCTTGGGATTGCGCCCACTCCTGGAGAGTGCTCTTCGGATCCCTATCCTTATTAGCGGAGAGTATCTGTACCGCCGCCGTCTCCAGCATCGGTGAAATAAATTTTTGAACTCTTGAGATTCCTTGGTCAAGAAAAATCGCTCCGATTAAGGCTTCGAATACCCCGCATAACAGTGCGCCTCGCTCCCGACCTCCACCATCGCTTTCACCATGCCCTAGGAGTATGGCTTTCCCCAGGTCAATATCCCGCGCGAATTGAGCCAAGTTATCCGTCCGGACTAATGCCGAACGCAAGCGAGTCAGGTCACCTTCTGACATTTCAGGGAACCGATTATATAACCACGCCCCGACCAGGAAATCGAGGACTGCATCACCCAAAAACTCTAGCCGTTCGTTATCCTCGACGGACTCTGGGTGTTCATTGAGATAGGACCTATGGGTAAGCGCTCTGGTGAGTAAAAGTGGGTCGGAAATATATAGATCCAACCGTTGAGCAAAATCCTGGGCAGATTCATGCTCCAGGTTATCCAGAAATTGTTCCATTCTGCCAACTCCCCGGAACTCAGGGGACGCCAGCCACCCCACCTTTGTCGGGTAGCTTGCGATCCATCAGTTCCAATAAAAAATTTTAATTACAGATACGTGATACATGAAACGCGTTTCATCACCTTTGTTGCGAGTTGCACGCTCTACCTATCCCGCTACTAATTGTACTCCCTAATCACCAAAACTGCATTATGCCCACCAAAACCGAATGCGTTGCTCAGAGCTACCCGCACAGGCCTCTCGCGCGCAATGTTCGGTACATAATCCAGATCGCATTCTGGATCAGGTGTTTGGTAGTTGATCGTTGGCGGGATAAGATCATGGCGCACTGCCTGGACACAGAAGATAGCCTCCAGAGCGCCAGTCGCGCCCATCATGTGCCCGGTCATCGATTTCGTCGACGAAACTGGGATTTGGTCTGCAAGATTTCCAAAGGCAGTCTTGATCGCGCGTGTCTCAGACAGATCGTTTAATTGGGTACCCGTGCCATGAGCGTTAATATAGTCCACCTCTTCTGGATTTATACCGGCCGCTTGCAACGCCAGGTCCATCGCTCGCGCCCCACCTGAGCCGTCCTCTGCCGGAGCAGTGATATGGAAAGAGTCTGCTGTGGCTGCATAACCTGCCAGCTCAGCCAAAATTTTTACGCCGCGTGCCCGAGCTCGCGCTTCTGTTTCCAACACGAGAATAGCCGCGCCTTCGCCCATGACCAATCCATCCCGGTTGCGGTCGAACGGTTGTGGCGTTTGGGGGGGTTCTTCGTTTCGCCGAGACATCGCCCCAACCCGGTCGAAGGCAGCCACCCCGACTGGTGAGATCGTCGCCTCGCTCGCTCCAGCAATGGCGGTATCGATCACTCCCAATCGCAACAATGTCCAGGCAATCCCAATTCCATCAGCTCCCGATGCGCAGGCCGAAGCTACCGAAAAACATGGTCCCTTGTAACCATAGTCGATGGCAATCATCCCGGCTGCGCCATTGGTCATTAACATCGGTATCACGTAAGGATTGATCCTTCTCGGACCTTCCTGAAGCACTGTGATCGTGGAATCTTGGAATGAATTTAACCCTCCAATGGCTGAAGAGACCATCACTCCGACCCGTTCCGCCTCCTCATTCCCAACTTCCAGGCTAGCCTGTCGGATGGCTTCCTGCGCAGCTGCAACGGCGAGCTGTTCGAAACGGTCACGTCGCCGAGCTTCCTTTGGTGATAGATATAATTCCGGATTAAAATTCTTTACCTCACAAGCGATCTGTACCAGGTAATCCCTAGCATCGAAAAGTGTAATCGGCCCCACACCAGAAACTCCCTGCACTGTGTTCTGCCAGGTATCCTGTACAGATAAACCCAACGGATTCACCGTACCTAGCCCTGTTATCACAATCCTCTCAGGCATATCCTTCCTTCAACATATCGATCATTGGCAACTGGTTACTGTCCGCTATACTTAAAACCTGTTCCTGTCAACACTACCGCAATCGGTTCTGGCATCTTTCCAGCTAAATCCTTCACCGCCTGCCAGACAACTGCGGATGTTGGCTCGACATAAAATCCCTGTCGCGCCAATTGGTCGCGGCCGAGGAGGATATCTGCTTCAGGAATGGCCAGAAAAGTGCCCTGGCTGGATTCTACCATCCGCACCAGCGCGTCCCCTCTCACCGGAAAACGGACACGGATGCCCTCAGCAAGCGTTTCTCCTTCCTCGACTCGAGCCAGCCCTGCAGGTCCATAAACAGATAACGCCCAGATCGGTGCGCAGGCGAGGGCTTGAACCCCAACTAATCGTGGCAGCTGATCGATCACTCCAGCTCTTTTCAAAGAAACGAAACCTCGTCCTAACCCGAGCAGCAAACTTCCGTGTCCCACCGGCGCAAACACGACCCCCGGCGCGCATCCCAATTGTTCCACCAATTCGTAAGCCACGGTTGCATACCCCCGTAAACCAAATGGCAGGTAGGCGTGGCTGGCATAAACTGTCCCATGTTCTACTTCGCGAAGCACCGCCTCGGCCGCGTTTGATCGGGGTCCTGGGATGGCTACAATTTCTGCCCCATAGGCTGAGATTTGGGCGCGTTTAGGTCCTGATGCGGAAGCGGGCACGAAGACGCGTCCCCTTAAACCAGCCCGGGCTGCATAGGCCGCAAAGGACGCCCCGGCGTTTCCGGAAGAATCTTCTACGGCTTCATTGACCTCCCTCGCCTTAAGCAAACTTATTAATACCGCGCTGCCGCGATCCTTGAATGATCCGGTTGGATTCAAATATTCCAGCTTGAAGGCCGTCTTGTGCCCTTCGACCTCACCCCAAACAAGCGGAGTGTTTCCTTCACCCAAGGAAATGACAGGCGTCTCTGGGGATAAACCAAACGTATGCCGGTATCGCCATATACCTGGAAGCTCGATTTCCACACTTTTTGGGTCATAAACCGATTGGCTCGTGTAATCGAAAGTTCCCCCGCAATTCTGGCAACGGAAGTACACACCCAATTCAGGGTACGGCCTCCGGCAATTAGAGCAAATAATCTCATTCCCACTCAACAGGCACCTATCCCTCCCGGTGTGGGGTGTGTTCCCCTTCAACCCACACTTCCCCTTGAGGGCCAACTTCCTTTTTCCATATTGGCACGATCTCTTTTAATCGGTCGATTCCATACCGGGCAGCCTCAAATATGCCCGTATCACGATGAGCTGCACTGCAGGCTATCAGCACTGTTGGCGTTCCTGGGTTTAGATGTCCGATGCGTTGCACTATAGCGATACCTTCCACAGACGGCCAGTGTTGTCGGATCTCATCCGCGACCTGACGCATCTTTGTTTCCGCCATAGGCCTGTAAGCCTCGTACTCCAGGTACTCAGTTTGGTGAGGATTATCCCGCGCCGTAAATCCTCTCACTACACCAGTGAAGAGACACACCGCACCGGTGCTGCTGAGCGTGATTCGAGCTACCAAAGAGTCTAGATCCAATTCATCGTCTGTGATGGCGAATATAGTCGGAAATTGTACGGCCCGTGCGCCTCCGCTAACTGGCGGAAATAACGCCACCTCTGCCCCCTCCGGGATTGTGTCTTCATCGAAGGCGTATTCTCGGTTCACGGATACGAGGGATGCTTCCAGGGCAGGAGTCAGGCTAGGGTATTTTTCTTTGAGAGCACCTTTAAGATCTTTTACAGACGCCCCTTGCTGCAATTCCAGCGTAGTCTGCTTTAATCCTGCTCGCTCTCGCAACGATGCAAAAAACAAAACATTCACTTTATTCATCTATAAATCTATCCTCTCATATCTATGACACGTTACGATTTATGCATCATTTACCACATCCCCGCTCCGCCCACCGTGCTTTTCCACCAGGCGAATGTTCTGGATGCGCATGGTCTTCTCAGCTGCCTTAGCCATATCGTAGACCGTCAGCGCAGCGACGCTCACTGCGGTTAACGCTTCCATCTCAACTCCGGTTTTACCGACCGTCCTCACGCTGGCAGTGATCCTCACCCCAGGCAGATCAGGATCTGGCTCAATATCAATCGTGACTTGAGTCAGAGGAAGCGGATGGCAGAGCGGGATCAGATCAGCGGTGTGTTTTGCCGCCATTACTCCAGCCACTTGCGCCACAGCCAAGACATCCCCCTTTTTAATGTCCCCGGCCTGGATGAGAGCCAGGGTTTTCGGACGCATATGCACTTCGCCTTTGGCGATCGCTACTCGTTCGGTGTCCGGTTTATTTCCTACATCCACCATGCGGGCTCGACCGCTTTCGTCCAGGTGAGTCAACTGGTTTCCCATAAGTTGAAATTATAGCATTCTTGTTCCTAATTCGTGATTCTTGGTCATGTTATAATCCCCCCCCGTGAGCAATATCTTCGCCAAGTGGAAAGCTGGTCTGGCCAAAACCAGCCGAGCCACCTTCGGTCAGATTACCACGCTTCTGGGAGCTTCGGAGATTAATGAAGCCACCTTCGAGGAGTTAGAAACGCTGCTCATCCAAGCAGATCTGGGCGTCGATACTAGCGAAGCTATCCTGGAAGCCTTGTGGGATCGGGAACGCAAAGAAGGTATTACCAGGGCCAGCGATCTTTCGTCCGCCCTGCTTCAGGAATTACGTCAACGACTGGCGACGCCGCCTCCCGTCGCTTTCCCAGCCCAGCCGACGGTGATCTTGATCGTCGGCGTTAATGGCTCAGGAAAGACCACCAGCATCGCCAAGCTCGGCAAGCGATTTACTGATTCAGGGAAACGCGTGATCCTGGGCGCGGCCGACACCTACCGTGCAGCAGCCGTCGACCAGCTGCAAATCTGGGCTGATCGCCTGAATCTGCCAGTCATCGCTGGCCAGCCTGATGGCGATCCAGGGGCTGTCGCTTATGACACGGTGCAGGCCGCTATAGCCCGTCACTTCGACATCGGCATCATCGATACCGCCGGTCGTCTGCACACACGTTATAACCTGATGGAAGAGCTCAAAAAGGTACACCGTGTGGTCGGCAAAGCCATGCCGGGCGCGCCGCACATGGTTTGGCTGGTGATGGACGCCACCACCGGGCAAAACGCCCTACAGCAAGCACGGGCTTTCAAAGAAGCTGTTAATGTCACTGGCGTTATTCTGGCAAAGCTGGACTCTTCCGCCCGTGGCGGCATGGCCTTCGCTATTCAAAAAGAGCTGGGCTTACCCATCCTTTTTGCCGGCCTGGGTGAAAATTCAGACGACCTGCAGCCATTTGATCCAGACCTCTTCATCCAGGGCATCGTAGCCGGAAAAGAGTGATTAGTTTTATTTTTGGAGAGCTAAATAGATGCAAGATTTAATCGACCGTTTATTGATCTGCCAGGAAAACCTCCACCACCTCCTGGAGCGTCTTTGACTTACCCGCGAAAGAAGCCCGACTCGCCGACCTACAAAAACAATCCGCAGACTTAGACCTGTGGAAAAATCCTGACCACGCCCAAAGCGTTATGAAACGCCTGTCTGCCGTACGGGAAGAAGTTAGCGATTGGCTAACTCTTCGCCAGCACCTCGCTGACGCGCTCGAACTCGCCCAACTCGAGGACGAGGGCTTACGTCCTGACCTGGAACGAGAAGTGGTTGCCATTGAAACCGCAGTGGCTCATCACGAGTTTGAAGCCATGCTCTCCGGCAAGTACGACCGGGGGAATGCCTTGCTTGCCGTCCACGCCGGAGCTGGAGGTACTGACTCTCAGGATTGGGCCGAAATGCTCGAGCGGATGTATCTGCGTTGGGCAGAAACCAAAGGCTACCAGACCGAGATCCTCGACTTCACCCCCGGCGAAGAAGCCGGGATTAAGAGTGTCACCATTGCCATCGATGGCCGCTACGCTTATGGATATTTGCGCCCTGAAAAAGGCGTCCACCGCCTGGTCAGGTTATCTCCCTTTGACGCCGCCCACCGCCGGCACACCTCTTTCGCTTTGGTGGAAGTGCTCCCCCAGGTTGAGAACGATAATGAGGTGGAGATCAACCTCGATGATCTGCGCATCGACGTCTACCGTTCATCCAGCGCTGGGGGCCAGAACGTACAGAAGAACGCCACTGCCATCCGCATCACGCACCTTCCTACCGGCATGGTAGTTACCTGCCAGAATGAGCGCTCCCAGACGCAGAATCGTGAGAACGCCATGCGCGTCTTACGTGCCCGCCTGTTAGAATTAAAACAAGAGCAGCAGGTCGAGAAACTGGCTGAACTGCGCGGCGAATACCAGAAGGCTGAGTGGGGTAGCCAGATTCGTTCCTATGTCCTGCACCCATACCAGATGGTAAAAGATCATCGCACCGATTACGAGGTTGGAAATACCCAGGCGGTACTTAGTGGAGATATCGACGGCTTTATCGAGGCTTACTTGCGCACTAAAGTCGGGGCAACCCAACCTTGACATCCACCCAGCACAAACGTATAATCCACGCTACCTGCCCTTAGGGCAGGCCTTATTTTGAAGAGCAGGAGAAAGACAATGGCTCCCCAACCGAAAAGGAAACATTCCCAAGGCCGCCGAGATCGCCGCCGGGCACACGATGCGCTCAGCCCAAAGAACCTGGTTCAGTGTCCCAATTGTGGAGAGATGCGCCTCCCCCATCGCATCTGCCCTAATTGTGGTCATTACCAGGGCCGCGAGGTGATCGAAGCTAAAGAAGAAAAGAAGAAATAACCAATCGGGCCGTAAACCTCGCGGCCCGTTACGACTCCGAGCCAGGTGCAGCATGGCACATGATCCCAACCGCACGGCTTTTCTCTTCCCTGGGCAGGGTTCTCAGGCTGTTGGCATGGGTAAAGAGCTCGCCTCAGCCTTTGCGATCGCCCACCAAATTTTCGACCAGGCCGATGAAATTCTCGGGATCCAACTCAGCAACTTAGCCTGGGATGGCCCAGAAAACGACCTGAACGACACTGTCAACACCCAACCGGCTCTCTTCGTCCACTCCATCGCTGTTCTGCGGGTCTTACAGCAACTCTTTCCCGATCTTCAATTCGCATTTGTGGCTGGGCACTCCATGGGTGAACTCAGCGCCCTGGTCGCTGCGTCAGCCTTGGATTTCCAACACG
>MGOK01000117.1:53537-71617 GCA_001795335.1 Chloroflexi bacterium RBG_19FT_COMBO_55_16
GCCAATGATAACTGTCCCGGACAGGTGGTGATCTCTGGGGCTGCTCCTGCGCTGGAACGCGCTTTAGCCCTGGCCGAGCAAGCCGGTGCACGCCGCGCGGTTCGGCTAGCTGTCAGTATCGCCGCGCATTCGCCCCTGATGGCGCACGCCCAGACCGCCTTTAATCAAGCAGTCAACGCAGCCCCGATCATCGATCCTGAAATCCCCATTATTGGAAATGTGATCGCCACCCCTCTCAATAAAGCATCCCAGGTTCGCTCGGATTTGCAAGCCCAGCTTAATTCCCGTGTTCGCTGGACTGAATCGATCCAATTCATGCTCGCTCAAGGCATAACCACCTTCCTGGAGATCGGCAACAACTCGGTTCTGACTGGCTTACTCAAACGCATCGACCGCCAGGCGCAAGGCATCCCCCTCGGTACTCCCGAAGACTTCGATAAGCTCTCGCAAATCCTGTGAGCCAAACTTCCTCACTCCCATTTCGGATGACTGTTCACTGATCACCGAGAAAGGTATAATTGCTTTACCTTCAACCAAGGAGCCCATCATGTCCCCTCTTTCCGGCCTTTCCCTGGAAGGTCGAGTCGCTCTAGTCACCGGCGCCTCTCGCGGCATTGGCCGGGCGATCGCTGTTGAGTTAGCCCAGCGCGGGGCAGCTGTGATCGTGAATTACCAGCACTCAGCTCAGGCGGCAGGGGAAGTTGTTGATAACATCCAGGTAAATGGCGGTCGCGCTCGTGCCCTCCAGGCGGATGTCGCTGATTACAACCAAGCCCAAGCCTTGGTTAAATCCACTCTTGACGTCTTCGCAGGATTGGACATTTTAGTCAACAACGCAGGCATCACGCGTGACAACCTGATCATGATGATGAGCGAACAGGATTGGGATGCCGTGTTGTCCACCAATCTCAAGAGCGCCTTTAGTTGCTCGAAAGCTGCCGTACGCTACATGATGCGTAAACGGTATGGACGGATAATAAACATCACTTCTGTGGCAGGCCAGATGGGTAACGCTGGTCAGACAAACTATTCCGCCTCGAAAGCCGGACAAATCGGCTTCACGAAAGCCTTGGCCCGCGAAGTCGCCTCCCGAAATATCACCGTCAACGCGGTTGCTGCCGGGTACATCGACACCGACATCTGGGCCGGGGTACCCGAAGAAGCCCGCCAGCTCGCTCTTTCCTTAATTCCGTTGGGTCGTAAAGGAGAGCCCCAGGAAATCGCCGATGCGGTAGCCTTCCTCGCTTCAGACCAGGCTGCTTATATCACGGGACAGATCCTTGGTGTAGATGGTGGGATGACAATGATGTAAAGTACGATCGCCGGAGGAGGATTATGCCAGACTATCCTGCAACACCTGGAAAAACAACTGTTGCTATCGATGTTTTGTTGACTATCGCTCGGCTGACAACCCTTAGTGTGTCTGGGGTTAGCCGGATGAGCCGGATTCCCACCAGTGGAGTCAGAGGCATCCTAAAACGCCGCCAGATAGAAGATGGCGTCAGAATCGATATCAAGGACGACTCGGTGTACGCCGATATCTATGTTATCTTACAAAACGACGTTAACATCCGTGATATTTGTCGCAATATCCAAATTGAAGTTGCACGTGCAATCTCAGACATGATCGGTATGCAGGTCGGTCACATCAACATTCATGTCGAAGATATCGATTATCCAATTGAGACTGAACCGGATCCTGTATGAAAGCCCGCACTAGGGCGCGTGGTGTTGCCCTGCAAGCACTTTTTGAAATTGATATCACGGGGCATCTCCCAGCCAGGGTGATCGAAGATCGGTTCAACGATGAGGCGCTGGATGAAAAGATGGCCGATTTTGCCCGCGAAATCGTCACCGGCGTCTGGCCCATTGTCGCTGTGTTGGATCAATTTATCGCTGCACACGCTACAGAGTGGCCGCTCGACCAGGTGGCTGTGATCGACCGCAATATCCTGCGCATCGCCTTATGGGAATTCGCAGTTTGTGAGAAGATTCCGATAAAAGTGGCGATCAATGAGGCAGTGGAACTTGCTAAAGTTTACGGTTCAGACAGCACGCCTCGCTTTGTAAATGGAGTCTTAGGTAGCCTGGCTGCCCACCAAAATGAAATTCGCCAATCCTTCAAACACCTTTCCTCACCATAAACGTCCAAAATGGAAATTTTCGGTATCGGTCCGCTGGAATTAATCTTCATCATTTTGATTGCCATGATTGTTCTCGGCCCATCCGATATGGTTAAGGCCGGTCGAACGATCGGGAAATTTCTTCACCAACTCGTCACTTCTCCAACCTGGCGGACTTTCACCCGTGCATCCAGAGATTTACGCCACCTGCCCAATAAACTGATCCGTGAAGCTGGATTAGAAGAGGATATTAAGGAAATAAATCAAGCAGTTAAGCAAGCTACCCCCTCAGGAATAGGATCTGACATCGATCAATGGCAAAAAGACGTCTCACCCTGGACCACGCCACCCCAGACGATCGGTACTCCCCCCACTCCTCCAGCTTCTTCTGACCCGGCTGACGCTTCCACGGAACCATCTGTAGAAGAAGGCTAACCTATGCGCAAATTGTTGCGCGCCATTTGGCGTCTGATTACCATCCCATTTCGCTGGATCAGGACAATCCTTCGCGAGGTTCGCCAGTTCTTCACCGAAGAACCTGAGGACGCCCCCTTGGCAGATTCGATCCAAAAAGCTGTTGAAAATCCTCAGAGCATCCTGATCCACATCGACGCCCTCCGCAAGCACCTCATGCGGGCTGTCGCGGCCCTGGCTTTAACGACCATCTTTTCCTTCGCCTTCGCCTCTCGCATTATCGATATCCTTGCCCAGCCTGTCGGTGGGATTAAAGGCTTGGTAGCCATCGATCCTACCGAGCCGATTGGTGTTTTTATGCGCGTGTCCCTCCTTTCGGGTTTTGCCCTGGCATTACCATATATTGCCCTCGAATTGTGGTTGTTCGCCGCCCCGGGTCTGGGGCGCGACTCGCGTATCTTCGGCCTGGCAGCCATCCCCATCACCACTCTCTTCTTCTTGGGAGGCGTAGCGTTTGCTTATTTTGTTATGCTGCCTACCGCCATCCCATTTTTAGTAAATTTTATGGGAATGACCAGTGAGCTTCGCCCCGCCTCATACATTCGCTTCATTACCGGGATCATGTTTTGGATCGGCGTTGCCTTTCAATTTCCCCTGGTAATCTATGTCTTAGCCCGCCTCGGAATAATCCGTGCCCGGGTCTTAGCCAGTCAATGGCGACTGGCGATCGTGTTGATAGCCGTAATATCTGCCGCGATCACACCAACCGTAGATCCGGTCAATATGGCTCTGGTGATGGGACCGATGATCGGCTTATACTTTCTCAGTATCGGTTTTGCATTTTTCGCCCAACGTGGTCGCGAAACCAGAACAGCCAATAAGCCCGCGTGAGGTTCTATGCATGCCCGCCGCGCCCTGCTCTACATGCCCGGTGATGATTTCCGCAAAATCCGTAAGGCGACTACTTTAGGAGTAGACTGCATCTGTATGGATATGGAAGATGGTGTTGCAGTTAATCGTAAAGCCGTGGCGCGCGAGACGATTGTCTCCGCTCTACATACGCTCGATTTCGGCCAGTCGGAGCGCTTAGCCCGCATCAACGCTATCGGGTCAGGGCTGGAAAGCGACGATCTCCACAGTGTGTTGCCGCACCGACCGGATGGCATCGTCATTCCTAAAGTGGACACAGCTAATCAAATCTTGTGGGTTAACGAACAGATCGCTTCCACTGAGACTGAATATGGTTGGCCTGAAGGATCGATTATCCTGATCGCCATCATCGAGACTGCGCGCGGCATTATCAACCTGCCAACGATTGCTCAGGCTACCCCCCGGCTAAAGGCGTTGATTTTCGGGGCTGAAGATCTGGCAGGTGATATTGGCGCGCTGCGGACTGGCGAGGGTTGGGAGGTATTTTATGCTCGCAGCGCGGTCGTGACCCACGCTGCGGCCTTCGAACTGCAAGCCATAGACATGGTTTTTATCGATTTCCATGACATCGAAGGGCTGCGCCGAGAGGCACAACAAGGAGCTCAGATGGGCTTTGCCGGCAAGCAGATCATCCACCCAAACCAGGTAGAATCAGTCCAACAGGCGTTTACCCCCGATGACGAATCCATCGCCAGGGCGTTGTACATTTTGGAAGCTTTCGCCAGTCATCAAGAGGCCGGACTGGGTGCCTTTGCCCTGGATGGAAAGATGATCGACGCTCCGAGCGTCAAAGCCGCCGAACACGTCCTCGCCCGCGCCCGGGCAGCTGGTAAGATCAAAGGCAATGGTCATCCGTAATTTATTACCAAGACAAGTTCGATATCTGTTTGTGCTTAGCGGGCTAGCGACAGGACTGTCAAACGATAAATCTGGGAAATCTGCGTAATCCTTGTCCCAACTTAAGAGGAGTTTATATGAATGAACGCGTCGCGATCGTCGGAATAGGATGGGCCGGGTTCCGGCCTGTCACCCCAGAGGTTTCTTACAAAGAACTCATGTATGCCGCAGCTGTGCGGGCTTACGCCGATGCAGGCGTTGATCCACTCCGTGACATTGACAGCTTTATAACTGTCGCAGAAGATTTCCATGAAGGCACCAGCATCTTTGACGAATACACGCCCGATCAGCTCGGCGCGGTACTGAAACCGATGCACACCATCGCTGGTGACGGTCTACACGGCCTGGCAGCCGCGTACATGTTGGTTCGTACTGGACAATTCTCGATAGTCGCCGTGGAAGGGCATAGCAAAGCCTCGAACATCTTGACTTTACCTGAAATTACTGCCTATGCGCAAGACCCGGTGCTCAACCGCCCGCTCCGCCTTAACACCCATTTCGTCGCCGGGCTGGAAATGAACCGTTTCCTTTACGATACAGGCACATCCCTAGAACAATGCGCCGCGGTCACAGCGAAAAACCGACGCAACGCCCTGGATAACCCCTCGGCTGCCTATGGCGCTGACCTGACCCTCGCAGAGGTCATGGATAGCCAGTTTCTTGCCTGGCCGTTAAGCCGCCACCAGGTTGCTGAACACGCTGACGGAGCTATCGTCATGGTGTTAGCAGCGGAGGAGACCGCCCGCCGGTTGACTGACTATCCAGTCTGGATCCTTGGTGCCGGGTGGTGCAGTGACTCGCCCTCCCTGGAAAATAGAGACTGGGGGCAGGCAGTGTACGCCCACCAGGCAGCTGGCATGGCATATCGTCAGGCTGGCATTCGCAGCCCGCAAGCTGCAATAGACTTCGCTGAAGTAGATGATACCTACGCTTATAAAGAGCTGCAATCCCTGGAAGCCTTGGGGCTAGTTCCTGCTGGCTCGGCTGGTCTGCTTACCGAAGAGGGCGCCACGCAGCCAGATGGTGAACTACCTGTGAACGTCTCCGGTGGCAGCCAGGGTATGGGGAACTTGTTGGATGCTACCGGTCTGGCGCGTGCTTTGGAAGTGGTAGTGCAATTGCGGGGAGAAGCCGGACCTCGCCAATTGAAAGACATCCAAATCGGATTAGCTCAGTCCTGGCGCGGCGTACCGACCGCTAGTGGAGCGGTTGTCATTTTGAGCAACTGAATAGGAGAGCGTGATTATGTCAAAGCGAAAAGTCGCTGTTGTCGGGGCCGGGATGACAAGGTTTGTCCGCCGTGCCCAGGAAACCGGAAAGGAACTCTCCTGGCAGGCAGTTCGTATGGCGCTTGAATCCTGCGAAATGACGATGGACGATATCGAAGCGGTTTGCCTAGGAACCGCTCCAGACGCTTTCGATGGCGTACATATGAAAGGAGAATACCTGAGTGATGGCGCTGGCGCCTGGCGTAAACCTTACATGCGCTCGTATGTTGGCGGTGGTACCGGCGTCTTTGTTCCCATCCAAGCCTGGTATCATATCGCCTCTGGGCTTTTCGATGTCTGCCTGGTGGTCGCCGAAGAGAAAATGTCGAGTTTTTATCCCCATGCTCAGGCTGCTTTCCTGACCATCTTCGACCATACCACCGAACGACCGCTTAAGCCCAATCTGTTGTGGATCTTCGCTCTGGAAATGAACCGTTATATGCATACCTACGGCATTTCTAAGGCCGACATCGCCCAAGTAGCTGTAAAAAATAAACGCAATGCCGCTGACCATCCATGTGCTCTCCTCGGTGATAAAAACATCACTGTAGAAGACGTGCTTAATTCCGAACTGCTTGCCTGGCCGGTCAACCGGCTGGATGTCAGCCCAGTCTCTGATGGAGCCGTCGCCCTGGTCCTGGCTGCGGAACACGTCGCCAAGCGCATCACCGATAAACCGGTCTGGATCGAGGGCGTCGGCTGGAGTCTTGATACAGCCCACTGGACCAACCGCGACCTGGCTTATCCACGCTACGTCGAATACGCCGCTCGCATGGCCTACGAGATGGCCGGTATCAAAGAACCCCGCAAAGAGATTCACATCGTCGAACCATACGATCCCTTCGACTACAAAGAGCTCCACCACCTGGAAGGATTGCTGCTGGCTGACCGCGGCCAGGCTCCTCAGCTGGTCGCCGATGGGGTCACATTACGGGATGGGGATATGCCGGTGTGCCCCTCGGGTGGCCTGTTGGGAGTCGGCAACCCAATCGCTGCCGCTGGTTTAATGAAAATCGCAGAGCTTTTCTGGCAATTGCGTGGCGAAGCCGGTGCCCGTCAGGTCCCAGGCCAACCCAAGCGCGGTCTGGCCCAGGCCTGGGGTGATTTGATGCAGGTTGGTACTGTAGTGATCATGGGTCGCTGAGGAGGTTAAATGACATCAAATATCAAGAACTTTCCGGGAACATCCTTGAGTGAACAGGATATTGTCGATGGGAAAATTTTTTCCCTGCATGACAGTATGCGTGCTGACTTCGGCTGGGATACTGGCGTCGCAGTCGGCAGCTATCTAGCCGCCCTCAAAGAGGGCGTGATCCTCGGAGCACGCTGCCGTCACTGTCGAAAAACAGTGGTCCCACCTCGCCAAGTCTGCGAATGGTGCTATCGCCCAATGAGCGATTACGTTCCTCTGCAAGATACAGGCATAGTGAATACCTTCTCTTTATGCTACGTGACCTGGGATGTGCAACGAATCAAGGAACCCGAAATCCCAGCCGTCATCGAAATCGATGGCGCCTCTCCCTTGCACGGTATCCTCCATAAGTTGGGTGAAATTAACCCCCAAGAAGTGCGAATTGGGATGCGCGTTAAAGCTGTCTGGAAACCCACCGCAGAACGCATCGGAGCTATCACCGATATCCTGTATTTCAGGCCTAACCTGGAGAAACAGCCATGACTCTTCTTGAACGAGATCCGCATGCACCGCCCATCTGGCAAGGTTCGGTCCCAATCACCAACCGTTACACATTTGGTCTTGCCGGGGAACGCTTCTTCCAGGCGATCAAGGAGCAGGGGCGTATCTTGGGCACCCATTGCACCAATTGCATGCATACTTATGTGCCAGCGGCAACCTTTTGTGAACGCTGCCTTAACCAGCTAGACGATTGGATCGATGTTGGCACAGTAGGTGAGATCGTCACCTATACGCTTTTATCCGTGAACTTTGACGGTTCTCCCAAGACATCGCCCGAGTTGGTGGCTTTCATCCGGCTTGGCGATGGTGGGTTAATTCATCGGATCGCAGAGGTCAATTCGGAGCCAGTCTTCATTGGGATGCAGGTTGAGGCTGTATTCAGGCCACCTGCCGAGCGCCAGGGCTCTATTCTGGATATTGCTTATTTCAAACCATACCCATAGATATTCACAAAATCTACTAAGCCTCCTTCCCCCTATCGCATAACTGGAAAAGCATGTCTTTTCGCCGCCACTTTATATCCGTTCTGATACTAATCGGGGTTCTGGCTGGAACCATTCTGGGCTGTAATTTCACTGGCTTGTTATCGACTCAACCCACTCCGCCTGCATCACAGGCAAGTCCTACACCAACCACACCACTCCTGGAGGCTATGGTAACCTTCCGGATTCAGCTTCCCCCCAACACCCCACCACAGCAACCTGTTACCCTGGATGTACTCGATGAAGTCACTGGTCTGGCGCTTAACATCGAGCAGTACGAAATGCAGAAGGTCGATAGCCTGGTTTATGAAATAAGCCTACCTTTACCAGTTGGTGCGACGATCAAATATCGTTATTCCCGCCAGGGGAGTTACCAGGCCGGTGAACACACGTCTAATGGCTATCCAGTGCGTTACCGCATGGTGAACGTTGATGGACCCGGCATTGTCCAGGATTTGGTCAGCGCCTGGAGCGACACGCCCTTTCAAGGGCTTAGCGGGCGCATCATCGGGCAGGTAACCGATGCGCAGAATGGTTCTCCACTCGCGAACCTGCTGGTTACCGCCGGGGGCTACCAAACCCTGACTGCCTCCAACGGCTCGTTTTTATTAGAGGGGCTGCCTCCTGGAACACATAACCTGGTCGTTTATGCTTTGGATGGCTCCTACCAGACTTTCCAGCAGGGCGCACGCGTGGCTCCCAATTCCGGTACCCCCGCCATCATTCAAATGACCGCCGCCCCTCTGGTTAATGTTATCTTCACTGTCAGCGTTCCCCCAGATACCTTGTCTGCCGTTCCGATTCGACTGGCTGGAAACCTCTACCAGCTTGGTAATACTTTTGCCGATCTGTCCGGTGGCATCAATACATTGGCTTCCCGAATGCCAGTATTAACCCCATTGCCTGACGGACGCTACAGCCTGGCCCTGAATCTACCTGCTGGCGCGGATATTCAGTATAAATACACCCTTGGGGATGGGTTCTGGAACGCGGAACATACATTCAGTGGTGATTTTCGCCTGCGCCGTTTGATAGTCTCTGAGTCGACCACTATCATTCAGGACATCATTGACACCTGGAAGACAGAACCAGGCGGAGGATCAGTTTTTTTTGATCTCACCGCACCAGCCAATACCCCAGACATCGATTTCGTCTCGATTCAGTTTAATCCATACGGCTGGACCGAACCAATCCCTATGTGGCACCTGGGCCAGGACCATTGGGCTTACGTGCTTTACAGCCCGCTCGACATGCTGGAGACGCTTGGCTATCGTTACTGCCGTAACGACCAATGCTCTTACGCAGACGACAAAACCACAGCTGGGAAAGACAGTATCGGGCGTACGCTTAAGGTTAAAGGGGGCAACCAGGCGGTTAATGACACAGTTGATTCCTGGATCTGGTGGGGAGCAGAGAGTCTCCTTACGTCAATGGATACGCCGGAGGTCATCTCACACGGGCAAGATTTCATCGCTGGCGTAGAATTTCAACCCGGCTACCACCCTTCCTGGACCCCCCGCCTGCCAGTCTCCCTCAAGGAGCTGCAATGGTTAGGCGCAAATTGGGTAGTGTTCTCCCCAACCTGGACTTATTCTCGCCAGGCGCCCCCAGTCCTCGAACCGGTCACCGGCCGCGACCCGCTTTGGCCAGATTCCGCTACTGAGTTGGATCAGGCACACGCTTTCGGCTTGAATGTAGCCTTAAATCCAGCACCGAATTTTTCCCCCCCTGCGGAAGAATGGTGGAGCAGCGCGCCCCGTGACTTCGCTTGGTGGATTGCCTGGTTTAGCAGTTATCGTTCTTTCGTCATACACCACGCTGACCTGGCAAGTCGAAATGGAGCTCAAGCGCTCGTCCTGGGGGGTGACTGGGTTACACCTGCATTGCCAAATGGAGTCTTGTTCGATGGTTCCCCATCGGGTGTACCCCTTGACGCCGAGACTCGTTGGCGAGAATTAATTGCCGAAGTCAAGGGACGCTACGCTGGCACGCTGGTTTGGGCTTTGCCCGCTTCACCGGAAGGAATAAAAGCGCCATCCTTCCTGGATGCAGTTGACCAATTCTACTTGCTCTGGTCTTTACCCATGGGGGAGACAGCCGATGGCTCCCAGGAGGGTATGCAAGCCGCTGCAACCCGGCTGCTTGACAATGTGGTTAAACCTCTCAAACAACAATTCAACAAGCCGATTGTCATCGGTGTGGCTTATCCTTCAGCCAGCAACCTTCAAGAACAAGCTCTAGCGTATCAATCTATCCTGCTCGCCCTAAACGGGAGTGAGTGGATCGCTGGCTTCATCTCACGCGGTTACTTTCCGCCTGCGGCGCTCCAGGATGAGTCAACCTCTGTGCACGGTAAACCAGCAAGCGATGTGCTAAAATACTGGTTTCCACGCTTATTAGGTATCTCCCCTCCATAGGAGTCCTGGACTGAAAGATGAAACCTTTTGCCCTCCCCCCTTATACACATATCGCCAACATACATTTACAGGTATCGAATCTTGAACGCTCCTTGACCTTCTACGCCGGGATGATGGGGTTCAAGGAAATTCACCGAGGTAAAGCTCTAGCCGACCTTTCCGCCAGTGGGACCGACCCCTTTCTGATCCGCTTAAGCGAAAAGCCTGGCGCCCGCCCAAAACCACCTCGCACCACCGGCCTTTACCATATTGCCATTCGTCTGCCTGACCGCTCATCACTGGCGCGCCTCTTTCAGCGTCTGATCGATTCTCAAGTCCCCTTTCAGGGTTTTTCAGACCATAAGGTCAGTGAGGCGCTTTATCTGGCAGATCCAGATGGCAACGGCGTGGAACTTTATGTCGATCGACCGCGCAGCCAATGGCCTCGTTTGGACGATATGATCGCCATGACCACAGACCCTCTGGATGTGGAAGACCTACTTCACCAGGCAGAAGGCAATACCTCCCCCTGGCGTGGCATCCACCCGGAAACTGATATTGGCCATATCCACCTGCAGGTATCTGACCTGGCGCAAACTGAAGATTTTTATCATGGCCTGCTGGGCTTTGATGTCACCCAAAGGTTTTACCCGGGAGCGTTATTCCTTTCAGCCGGTGGATATCACCACCATTTAGGCACAAATATCTGGGACAGTCGCGCCGCTCCCCCGCCACCGGCGGATGCTGTCGGGCTTTTGTCTTTCGCGATCAGGATTCCGGATTGGACAACCTGGAAGGCACTGAATGTCCGCCTTCAGGAATCGAATATACCAATTGAACTTCAGGAAACTGATAGTACGGCCAGCCTATTAATACACGATCCAGCTCAGAATAGGGTTGAACTCATCGTAGACCGATCCACACACGCTGCGATTTCCTGAGTAAGATGGTATAATCATTCTGACATGGATACCGGGATTCCACCTTCACAGGACTATACCAACCCAGATCTTTCCCCTGTATCATCGGTTCAAAGCAAGGAAGAAATTCGCCGCCAGCGGTCGTTGATCCTCGTCCTGATCCTAGGTGGGATAGTCTTATTGGCTTTGTTCGCCCTGGGGATCTTTTTCCTGGTCAAGCCAGCCACAGATGTTGCCCGAATCCGTGACATTTTTATAATTTTCATGGTCTTGGAGTTTATGGTTATCGGCCTGGCGCTGGTTATCATGATCATCCAACTGGCTACCTTGGTTAATCTGCTCCAGAACGAGGTGAAACCAATTCTCGAGTCGACCAACGAAACTGCCAATACCTTGCGGGGTACAGCGATCTTCATCAGCGAAAACTTGACCGCACCTGTGATCAAATTCAACGAATATATATCCGCTATGCGCCGTTTAATGGAAATGGTCGGCCTTTTTCGGAAACGATAAAATTCAGAAATGACCAGTATTACCCGACTGGTCATTATATTCAAACAACTAGAAAAGGAGTGTAAGCGATGGCAGAGAATAATGGCGATTTAGGATCCTTCTTGGCGGGTTTTTTAGTCGGTGGATTGATTGGCGCGACGGTAGCCCTACTTATGGCGCCTCAATCCGGCGAGGAAACCCGCGCTATAATCAAAGAGAAAAGCATCGAACTCAAGGACCGGGCTGTGGAGACTGCAGACGAAGCCCGAATGAAGGCTGAAGCCACAGCCGCTGAAGCCCGCGCCCGCGCCGATTACTACGCCCAACAGGCCAAGCAAGCCCTTGAGCAACAGAAACAACGCGTTGGAGCTGCGGTCGAAGCAGCCAAGAAACCGTCAACCCCAAAGCCCAGCGAATCCAGCCCGCCGGCTAAAAAGTAAGGGGAATATCTGACTTCTATCAAGGAATCAAAAAGGGGCCGGAACATTCCGGCCTCTTTTTATTCACCCTAAATCTCCCGATCCATCGCCTTCATCCACCGGCCTCCATCCTCCCCATAACTCCCACCACCGCCTCTAAGACATCTCCTGCCAATACCGCCGCGGTTGAGCCCAAAGTTTGGGCAGCGCGCAGTCCGCTCTCAGCGTGTATCCAGCTTCCACTCACTGCAGCTTCGAAAGCTTCAAATCCCTGTGCCCGGAAGCCGACGATCAATCCCGCAAGCACGTCGCCTGTCCCGGCGCGCGCCAGGGCTGCGCTCGCCACAGGGATCAAAACCGTCCTCCCATCTGGGGCAGATACCACGCTGTTAGCGCCTTTGAGCACAACCACGTGCCCCCATTCTTGAGCGTAACGTTCAGCTATCTCTATCCGGTTTGCTTGAATATCGCCTACTTGCAGGCCGGTCAAAATCGCCATTTCCCCAGGATGGGGTGTCAATACTGCTGGCGCAGGCAGGGATTTGGCCCACTCTGGGAGGCGAGCCAACAACTTCAAACCGTCTGCGTCTACTACCAATGGCGGCAATTTTTCCCGAATTGCGCTCCCACCTTTGCTCGATGCAGGCGCGAAACCAATACCAATCCGCCGGCCTTGGGGAACCGACCCAAGCAGCCGTACTAGGAAGTCCCGAGTTTCTTCCTCCAGGCCAAGGCCAGGTCCGATTAACATAGCCGTCGCCCGATCCAGGTTTTCCCTGATTACCTCGGTTGCTTCGGCAGCGATCACTCCCATCTCATGCGGCAAGAGTAACCAGGTCGCTTCTGGAAATTGACCTGCTAAGACGGCATGCAACGGAGCTGGGACCGCCAGAGTTACCAGACCTGCGCCGCACCGGTAGGCTGCTTTTCCGGCCAGGAGCGCTGCGCCGGTGTAATTCACCGAGCCAGCCACTACCAACGCGGTGCCGAAGGTACCCTTATGAGCGTCGCGTGGTCGGTCGGGTAACAATCGCCGGACCATATCCTCATCAGCCACATGGCGCTTAATCGCTTGCCAGACTTCCAGGTTTAGGCCTTCCTGCTCCAAACCGATCCCCACCACGCGCAGCTTACCGATCAGGTTATTTGCTGGGAAGCGTAACAGGCCAGTTTTTACCGCCGCCATGGTTACAGTCAGATCCGCCGGAATACACTCAGCAGCTGCCTCTCCACTATCGCAGTCTACCCCAGATGGGCAATCAACTGCCACCACTAGCGGCTTTTGAGGAAGCTCATCCAACTCGCGCCGGGTCTTCTCTAAAGCCTCCGCCACCTTGCCCCGCACAGGCAATTGGATGCCTGTCCCGAGCACACCATCCAACAGAATAGCACTTTTGCTTAATTCTTCTGTCAATTTCCTAAAATCAACATCGTCTTCGATAGTTAAGATTTTCCCACCTGCCGCCCTTAAGCGCTCCACCAATGGGTCATCCGATGGGCGCTTCCGCACCAGATACGCGCTCGTAATCCACCCTTGATTAGCTAAATGCGTCAGGGCAACCAGCGTATCTCCACCATTGTTCCCAGAGCCGATCAAACCACATACCCCCCTTGTAACAAGGTGCCCATAGACTTCACTCACCACCTGTGCCAGTCCTAGCCCTGCGTTCTCCATCATCATCGCATAACTCAATCCACTGGCATCTGCCTGGCGTTCGATGGCCTGCATCTCAGCTACCGTCACTAATCTCACGATTCCTTCTCCTCAAGCACCCAACTTAACCCTAATCGACCCAAGGTTTCCCGGGTTGGAAATCCAGTCGCCGGCTCCCAACCACGCGTTTCATAGTATGCTTCCAGCATGGCATTAAAATCCGGTGCATAGCCGGACTCGCCGTTCGGATCATCCAAATATGGGACCAGCAACCCTTTGGGGAGCTTATCGCTTGAAGGTTCCAACCCCAGGCGCTTATTGATGACGCGTTTCAGGTTCCAACCTCGTTCGCCAGATCGTATCACTTCATTAATATCCCAATCAAGACCACAAGCGGCGTTGATCAACTCCACAACCGTCTCTGGCGCGACGTTGGCAAAAAAGCACATGACGAGAGAATTAAACACGGTTCGCCAGTTCTGGTGGATGGCGACGTTTGCTGCTTTCTCCGCCCCACCCTTCGAGGGATGCCATTCACATCCCAGGCTTGTTTCCACCTGCCCCAAATCAACCAGGAAATAATCTGACTGGTTGTGGCAGGCGCCGCGCGGTGAGGTGGCGTAGACCAATGCCATTCCTGAAGCCCCCCGCGGATCGTGATAAGCCACCTCAAGACCATTGACCTGCACCGCATCTTCCTCCACACCGAACCTCCTACCCAGGTTACGCGCCCCCTCAGCCAGGGATGCCCCAAAACCAGTGCGTTGGGCAGTCATGTTCACCAACTGTTCAACTAACAAGGCCTTTCCCCAATCCAATGCCAACCCGCCAGTATCTTCTCTCGTTATTATCCCTTTATCGTATAAGCTGAACGCCAATCCGATTGTGTTACTCAGGCTAATGATATCCATCCCGTATCGATCGCACAGCTCTCCCAACCGAGTCGCCGCCTTTGGGTCATTCAAGCACAGATTCGGACCAAACCCCACCAATGTTTCGTATTCCGGTCCTTTGCGCTTGACGCCATCCTCGAGACGTACCACCCTCCCGCAGGCGATCACACAGGCGTGGCAAGTGCTAAAACCGGCCAGGATCGTCTCTGTAACGCTGGATCCGGTGATCTGGAGCTCCTCGTCAAATTCTCCTCTCTGGAAATATTTTTTTGGCATCTCCCCGATGTAATCGAAGTAGTCAGCTGCGCTCGCTGAGCCCAACTCGTGGACCACCTGGCTAATGTTGTCCTCCCGCAGCACGCGGTTTGCCTCGGACCGCAGCGGGTTGTACTTGGCTGGATCGCTAACCGCCACTTTACCACTTCCTCTGACCGCCACAGCCTTAAGGTTTTTTGACCCCATCACAGCTCCCAGGCCTGTCCGTCCTGCGACGCGGCCGTGATCACACAGGATCAGCGCAAACGGGATCAACGCTTCCCCGGCTGGGCCGATGCAAGCAACCCTTATTGCTTGTTGCGCAAGTTCATTTTTGATTGCCATCTGGGTCTGGTAGGTATCCATCCCCCACAATTGGTCCGCCGCTCGGATTTCCAACTGGTCATCCTCGACCCACACATAGACTGGACGCAACGCACGTCCGCTGATCAGTATGCCGTCGAAGCCAGCTTTGCGCAGCTCGGGTCCCCAGAAACCTCCACAGTTAGATTCAGCCCATAAGCCGGTAGCTGGTGAACGCCCACAGACTACAAAACGTCCCACTGCCGGTCCAGATGTCCCTGTGAGCGGTCCGTTCATGAACAGCAGCGGCGCTTCAGGTGATAACGGATCCAAATCTGGCACCAAAACGGCATATAATATGCGCGCCGCTAATGAAGCCCCACCCAGGTAATCACGCTCCCATGCCTCCGGTATCGATATTTTCCCGAATTCACTGGTGGTTAAATCCACGGATAAGATTGGCCGCATTGTTTTCTCCTCAAAGAATCGACGTGGCTAGTCAAAAGGAAGTTTACCAAAATTTCGCCCTCCCAACAAAATTCAACTCAACAATGAGATCGATTTGGAGCTATTTTTGATGCCCACGACCAATATTCGTTTTTTCGCCGAGCTGAACGACTTTCTCCCAGCAGATCGGAAAGAAAAACTATTTCGCTTTCCTTTCAAAGGCAATCCATCTGTTAAACACTTGATCGAATCCTTGGGTGTCCCTCATACCGAAGTCGGTCTGATTGAAGCCAACGATCAACCTGTGGATTTCACATACCTTCTTCAACCTGGCGATCGGATCGCTGTTTACCCGGCATTCCAGGAGCACGAAAACAATCCTGGGACAACTAGATCTGACCTCAGTCAAACTGGCCCGCGTTTTCTGCTTGATAATCATCTGGGCAAATTGGCGACTTACCTGCGTATGTTGGGTTTCGACGTCCTTTATCGCACCGACTACCAGGATGATGATCTCGTCGCTGTCCTGAACCAGGAAAAGCGCATCCTTTTGACTCGCGATCGCCGCCTTTTGATGCGTAAGTCTGTCGTCGACGGTTATTGTGTACGCAGCCTGGATCCCGAATCTCAATTGCTCGAAGTATCACGACGCTATGATTTACCTGACAAGATCACCCCCTTCAGGCGTTGCCTGCGCTGCAATAGCTCTCTGCAACCCATCGAAAAAGAGGCCATATTGCACCGTCTGCAACCCCTGACAATCCGCTACTACGATGAATTCCACATTTGCCCATCCTGCAACCAGGTGTATTGGAAAGGCTCCCATTACGAGCGGATGCAAAAGTTCGTCATCCAGGTAGCTCCAACACGGGGATGAATATTTATGATTAATTAGTGATCGATTGAAATCAGGTTTCCGAAGGAATTAACGTTCAATGTCCACTCACTACCAACCTGCGCTTGCTGAAACAGATTGAAATCGCTGGTCGTATAATTATAGTTGACATCCCCGCTGCGAAAAACTATCGTGTAACTCTCGCTGCGTTCTTGCCCCATACGTTGGTCAGGTTGCAAGGCAGCCTCCGGCCAGGTCGGTGAAAAATTATTCCCGCTCATGGTGATCGCATCGACCTGACTCCACTCCTCCACGGTATACATACACATCAGATCATACACCTGATACTCACAATCCTGAACGACCTCCCCGTACCCCTGGCCAGTATCTACCGTGTATGGTGTGCCGCATACTTCTACAGCGTTTGGCGCTGGGTCATCTTGGACAGTCCGTACTTGGTCCTCGCACGATCCAACTTGAGCACCTTGCGGGATCTGGTCCTGCCAGGTGCTGTATTCGACCGGCACAAGCGCTTCGATCGGTATCGAGCGCTCCCAGCTCACTTGCTCCACCGTGCCCACTATAGCCTCAGTCCTTTGAGAAAGGAATATTAGGTAACCAATAACCCCACAGACTAGGATGACTACCGCGCCAATCGCAGCGTATACCCAGGCTGGAGTCTTCCTTGGGACTGCCGGAGTGGATAATGGAACCTTAGCCTCCACCTCAGCCAGCTTTAAGCTCCCGCCGCATTGAGAACACACCAGACTCGTATCAGGATTTTCCGTGCCGCACCTTGGGCACTTGACCATTGTTGCCGGCCCGGTAGTAAAGGCCCCCAACACCCTGCCCTGTTCTCGTTTAATCCCCTCGACGAGATCCCCCCCGCATTGAACGCAGACCTTTGCATCGGCTGGATTGCGCGTCCCGCAATATGGACAATGGATATCCGCCCCCGCCTGTGCTTTCGCCTTGGCAGCCTCATCAGTGATCAGCTCCTGCCGATTCGCCTGTTCGAACTTCACGTCTACAGGCTGGCCTGCGCCACAACCGGTGCATAGCTTGACTGGACCGGGATTGACTGTCCCACACTTAGGGCAAGTCCAGCGCAATTCAATATAGCCGATCTTCTTTTTCGCCATAAGGATCACTCCACTCCAACTGCCGCTCTGATCTTCTCCAGCATAGGTTTAGAAATCTTGCGCGCTTTTTCTGCCCCCTGTAAAAGGACTTGCTCTAAGTACTCCCAATCAGACATCAAGGCGTTGTATTTGTTTCGCGCCTCACTAAATGTTACTTCGAGCAGTTCGTAGAGCTCGCCTTTGATCTCGCTGTATGCCAGCCCACCATTTAGATAGCGTTGCCGCATCCTTTCCACCTCCTCGGGTGGAGCAAAATGGCGGTAGACGGAGAAAACATTGTCACTGTCCGGGTCTTTCGGCTCCTCTGGCCGTCGCGAATCAGTCACAATGCGCATCACCGTTTTTTTCAACACATTGGCGGGGGCAAACATCGGGATCACATTGTCGTAGCTTTTACTCATCTTCCGCCCGTCTACCCCCGGAATGGTCATCACCTCTTCCCGGATAACTGCTTCAGGCAGCGTCAAGATATCGCCATAATTATTGTTGAACGTCAAGGCTATGTCGCGCGCGATCT
>MGOK01000117.1:71640-74113 GCA_001795335.1 Chloroflexi bacterium RBG_19FT_COMBO_55_16
CCAACGGGCACGTAATGCGAGCTAAAAAGTAAGATATCGGCAGCCATCAGCACAGGATAACTATACAACCCGGCATTTATACCCTCATCTGGGCTGAACCCGGCGGCAATATTCTCTTCCACCGCATCTTTGTATGCATGGGCGCGGTTGAGTAAGCCTTTTGAGGTGAAACAGGCCAGGATCCAGGTGAACTCCATCACTTCTGGGATATCTGATTGGCGGTAGAAGATCACCTTATCTGGGTCAAGTCCCAATGCCAGCCAGGTCGCTGCCACATCATATGTCAGGCGCTTAAGAGTCGGGCCATCTTTGACCGTCGTCAGCGCGTGGTAATCGGCGATGAAGTAGAGCGCCTGGTATTGCTTCGCCAGTTCCAGGGCTGGCCGGATCATGCCCAGGTAATTGCCGATGTGTGGCGTCCCGGAAGGCTTGATGCCTGTTAACGAGATTTTATTTGACATATCTATTCCTTAATCGTATATCACTGGCCGGAGCAGACTTCGGTCAAACTCAGCGATGCGCTCCGGGCCTAACGTAAGTAATGCTTGGTGAGCTGCTTGCGCTTCGGCGCGTAGTCGGGCTACGTGAATTCCTCGGCAATAATCCGGCAACGGGTCGATCCACTGGCGTAAGCGTAAGAACATCTTAGCCGCTCCATTGTAATTATTGCGCAGGATCTGGTGGTAGGCAACCGCCACCTGCAGCACGGCCTGGTAAAGTTCGCGCCCGGAGCTATTATCCGCCTTCCAGGCAGCCTCTAACGATTCATGGGCTTCGAAATATTCTCCCCGGTTGAACTCTTCCAGTCCGCGCACCACCATCGGAGGTAGAGACTCTTGGCAGGCTAGAGTTAATGCTTCCCAATCGATTAACCGGGCATATTGTTGGATCAGGTCTGGCAAATCCTTGACAAAACGCGAACGAGGTACGATATGCCGCGCGCCAGCCGCACTTGCCTCATTCATGGTTTTGATATCGACGTGTGACCCATAGCACAAGACCGGGATCCGCCGGGTAGCAGGCACCGAGGTGATCAAAGTGATCCATTCGCGCCAGGGTATATTTCCATTTCCTAGATCGAAGATAATTAAAGCCGGCTTCCAGAGGGTGAGTTGATCGAGTAGAATCGCCTCCCGTCCGCTCAGGTGTTCGGCAAATTGGCGCTCACTCGGCTCCGGATTTGGTGGAGCGATCTCTTCAGCGCTCTCGATGAACTTTGACTGGAAACCGAGGTGACGGGCGGCACTCTCGATGCGTGAGGAAAAATAAAGATCGCCTACGAATCCTAAAATCAGGGGGGTTTCTTTCCCTTCTAGCATACCGAGATTATAACAAAATCCAGCTCCCTATCATCCTTCATCGCTCATCCTTTCGATCTCACCGACCACCCTCTTGAGTTCCTCCCACAACTCGGATGACCCTTGTTCACCGAAGGTCTGGATCAACTGGTGATAGTACCAGAGCGTTCCTTCCTTACCTTCTTTGAACTTTTTCCAGACCGCTTCTTCTTCCTGGCGGATATCTGTCAGGGTAGCACGCGCATTATAGACTTTATCAGCCAGCGATACCCTCCGTATTGACTCATCAGCCGAGTGCATGGCTTCGATATATTGTTCTTTACGCTGGCGCCAGGGAGGTTTCGGGAAAGTATAAGCATCCGTTAAAGCGTCGACGATCATCGCCACGCGTTCCCCAAACCGGCGGCGGATCTCCTCCAGAGTCTCCAAGCCTCCTTGGTCCTCAACAGCGTCATGGAGCATTGCAGCTATCGCTTCATTTTCATCCCCTCCATCCTCCAGCACCAGTGCCGTCACCCCCAGCAAGTGAGCGATATATGGCACATTGCTGCGTTTGCGATTTTGCCTGGCGTGCAGCCGGGTCGCATACACCAGCGCTTTCTCGAATCGCTCGGTTAAACCAGGTCTCTCTTCCTTGTTCAAATTGCCTGTTTCCCTTTTTTTCTGTTTCTTTGTTAACCCAATCCCATGGTTGCATATTCCCTGGTTACCTTTATCCGTATATCAGCTAAATTCTTAAATCGTCAAGCTCTCCAAATGGCGCGGATAATAAGTCAAGATCTCGATCCCATCCTCGACGACTACCACTGTATCCGAATGGCGAAAACCTCCCAGTTCAGGTATATACAATCCGGGTTCAACCGTGAAAACCATACCGGGCTCGATCACGGTCTGGTCTCCCAAATCCAGAAAGGGTCCTTCATGATAGCGCAGGCCAATGGCGTGTCCGACATGGTGTTTCCAATAGGGCATCAGGTCTTGGGCCTCGTAATAAGTCCGGACCGCCCGGTCAACATCCGCGCATTTCACGCCTGGGCGAATAGATGTGAAAGCCGTGTCCTGCAAAGCGACCATAGCGTCGAACATACGCTTCTGCTCAGATGTTGCTGAACCGATGATCATGGTGCGTTCCAGCTCTGAGTTATAACCCCATACCGGTGCGCCGGCTCCACTGA
>MGOK01000117.1:74133-75908 GCA_001795335.1 Chloroflexi bacterium RBG_19FT_COMBO_55_16
AAGGTAATGTTGTTCGCCAGAGCGTGTGGGATAGCCGCATTGCGCCCGATTTGCCCGCGATAGCCAGCTCCAACCCCGTCAGAGAAAGGACTTTGCGCCCGGTAGAGAGGGCCGATCGTGTCGAGCATAATCCGGTTAGCTTCCATGCTGGCACGCTGGCTGACTTCGGTCTCGCTTACGCCGGCTTGAGTGTAACGCTGTAGCAGCACGTGGGCCAGGTTTCCCCATTTGACGCTCTCCTGGATCAAGGCCAGCTCGGCCGGGCTTTTGATCATCATTTGTTCTTCGATGAACGTTGTCACTTTTACCGGTTGCCCGCCCGTGATCTCGCCCAGGCTGGGGCCTCGATATCCTAAAATCCAGGGGTAACCATCATGATCCACCCCAATTTTCCCTCTTACCCCCATATTTGCCAGCGTTTGCTTAAGGATCGCCATCGGGTGCTGGTCTCCCGGGTATTCCAGATAATGGTCAACGCGCTGGACCAGGGAATTTGCCTGGGCGTGTTCAACTTCGAGGCGAGGGACGAATAGGGCACTTTCCCCCGCAGCATTCAACACGAAAGCCATCGGTCGCTCAGTCGGGATGAAGGCGAAGCCAGTGTAATACAGGATGTAATCATGGTCGAACAAAACCACGCCCGTCAAACTTTCAACGTGTGTATGTTCTAACAATCGGTCACGACGGGACTGAAACTCTCCTGATGAGATTTGGAGGGAGTTTTGCAGGATAGCCACCTTCAATTATCCTCCTTAATCAATGTGGAATATTGTCCTATAGGATTTCAAAATCACTGGTGATCGTTACCGATCCTCCGAAAGTTGGATCGCCCGTGCCACTTTCTTTGGATTGAGCACTCCTTTGAACATATAATGCAAATGGATGTGTGTGAATTTATTGGGCGGGTCGCTTTCCTGTTCCCCGGTGCAGCAAACTTCCAGGCTTTCCAGTGGTTCGCGCTGTTTGTCCAGGATATTCGTCACATCCCACGTAGCGCAGGAGGCTGCCGCAAGCAACAACAGATCTGACGCCTTCAAACCTGTCCACTGTGGCTGCTTTTCCGGCCAGGTACCGATCACCAGGGGGGTACCGCGCGAGTCGATCGCTGTCATCAGGTGCGAGGCGACCCATTTAATTGAGACTAAGCAAGCTACAATTTCCATGTTCACTTCCTAATTGTCCCCTTCCCGAGAGCTGTTTTCTGGCTTTTGGGAATGTTTGCCGACTATCGTTTTACAACTCCCAAAGTACTCGCGCTCGTCGTACCAGGCTTTCCCAGGCAGTGCTTTCTACATCCGGAGACGGCCCAAATGCCCCGTTTGCATCGGAGGGACATGGCTGGCCGAGTAAGGCAGCCACGACCGCCAGTGAACAGGCTTTGGCTGCCTGCAGGTTGTAGCCTCCCTCCAGAAATAACGCGATCCGTCCCTGGCAATGCTCATCTGACCAGGATGATAAACGACCGATCAACTCCCCATAGGTTTCCGCTGAAAGACGCAGATTTCCGAGCGGGTCACTCCAATGCGGATCGAAGCCATAACTGACCAGGACCATCTCCGGGATAAACCGGTCGAGCAACGGCAGGATCAAAGTATCCATGATGGTGCGATAGGCCTGATCACCCGAGAAAGGTAATAAGGGTAAGTTTGCTGTTGTCCCCTCCCCATCGCCCGCACCGGTCTCCTCCAGCGATCCAGTCCCAGGATAAAGTGGTGATTGGTGGATAGAGATATAAAAAACATCATTACGCCAATAGAAAATTTCCTGGGTGCCAT
>MGOK01000117.1:75927-91652 GCA_001795335.1 Chloroflexi bacterium RBG_19FT_COMBO_55_16
GTCCACAATTGCCAGGCGTTTCGCCTCCTCCTGCTGGATCAGGTACTCCGCGGCTAATGCTACATTGTTCAACAAGCAAAACCCCATCGCCCGCCCAGGGGTCGCATGGTGACCCGGTGGGCGGGTGAGGGCGAAGCCGCGCCGCGCCAACCTTTGCCAGACAGTGGCGGCGATCGTCGCTGCGCCCCCCGCCGCGTTTAACGCAAGCTCCCAGGAGGCCGGTGTAGTGTAGGTGTCAGCGTCGAAATACTGTCCTCGCCGGCAGACACGATCCAGCGCCACCAGGTAAGCCGGCGAATGGATCGCACTGAGCAATTCGTCAGCCAGGTCTAGGGGTAGCAGCTGCGGGTAAGGCTGCCACCAATTCTGCTTTTCCAGGGCTTCGCGGATCGCCTCCACCCGCTCCGGCCGCTCCGGGTGCCCTGGTGCGGCGTGGGCCTGGTGGCCTTGGGGATAGAAAAAAACTAAGTCGTGCATGGGTACATCTCGATGTAAGGATTGGGAGCAATTGTAAAGCCTTCACTGGCTCTCGTCAAATCATAGTTGACTCTCATCCGTATTTACGCTACTATACAACTATGGCCCACCGTTTTCTCTTTTTCCTGTTTATTCCTTTCCTTATCGCCAGTTGCTCTCCGAGGATCCCAGCGCCATCTCCCGCAACAAGTGCACCCATCATTCTACAATCTCAAACTCCAACTGCCGACGCCTATTCTGTTATCCGTGAAGATATGGTTACAACTCAAATTGAAGCGCGCGGGATCAACGATCCTGCCGTTCTTTTAGCTATGCGCAGTGTGCCACGCCACAAATTCGTCCCCCCTGAATATCTCGACCAATCCTACGCTGACCATCCTTTGCCGATCGGCTATGGGCAGACCATCTCACAACCTTATATCGTCGCCTTGATGACCGAAGCGCTCCAACTGAAACCCGGGCAGAGCGTCTTAGAGATCGGCACCGGTAGCGGTTACCAGGCGGCAGTGCTGGCTGAGCTGGACGTTGATGTCTATACTATAGAGATTATCCCTGAGCTGGCCGAACTGGCCAGGCAACGCCTGATCGATCTTGGCTATGCGAATATCGAGACGTTGAACGCTGATGGATATTTCGGCTGGGAAGAACACGCCCCCTTTGATGCCATCATCGTTACCGCCGCCCCGGACCACCTGCCTCAACCCCTGGCCAATCAGCTGGCGGAAGGGGGGCGTTTGATCATCCCCATCGGCCCGGTAGGTTTAGTGCAAACCCTGTGGCTGTTCGAAAAAATCAACGGCGATTTACAAGCCACCAACCTGGGTGGTGTACGCTTTGTCCCCCTGACCGGGGAGCACTAAAACTGCAAGACTATACGCAATCGCCCCCAACAACAGCACCAGCGTAAACCCATAACTGAGCGCAAGTATTGCCGCTAACACCGAGGCGATCACCGATGCACACCCGTTGACTGCCCAGGCCCAGGCTACCAGGTCGGGCGCATCCCCCTCGAGCCAGGTTAGCCCAAGTGGAAACGGCAATCCCATCAGGATCGCCAGGGGAGCCAGACCGATCACAGCTGCCAGGGCACGCCAGGGAATCTCCCACCCGAGCAATGCATCTGATAGATTCATCACAGCCCACGGAGTGAGCAGGGCCAGTACGACTAATAGTATCAATGCTGCCCGGCGCGGCAACCATGCTGCCCGTACCAGTAGGCTACCCAGGCCGGAAAAGGATAATAAAGCCAACACCACCACCGTGAAGGCATAGGTTGGGTGGCCAAGGATCAAGATAAACCGCTGGATCAATGGAATTTCAACAAAGAGAAACGCTAACCCCAGGCAGCTGAAATAGGCCAGCACCCGTAAGCCTTGCTTCTTGCGAATTGTTGGTTGATGGTGAAGGAGATTAACGCTGTTCGCTGCTCGACTGCATCGGCGGATCAACAACGGAACGAGGATTAGAACTCCACTAAAGATCGTAACCAGGATCAACAGGGCGAACAATACAAAATAACCGCTTCCCCCAAACGGTTGCCAGGTATGCCCAAGTGCAGCGAGCAGCTCTGGCGTCTGCTTCCAGGTGAAAAAATGAAAAAAAAACGGCCGGTCATCTCTCGGTGGGCTGATCCTATAAGGAAAGGAAGCGTAAAATTCTTCCCGGTTTTTTGCGCTGAACAAGTCATTGATTGCCTGGTAGTAAACCGAATCAGGCAAACGATTGTAGCGGTTGGTTTCCCCCATATCGACCTCCGGCGCCCAAACCAGATCGTAACGACGGTCCTCCAGGAATTTACGGATAGCAGTGAGCTCAGTTGTGCTCCAACCATCCGGTTTAACCAGAGCAGTGATCATCTGCAAGCCGCGATAAGCGACCAGCGCCTCTTGCGGATGGAGCACATTGCGTGCTTCCAGGGCTTCGACTAGCGTGGCAATCAGCCGCACCTCTTCACTGGGTGGTGTTTGCAGCCAGCGTGAAGTCACCAATAATCCATCCGGCGCTAGCCGCGTCAACATTGCGGCAAACCCCTCCACCGTTAGAGTGTAACTCTCACTCAAACTATAAGCTCCACTCGTCACCGGGCGATATGCGTCAGTCAGGGGCAGGAAGATCACATGATAAAGCCCGGTATCTCTTTCTAAGAACGCACGCGTGGCTTCAACAGTGTTTCGAACTTGGGCATAATGGTAAATATCAAAGCCAGGTGCCGTGCGGGAAATAACTTCTGGTATGAGCGGGTTGCTATTCACAGCTATCACTTCCTGGCCCCCCCCAGCCAACGCCTGAAGCACACCCAAGCCACTACCCGGCTCGAGAACCAGTGTGCGCGCCGCGGGTCGCAAAATAAAAGCCAAAGCCTCCGGCAGGAATTTCCCCGCTGTGAAGTCCTCTGGGGAAACCAGGCTGATCGCTTGCAGGGAGTCAGCGTCGACCGATAACCCATACTGCTCCGGCGGGATGCCTGGGTATGTATAGCTGAGCCCCGGTAACTGGCGTGTACCCGCCCGTGCCATAACATCCAGGCGCGAGATTGCATTCCAACGCCCATAGAGTCTGATCGCGCCAGGATATTGGCGGGCATATGCCAATCCCTTATATGGTGAGATCGCCATCCCAAGCGCTGCGTGCCCGCTCAGATTCGCCACGCTCAGCACGGCAATCCCACCTGTTGCGGCAATTAACCCAATCAGTAGGCTTGTCCGCCCAGCCTTGCCCCACTTAAACTTGGACGATAGGGTTCCCAACAATCCAACTACGATACTCAGCAGCACAGCCCCAGGGACGCCTGCTAGCCACAACGCCATTGGCGCCAGGATTACACCAACGCCCGAGCCTAGCAGGTTGGCTGCATAGACCAGGTGGCTGCGCCCACGCTGAACGGCCAGCGCCCCGCCGATCCCCAGCCCAGCGCACACGAAAGGGATCGCCAAAGATAGATAGTAGAGTATGAAGAGGAATACCTGCTTGCGATCCCAGGCAATGCTGTAACTATCAAAGGGCAGCAAATTCACCACCCCATAAGCCAAAATCACGCTCACGGCAAAGCCAACACCCGAGTAAGCCAGCAAGCGATCAATCGCTTCATCTCCCGCATCAGGATTACTTACTAACAGGCGCGGCATTAGAGTCAGGATTGAGCCACTGGCGCCAAATCCAAGCAATGCCAGACTGACCACCAAGAAAGCAAAATGGTAATATTGCGCAACTGCCAGTAAACGGGTCAGGGTGCTCTCCAGCAGCAGCGCTGCCCCGGCTAATGCCCCCACGCTGACAAAGCTTCTATAATCTTGCCAGAAGCTTAAGCGTTGCATAATGAACCTAAGACATCCCCACCAGCTCTGTTAACATGTAATTAATCGGTTCCAGGGCATGGTAAGCCGACTCGAAGATCGGGAATAATTGTTGGTAGAGAACTTGTGCCGCAGGATCAGGCTGGACTTCCTCAACTACTCGATTCATCGTTTCGAACATGTCGAAACTGGGGTATAGACCGACACCGACACCACCCACAAGGGCAGCTCCCATCGAAGTTGCCTCTTCCAAAACTGCCAGGCGATGGATCGGTATGCCATAAATATCCGCCATGAGGCGATTCCAGAACCGTCCGCGTGCGCCCCCGCCAATCACCCGCATGGCTTCGATTTGAGCGCCTTCCGTGGTAAATGCCTCCAGGATCAGGCGAAGGTTAAGCGTCACTCCCTCCAACACCGCCCGGACCATGTCTTCCCGTGTATGGCGGATCGTCAACCCGATGAACGCTCCCCTGGCGTACGGATTCCACCACGGGCTGCGTTCACCTAACAGGTAAGGAAGGAAGATCAACCCTTTAGCCCCAATCGGTGACTTCTCAGCCATGGCATTCAACAGCTCATATGGGCTGATACCCTGTTCCTTGGCAGCCTCGATTTCCGGCAGTCCCAATTGGTCACGCGTCCACTGGTAGGCGCCTCCCGCGGTCTGCATTGTACCGGTCGGGCAAAACATCCCGGGGATGAGATGAGCAAAGGTGAAGGTTTTAAATTGGGGATCGAATATCGGACGATTGGTTGCAAGGGAAATCCAGGAAGATGAACCGATGTAATTAAACGCAGATCCTTCGCGCAGGACTCCCGCCCCTGCTGCCGCGCAGACCCCATCCCCACCGCCGATCACCACTGGAGTCCCGGCGACCACCCCGGCTTCTTCAGCAACCTGTGGTAAAACATTACCGACCACATCCATCGAAGCGCGTATGCGCGGTAACTTTGTCGAGTTAAGCTGGGCAGCTTCGAGAATCGACTCGGACCAGGTGGCTTGCTCCAGGTCAAACAGGTTCATCCCAGACGCGTCGGAGGGTTCGCTCACGAACTCGCCGGTTAGCCGCGCCACGATCGCATCTTTTGCATGCATGAACTTATAAGTCGCGTGATAGATATCTGCTTGGTGTTCGCGCAGCCACAAGATTTTCAGCAGCGAATAAGAGGCACTCAACCGGTGACCAGTAATGCGGTACACGCGCTCAGGCGAGATGCGTTCCCCCAGCCAGCGCACCTGGTCAACTGCCCGTTGATCAGCCCAAATAATCGCCTCCCGCAAAGGACGGGCAGATTTATCAAGCGCTACACAGCCCATCATCTGCCCACTGAAAACAATACACCCTATCTCGTCAGGTTTTACATTGGCTTCGGCCAGCAACTTCCTGGTCGAAATGCATACCGCCTGCCACCAATCTTCGGGATTTTGCTCTGCCCAATTGGTGTGGTCGTATCGGGTCCCGTAACCATGAAATGCCGACCCCACATTACACCCTTCCCGATCGTATAAGGTAGCTTTGTTGCCCGTTGTCCCGAGATCGTGCGCTAAAACAAAGTTCTTCATTTATCCTTGTTAAACGAACTTACTTCTTCTGCTGCCCGATCCTCTTCTCCCCTCTCCCCCTCTAAGGTTTTCAATTTCATCAGCCCTTGGTTGTCCTGGACGAAAACCAGAGGACCCTGGGGAACCTTGTTCTCGATTTGTAATATACCCACGTCCATGTACTCCCATATCACCTGGAAGGGCTCTTTACCTTCCACCCACTTCTCCGCGATCACGATGCCATGCCCAGGCAGCACAGTGAAAACTACCTGCCGTGGGTCTTCCTGGTTCCGAAACGTTTCCGAACGAGAAAAAGCAGCTTTAATCGCATGCGCTTGGGCTTCGGTGGAGCACGAGACTGGGAAATGGTAATACGGCTGATCCAGATACACATGCTCAACCCAACGCGGGTCATAAGCTCGTACACCGCGATGACCATGTAATTTAGACCGCGCCACCGGCACATCGTATTTCGAGATGGCACCGTGCCCTAACAACTCAACCCTAGGGAGATCGCGGTCCATCTCCATTAATTCCACAGCTTCTGAGGAAGGTGGGTCATTACGTTTGCCTTCCACATGCCGCACCAGAGCCCCTTTGCCGTCGGGACGGACGCCTACGATCACTGACAGCTCATCGTCAGTCAAATTGTCCTTGTCAACCGGTCGGGCGCTGCCGGTTACAGTTGCCACCAATCCTTCCAAAACCGGCTCCCAGGTGGCAAAACATCCCTCACTATACTGGCTGGAAATCGTGTCAGGTAGAGAAGGTACATGCGTCAGGCTTCCTACGCGAATCATCTCCGTGAAAAAATTACGCCTTCCCAGCTCGATTCCAGCCCGGCGCATTGCTCCGGGCGTACTGAGACCAGACCAAACGGAATGAAGAATCGGTTCATCAATTACTTTATGTTCAGTGATCTCTTTCGTACTAACCGCCGTGACGATTCTGCCAGAGAGCTCATCATAGAATGCCACCAGGTCTGTAGCATCACTGCGCGGGTGCGCACCAACCAGGTCAAAAGTGTATGCCTCCAATGGGTATTCCGTTCCCACTACCAGGATCACGCGGATGCTCATCGTTTGGGTCTGGACCATTCGCAACAACGAAAGCATCGGCCCACCACGTTTACCCTGTTCATAGAGCGTTTCAAACGCTTCCTTTGCAAGGCCAGAGAAATAAAAGTCCGCCGGATCAGGTGGATCCTTTTCCAGCACTTGCTGGAAATAAACCATCATTTCCTGAAACTTCTCCTTTGAGATACTGATCACAGTGAAGATCGTAGGGGAATGCTCAAGTTGGAACCGCCGCCGGGCAGTGAACAACAATGCCTGTCTCCACCGCATTGGTTCACCAAACCTGGCCGTCGTTAAGATCACGCTCGTGCCCTCTCCGGGGGTGTCCTGGACTATATGCCCTTGACTACGCAGGTGGTCGAGCAAACCAAGTGCCACTTGTTCCGCTACGGGAGTCGTCGGCCCAGGGACATAAGCCAGGCTGATCGTCTTCCACCAGGCATGGCTGGGGTGTTTATGCGTATGCTGCATTAGGTTCATACCTGTAATCCTTTTCATCAATTGTATAGGTTTGGTAACCGGTTGAGATTTGACCTAGCTCCTGAAGAAAATTTTAGATATTCCTCTGTCGCTGCGCTTAAATCTGAGTAGTATCCACGATATGATATCGGCAGCAGAGCTGCCAGTTGGTACATGATCTCATCCGTGATCTGTTGGCGCACTTCTCGGCTCAATACGGCATCTCGCACATTGAGAGTGAATTGTTTTCCAACGATGATGTGAAAATCCGTCCGCCTTAAGTGAGTTAAATTTCGCCTGAATCCCTCACCCCCGTAATATATCACTGGCAGCAAGGGTGCCCCACTGCGCATTGCAAGCGTGACTACACCAGGATGACCTTTCTGGAGTTGACCATTACCACTGCGCGTACCCTCCGGAGCAACCGCCAAGATCTTCCCATCTCCGAGCACTGCGAGCCCACGCCTTATAGCTGCCATATCTGCCTCCCCACGTTTTATTGGTATGGCACCCCATAGATTAAATAATGCACCCATGGCAGGATTGTTCCATGTCTCGATCTTGGCAAATCCTGTCACCGGCCGTGGTTGTAAGTGCGTGAACAAGATCGGAACTTCCAGAAAGTTGATATGGTTGGCAACCAGGATGAGCGGTCCTCGCCTCGGTACGCGTTGTAGCTGTGTGTCATCGACTTGACAGATTAAACGAGTTATATTTTTGATAGCTGTATTCACAATCCAGAAGGATTTGCTCAAGTCCGGTTCTCCAGAGATGGGCTGATCAATTTAACCTGGCTGGGTAATATCTCTAGGTCTAATTTTACCCCATCGATACACAACGTCTCGCCATCTGCATGAGCTGGCAGAACACCCTCCAGGGCTGTAACAGTCAGGCGATGCGCTTGCCCGGTCAGGATAGGATCCTGGGAAGCTTGGGTGCCCTTCAGGAAATGCGGAATCAGGCTTAAAATCCGCGCCCGCCCCACTTGCCGAGCGATACACAAGTCAAACAGGCCATCATTGGTATCAGCTTTGGGTGCCATCATGAACCCACCTCCCATGCGCCGGCCGTTCATGATAGAAACCATCAACGCTGGTTGCGTCAGGATCTGCCCATCAAATTCGATCTCCACCAATGGCGCCCGATAATACAAGAAAATGGTCTTAAGCGCCGCGACCAAGTATGCCAGGAAACCATGCAACCGCTTCAACTTCAGGGCTTCGAAACCAACTACAGCGTCAAAGCCAATTCCAACACCATTCCCAAAATAACGCCCATCTGGATACAGACCTCCGGTTACCCGGCCGATGTCGATTGTCCGGGTATGACCCTGCGCTAAAACCCTGCAACCGGCTTCCAATCCAGGCGGCACCCCGACCCCAAAGGCAAAATCGTTCCCTTGCCCGACACTGATCACGCCAAACGTGCTTTCCCCACTACCTTCGTCTTTCGCCAACATTAAACCGTTAAGCACCTCATTCGCCGTACCGTCGCCGCCTACAGCTACAACGACTTCGCAGCCATCACGAGCAGCGTTTCGTGCCAGGTCAACTGCATGCATCGGTCGTTCAGTGCTCGAAATCTCGCAATCTAGACCATATCTGCGTAGCATTGGTCTGATCTCTTGCAGTGCTTGTTGTCCAACACCGCGTCCGGAAATGGGGTTGACGATAATTCTGTGATTCGCCATTCCTCGTGATCCTTTCTGAGATTTAATCTTCCCAACCCTCCAGGCGGAAAACCCGTGCCGCTAAATCTGCCAGCTTTGGTGTAAAAACTGTAAGGTAGTAAAGGATCATCGTTTGCGGTGGAATCATCACTCTAGATTTGCGATAGCGGATCGCCTTGACGATCGCCCGGGCAACATACTCAGGAGAGATTTTAGCAGAAATCCAATGAAATTTGAGATGATCGATCATGGCGGTGTCCACGCGGCCTGGATAGATCATGCTGATGTTCACCCCTGTATTGTATAGTTCTTGGCGTAATACCTCACCGAAGCCTCGCAAAGCAGACTTAGCAGCTACATAAGGAGCGTCGGGGGGAATTGGAGTCTGGGCATCCATCGTTGAGACCAGGACGATGTGACCACTCCGCTTAGCCAGCATGTTCGGCAACACAGCCAGGACGCTATAAACCTGACCATAGAAATTTACCGCCATCGATTCAATTAATATTGGCATTGATAAATCAGCACAAGCTGAGCGAATGTATTGACCGGCGTTCGCCACCAGGATATCGACACAACCCCATTCAGCCATAGTCTGGTTAACCAGGCCTTCCACCTGAACCTGTTGGGTTACATCCGTTGGTACCACCAGTGCCTTGCGCCCTAAACCCTCGATCTGGAGCGCGGTTTCCTGCAAAGCGACTACATTTCGAGCAGCAAGCACCACATCAGCCCCACACTCAGCCAATGCCAACGCAGTCGCTCGCCCAATCCCAGCCGACGCACCAGTAACAATCGCCACTTTGTCAAGCAGAAATGGTTTCCCCATGTTGCATTCTCTCCAATCTTAGGATTTGCACACTACCTATGTCTTATACCCTATTTCTTCTCATGCTTCACGCTCAACCTCTTGCATCCATTGCCATTCTTCTGTATACTTTTCACTATCCTCAGAAAAAGGAATATCCATGACAAGCCTCCTTTACCAGACCGATAGCTACATGCAATCTTTCAATGCCACCGTGATCGGCATAGATGAAGACAACCATGCTGTTATTCTCGACCAGTCCGCTTTTTATCCGGGCGGCGGTGGTCAACCGGCCGACTCAGGCACGCTGAGCATTACCCGCACCCAGGATGGCAAAGAGGTGGATCCTCCTCCTATTTTACGGGTAAAACGTGCCCGGAAAATCGGCGACGATGTGGCTCATTACTTAGAGGGCGATGTTCTGTTACCGGGAATCAACAGCATTGTTCATGGCCAAATAGATTGGGACCGGCGTTACCAATTGATGCGTACGCATACCGCTATGCACATCCTGTGTGGCGTGATTTTTCGCAGCTATGGCGCTTCCGTGACTGGCGGCGACATGGATCCGCTGGCAGGTCGGATGGATTTTGAATTTGAAACCATGCACAAAGATTTAGTCCAGGCGATCGAAACCGCTATTAACCAGGAAGTAACCAATGCACGAACGGTAAGGGTGGAGATCCTACCTCGTGAAGTCGCCTTCCAGATCCCTGACTTAATTCGCACCAAGATCAACCTGCTGCCCGAAGGCATCCAGCAGGTGCGAGTAGTCGAAATTCAAGGCCTGGATCTACAGGCCGACGGCGGTACTCATGTTAAGAACACCGCTGAAGTCGGACGGATACGCGTCGTAGATTACAAGAGCAAAGGAAAGATCAACAAGCGCATTTATGTTGAAATAGAGGATTAAACTCACTGCGTACCTGACGAAATGACTACCCCCCCTATCCTGATCTGCGGGGCTGGCATCGCAGGCATCAGCATTGCATACCACCTGGCTGTGCGCCATGGTATCGAAGACATCATCCTGGTTGATGAGCGCCCCCCCCTCAGCTTGACCTCTGATAAATCCACCGAATGCTACCGCAACTGGTGGCCTGGTCCAGGCAACGCCATGGTATCTTTGATGAATCGCAGTATCGATCTCCTCGAAGAGCTGGCCCACACCAGCAGAAATGCCTTCCACCTCAACCGGCGCGGTTACCTCTATCTGACTGCGACTCAGGCTAGAATTCCAGAAATGATCACTGCTGCCGAGGAAACCTCCCGGCTAGGCGCCGGCCCCTTACGGATTCACCGTGGAGTCCCGGACGATCCGGCTTACCTGCCTCCCGAACCTCAAGGATTCGCTAACCAACCCACAGGTGCCGACCTGCTCCTCGAGCCTGCCTTAATCCGCTGTCACTTTCCTTATATATCTGAAAATGTTGTCGCCGCGCTGCATGTGCGGCGCGCCGGCTGGTTCAGCGCGCAGCAGCTGGGCGCTTATCTATTAGAACAGGCACGCGCGCACGGGGTGCGACTGGTCCAGGCCCGCCTCACGGGGATCGACATCCAGGCGGGACGAGTAAATGCTGTTCACCTGGATGATGCCAGCCGGCTTGAGGTCCGAAATTTCGTCAATGCGGCTGGCCCATATCTGAATAATGTCAGCCAGATGTTGGGGATCGATCTTCCGGTATATTGCGAATTGCACTATAAAGTTGGTTTCAAGGATCACTTGGGAGCCATACCTCGGGAAGCTCCCCTGTTGATCTGGACTGATCCACAGACGCTTTCTTGGTCACCCGAAGAAAAGCTGCTGCTGTCTAGCGAAGATCATTCCCGTTGGCTTCTGAATGAATTGCCACCCGGTGTGCACACCCGCCCCGAAGGTCCTGCCGATAGCCCAATCATATTAATGCTATGGGAATATAATACCAAAATAGTTGAACCAGTTTGGCCCCCACCCCTGGATTTAGATTATCCAGAAATTGCCCTGCGCGGCTTGGTGACTATGATCCCAGCTTTACGAACCTATATCGGCAAGGCTCCCCGGCCAGCCCTCGACGGTGGTTACTATACCAGGACCAGGGAAAACCGTCCTTTGATCGGACCATTGCCAGTCGAAGGGGCGTATGTGATTGGCGCCTTATCCGGATTTGGATTAATGGCCTCCCTGGCAGCAGGTGAGCTGCTTGCTGCCCACTTAACTGGGTCCGCATTGCCTCCTTACGCACCGGCATTCTCATTAACCCGCTACGCCGACCCAACCTACCAGCAGCTTTTTGCTAACTGGGGTAGCTCCGGACAGCTTTAATAACAAACTTCCCGAAAGTTACGATCTTTCGGGAAGTTGAATTTAGGAATGTGTCAGTTTCCTATTTGTAGAACCAGTTTTTTCCGGCTGGGGAATCATCGATATGGATTTTTTCCATCCCAGGTTCGCCCCAATTCGGAGCGTTGCCATAGCAGCGGGTGAATATCAGGCGCTTATGGGTCATCAGATCTACAGTGCCGGAGTTCGATCCGCTGCAGGCAAAGGTTGTCCGCTGGTAGACATCCCTCTCCACAGTGAACCATTTCGTTTCGCCCGCTGGAATAGTCAGGAAATAAAAAGCAGTTTCTCCTATTAAGCTGATTGAAGCGCTTTCTTCAGACTTGTTGATCACTTCAACCCGGATCAGGTCTTCCCTGGCCATAGCCACACCCGTCGTCAACAATAAAGACATTAACAACACGAATAGCACAGCCATGAGCATTTTCTTACTCATTTTAACTCTCCTTTCATGGTTTAAATCGAATGTCGCCCCAATGACAATGGTAAGGAGAATTATAATGCTGAATGTACTAACTTTTCAATGAACAACAAGTACTATGAAAGATCTTTTCCTTCTCGACCCTGAAGTGATCTTCCTCAACCACGGCTCATTTGGCGCCTGTCCGAAGCCGGTGTTTGAAGTTTACCAGAACTGGCAGCGCGAACTGGAACGCCAGCCAGTCGAATTCTTAGGGCGGCGCATCACTGAACTGCTGGCCGACGCGCGTACCCGGCTGGCAGCGTATTTGAGCATTGAATCCGATGAAGTAGTCTTTTTCTCCAATCCCACCACTGCAATTAATATGGTCGCCCGCAGCCTGGATTTGCACCCGGACAATGAAATCCTGGCCAGCGACCACGAGTACGGGGCGCTGGATCGTACCTGGCGCTTCATCTGCCGCCAGACAGGCGCTAAATACATCCAACAGCCTATCTCACTACCAATCACTAGCCAGGAGGACGTTATCAAGACGTTTTGGCAAGGTGTATCGAAGCAAACGCGCGTGATATTCATCAGTCACATCACCAGCCCCACGGCTTTAGTCTTCCCTGTCGAGGAAATCTGCCATCGCGCCCGCACAGCAGGTATCCTGACCATCGTCGACGGCGCGCATGCACCGGGCCAAATTCAGCTCGATCTCAACACGATTGGTGCTGACTTTTATGCAGGAGCCTGTCATAAATGGCTATGCGCACCAAAGGGCGCAGGTTTTCTCTTCGCCCGCCGCTCTGCCCAGTCTCGGCTCGCTCCCCTGGTAGTCAGCTGGGGCTACGAAAGCGTGAAACCCAGCCCTTCACAATTCATCGATTATCACGAATGGCAAGGAACGCGCGATCTATCTGCTTTTCTCTCAGTCCCCGCTGCTATCGAATTTCAGGCTCAACACGATTGGCCGAGCGTGCGCCGTCGCTGCCATGCCCTCGCCAGCCTCACTCGCACCCGAATCAACTCTCTAACTGGCCTCCCAGCCATCTGCCCAGACTCGCCTGAATGGTATGGCCAAATGTTCGCTGCTTTGCTCCCGCCAGGGGTTGACACCGACGAGCTGGAGGTACGCTTTTACAATGAATACCGCATCGAAGTACCCCTGCATCGCTGGAATACCCACCCCCTGATCCGCGTTTCAATCCAGGCTTACAACAACCAGGCGGATACCGATGCCTTGCTCATCGCCTTGAGTGAATTGCTTGATAGCCGTACAATTTGAACACCCCAATCGACGCTTCACCCTTAGGATTAATTAGCACGTTGATTGGGCAGCTGCGCTAATAGCATTGCCGCTCCCATCAAGACACAACCCAGGATCTGCACCCCAGTCAGGCGCTCATTCAATAATAACCAGCCGAAGAATGCTGCAAACACCGCCTCAGCGCTTAAAATAATCGCTGCATCGGACGGAGAGGCTTGTTTTTGTCCTACCAGCTGCAAGGTATATCCAACTCCGATGGATAGCACTCCAGTGTAAACCACCGTCCACCATGAGTCAGCCCATCCTCGCCAGGCGTCTCCTTGGGAAGTCGCAGAGAGCACCATTAAGCTCAGCAGCCCACAGACCAGGTTTTGGCCGATAGCGATGCGTAAAACAGGCCCTCGTTGCACCAAGAAGCTGACCAGGATGACGTGAAAAGCCCAAAGCACCGCACCCATGAACTCTAATCCATCCCCAGGGGCGAGCCGCAGGTGTCCTCCTGTACTTAATAGAAACATCCCCACAGCTGCCAACCCGGCTGCAACCAGCACAGCTGGGCGAGGCCATTGCCTCCACCCCAACGCGAGCAGGATTGGTACCAGAACCACATATAAACCGGTGATAAAACCAGCATTACCAGCCGTAGTAAAGCGCATCCCAAGTGTCTGGAGACTCGCCCCAACAAACAGTACCGTCCCGGCTAATATCACTCCCAGCAACGTTCGCTGATCCAGGCTGCGTTCTACATCATTCAGTCGCCTTGTGCGCCATTCCAGAGGCAAAAGCACCAGCGCGCCTAGTAAAAAACGCGTCCCATTAAATAAGTAAATATCCATGTGCGTCGCTGCGACGCGTTGGGCAACAAAGGCGCTGCCCCAGATCAGGGAGACGAGCAGCAAGGTCAGGTCGGCCCTGATTCGCCCGGCGCTTGCCAGCGTTTGGTCCTGAGGCATCCCGCTCCCAGATTTCCTCTAATGCCAGATATTTTCGTAGGAGTGCTTGCCAGTGAGCAATTTTCCTTCGGAAAAACGCTCCAATTGGAAGGGGACAATATCGACCGTCTTAGCCTGCCCATCCACGATCAGCTCCGCCAGACAAGCGCCTACAGCCGGGGCGATCTTAAAACCTGTCCCGCTGAAACCACAGGCCAGGTAAAAACCTTCCAGACCGCTCTGCCCAAGAATCGCCCGCTGATCTGGCGTGATGCCATCATAGCCACCGTGCGCGCTATGTAACGATCCCCGGTCCATCCCAGGAATCCGCTTGCAGATCCGCTCAATAGCCCGTTCAACGAAGCCTGGTTTGGCGTGGTCAGTGTCCCCTTCCGGGGATTCACCGATTGGATTGGCGTCTTCCAGCCCAACCAGGGTCAGGCCGCCGGTTTCGGGCCGAAAGTACATTTCATTTGGAAAATCAATCACCGTCGGGTGGGTATGCCCCAAATCCTTCGGCCGCCGAATAAACATGGTGTCATGCTGCCAGGTGGTAAGAGGCAAGTCCAACCCAGCCATCTGCCCAATCTGCGCGGCCCATGCCCCAGCGGCGTTTACTACAACCTGTGAAAAAAACTCCCCCCGGCTGGTCCGCACTCCAATTACCCGATCGCCTTTGATTTGCATCCCGAGCACCTCGCAATCCTGCACCAGGCGCGCTCCGCGCTGTCGGGCAGGTTCCAGGAGAGCCTGAGTCGTGCTACTCGGGTCGGCATAACCAGATTCGGGCTCATAGGCTGCGTATTCGAAGTCGTCCGTCTTGAAGGCGGGCGCTAATCGATGGACATCGTCTGCAGTGATCACAAGCGATGGAATCCCGATGCGTTGGTGCATGGTCACATTCGCTCTTAGCTGGTCGATGTACTGCGGTCTGACAAATTGTAAAAAGCCAGTACGGGTAAAGCCACACTCTCCACCGACCATTTCTGCCCAGTTTCGGAAATATTGGAACGACTCCCAAGCTAATCGCGATTCCGGTTCCAGGTCATAATGCATCCGCACCAGACCACTCGAGCGGCCTGTTGCTCCTGAAGCGATAAACCTGCGCTCCAATACCACTGACTTTAACCCTCGTTGCGCCAGATGAAACGCCAGACTGGCCCCATGCACGCCTCCCCCAATGATGATCGCATCAGCCGTCTCAGCCATCTTCTCTCTCTCCTTTGCCTGAAAAACAGTTCTCCATTTTCAATATTCTCTATCTGCTTGTTTACCTGTCATCCCGTCTACTCTTCAAATCTCTGATCACCTCCCGTGCTGCATTATACCCCGGGGCACCCGTTACCCCCCCACCCGGATGCGTGCCCGCGCCGCACAGAAAGAGATTCTCAATTGGTGTTCGATACCGCCCATAACCGGGGACTGGGCGCATGAACAACAGCTGGTCCAACCCCATCTGGCCGTGAAAAATG
>MGOK01000117.1:91706-91860 GCA_001795335.1 Chloroflexi bacterium RBG_19FT_COMBO_55_16
GAATGAATTATCAAGTCTCGGATGCCCGGCGCGTACGCTTCCAAGGCCTCGATCACGGCTTTTCCTAACGCCTCCTGCTGCTGGGCCCAATCTCCCTCTGCCAGGTGATAAGGGGCATATTGTATATTGATTAACATCAAGTGCTTTCCGGGTG
>MGOK01000117.1:91891-91976 GCA_001795335.1 Chloroflexi bacterium RBG_19FT_COMBO_55_16
GGCAATATCCAGATACGGTTGCCGTGAAAAACTCCCGTACTTGGCTTCATCGTAAGCCCGTTCCAGGTAATCCAGGTCGGGGCAG